>NZ_CP108002.1:7564932-7867530 GCF_041435055.1 Streptomyces sp. NBC_00341 | reverse complement strand
GCGCGCAGGGCGGTGCGCAGAGTGGCGGCGGACTCCATGTCCACCGCGATCGCTCCGGTGGTCCGCAGCTCGGCCCGCTCATGCCCGCGTACGACATGGTCGGAGCCGGTCAGCGGACCGGTGTGGACGGTGCGTCCCGGTACTGCTCTGGCCAGTGCGTCGGCAAGCAGTTCGGTGCCGGTGCAGGCGGCCGACTCCCCGGCGAGCCGGGTCTCGTCGGCCACCACCAGATCTCCGGGGTGCATGCCGGGCGTCAGCCCGGCACAGAACCCCGAGGCGATGACCGCGGCGCCGAACGCCCGGCCCTCGCCGAGCGCCCGTGCCACGGCGGATTCGGCCGCCTTGGGTCCCATGCCCGTACGGATCACGGTCACGGGTCCCGGCGCCCTGTCCGCCCTGCTCCTGCCGGTGCGCAGGGCGAGGTGTTCGATGCCGAGCGCACAGGCGATCAGCAGCGGGGCGGCGGGGCCGGGCGGCCCCGCGGGTTCGCCCATCAGGCCCCCTCACGGAGGTCCGTGCGGCCGGCGAAGGGATCGCCGTGCACGTACCGGCCGAGTGCGGTGAGCGGGAAGACCTGCCGGTAGAGGTGGTAGTTGATGGAGAAGTCCCAGGGGAAGCCGGTACCGGTGAAGTACGGCTCGTCCCAGGATCCGTCGGCCTGCTGGGTCTCGGTGAGCCAGGCGACGCCGCGGGCCACCGCCACGGTGTCCCGCCGGTCTGCGGCCAGGAGTGCGAGCAGCGCCCAGGCCGTCTGGGACGCGGTGGAGGCTCCGTGGCCGACCCACTTCTCCTCCTTGTAGGAGCGCAGGTCCTCGCCCCAGCCGCCGTCGTCGTTCTGGACGGACTCCAGCCAGTCGGCCGCGCGCCGGATCGAGGGATGCGCGGCAGGCAGTCCGGCGGCGACCAGGGCGGGCACCACGGACCCTGTTCCGTATACGTAGTTGACGCCCCATCGGCCGAACCAGCCTCCGGCGGCCTCCTGTTCGGCGAGCAGCCACTCGATGCCCCGCCGGGTGACGGGGTGCGCGGAGTGGCCCTCGATGGCGAGCATCTCCACCACGTGTCCGGTGACGTCGGCGGACGGCGGGTCGATGACCTCACCGAAGTCGCAGAACGGCAGCCGGTTGGGGAACGGGCTGGTGTTGTCGGCGTCGAACGCTCCCCAGGCGCCGTTGCGGGACTGCATGCCGACGTTCCAGCGCACCCCCCGGGCGATGGCCGCCTCGACCCGTGCCGGATCCGGGTGACGGACCCGGCGCAGCGCGAGGACCACTTCCGCGGTGTCGTCGATATCCGGGTAGTTGTCGTTGTGGAACTCGAACGCCCAGCCTCCCGGCGGGAGTTGGGGCCTGCGTACCGACCAGTCGCCCGGCCGGTCGATCTCCTCGTCGAGCATCCAGTCGGCCGCCTTCACGAGCGCCGGATGGTCGGGGCGCAGGCCTGCGTCGGCGAGCGCGATGGTGGCGAGGCAGGTGTCCCAGACCGGGGACTGGCAGGCCTCGATCATGCGGGCGCCGTCCTCGCGCCAGACCGCGAACCGGTCGAGCGAGGCGAGTCCGGCCCGCATCACCGGGTGGTCGAGGTCATAGCCCAGCAGATGCAGCGCGATGACGGAGTAGACGGCGGGCGGCTGGATGCCGCCCCAGCAGCCGTCGTTCTCCTGGCGTTCGATGATCCAGCGGGCGGCCGCGTTCATCGCGAGGCGGCGCACCCGGCGCGGGGCGATCCGGTGATAGAGGTGCAGCGCCTTGTCGAGGCGCTGGAAGACACCGTCCCAACTGGCCGCCGGTGCGGGGCGCCTGGGTGGGTTCGGTTCGCCGGGGTCGGTGTGCAGCTCGTCGAGTGCGAAGGGGGCGGGCCGGACCGGCCGCTTCGCGGAGACGACGGTGAGCGGCACGATGGTCTGGCGGGCCCAGCAGCCGAAGTCGTAGATATTGAGCGGGACCCACTTCGGGAAGAACATCAGCTCGGGCGGGAGTTCCGGCAGGTCGTCCCATTTCCACCAGCCGAACAGGGCCAGCCAGATCCGGGTGAACACCCGGCTCGCCGCGATCCCGCCCTGTTCCCTGACCCACCCGGAGGCGCGGAGCATGTGCGGGTCGTCCGGCCGGTCCCCGGCCAGCCGCAGTGCCACGTACGCCTCGATGGTGGCGGACAGGTCCCCCGGTCCGTCGTGGAACGTGGCCCAGGTGCCGTCACCGAGCTGCTCGCCGCGGATGAAGCGGCCGGCCGCCTGTACCGTGGCGGAATCCTGGATTCCGAGGAACTGGCGGAGCAGGAGGTCCTCGGCGTCCATGGTGACGTTGGTGGCGAGGTCGCCCTTCCACCAGCCCTGTTCGTCCTGTCGGCCGAGGAGGTGCTCCACCGAGCGTTCCGCGGCCCGCCGCGCGGCGGCCAGTACGTCGTCCGCGGCGATGGTTGATTCGGTTGTCGGTCTACTGGCCGAGGCTGCGCGGGGATCCACAGCCCCGGTGCTTCCGTCGGTCGTCGCTGTCATGGCTTCCCCTTCGTGCAGTTGTTCCTCTGCTGTGCTGGGGTCTCCGTCGGCCGGCGCCCGTGACGGGCACCGGCCGGCGACTGCGAGTCATATGGAACAGATGGCGATCATCTCTTTCGTACGACGACGAAGTCAGCGAGCGCCGTGAGCTGCGCCCGCACGGTTTCGGGCATGTCGACACCGTGCAGCGCCTCGATGGCGACCGCATGCTGACGACGCGCCTCCTGAGCGGTCCATTCACGGCCGCCCGCCTCCTCGATGAGCGCCGCACGGGCGGCGAACTCCTCTTCGGAGAAGCTGTCGAACTCGTTGCTCTTCGCGTCGGCGGCGAGCAGCTCGCCCAGGCGCTCGGAGGCCGGTCCGCCCGCGGCGAGCGCGGCGACGACCGGCAGGGACTTCTTGCGCTGGCGCAGATCGCTCCAGGTCTGCTTGCCGGTGGACTCCGGGTCGCCCCAGATCCCGAGCAGGTCGTCGACCGCCTGGAAGGCGAGGCCGAGGTGGTAGCCGTACGCCTCCAGGACGTCGGCGGTACGGTCGTCGGCGCCGCCGAGCACCGCGCCGATGGAGCAGGCGCAGGCGAGCAGGGCGCCCGTCTTGTTGCCCTCCATCTCCAGGCACTCCTCGACGGTGACCCGCTCGCGGTGCTCGTAGGAGATGTCCTGGGCCTGCCCGTCGATGAGCTTGCGGGTGGCCGAGGTCAGCCGCCGGGCCGCACGGCCCGCCTCGACCGTCCCCAGCTCCAGCAGAATCTCGTTGGCCAGCGCGAAGAGCGCGTCGCCGACCAGGATCGCCTGGGCGGGGCCGTGCACCTTCCACACCGTGTCGCGGTGGCGCCGCTGCTCGTCGCCGTCCATCAGGTCGTCGTGCAGCAGTGAGAAGTTGTGCACGAGTTCGACAGCCACGGCGCCGGGGACGCCGGCCTCGGCGGCGGCGCCGGCCGCTTCCGCGGACAGCAGGGCCAGCGCCGGGCGCACGGCCTTGCCGCCGTCGCCGTCGGAGGGCCTGCCCTGAGCATCGATCCAGCCGAAGTGGTAGGCGGCCACGGTGTCCATGGGCGGTGCGAGCCGGTCAACGGCGGCCCGGAGCACCGGCGTGGAAAGGGCCCGTCCGCGCTCCAGAAGCGCGGTGACGTCCGTGGTGTCCGCCACGGTGTCGGAAGCCGGATTCGCCGGGGTCACTGACTCTCCTCTTGTTCCGGTGGTACTGCTCATGCCGCCTCCTGCAGCGGATGTTCGTGGGGGCGGCCGAGTGCCAGGAGTGCGGCGTCCGCTGCGCCGGCACCGCTGCGGACGGCGCCCTCCATCGTGGCGGGCCACCCGGTGGCGGTCCATGCGCCGGCCAGGAAGAGGCCGGGGACCCCGGTACGGGTCCCGGGCCGCAGCCGGCCGACTCCGGGGGCGGGCGCGAAGGTCGCCGTCCGCTCCCGGGTGACGAAGAAGTCCCTGATCCCGGCACCGCGTGCGGCCGGCAGCAGCCGCTCCAGCTCGGGCAGGTAACGCGCGCGCAGTTCGGAGACGGGCAGGTCGATCTCCTCGCCGGCCGCCGACTGGGAGACGGCGAGGTACTGCCCTGGTCCGGTGAGGCCCGAGGCCTCCGTGCGGTCGAAGACCCACTGGACCGGCGAGCCGAGCGCGGTGAAGAACGGCCGCCGCAGCACCTTGCGGTCGTAGACCACGTGCACGTTGAGGATGGGTGAGCTGCCGATCTCCAGCAGCTTCTCCGGGGCGTCGAGCGCGCCGTCGGGCAGCAGGTCGTGGGTCTCGCGCTGCGGCACGGCCAGCACGACGGTGTCCGCCTCGATCCGCTCGGCCCCGGTCTCGACCACCCAGCGTCCGTCGTCGGTACGGGTGAGCGCGGAGGCCTTCGTCCGGAGTTCGGTGCGGACACCGGCGGAGTCCAGGGCCTTGCGGCTCAGCGTGTCGTGGATGTCGCCGAGCGGCACGCTCGCCCAGCCGATGTCGGCGGCGCCGGGCTCGGAGAGGAGGCCGGTCTTGAAGACCTTCGCGGCGAGCGCGAGTGAGGAGTTCGGCGCGGTGGCGTTGAGCGTGGCCACGCCGACCAGGTCCCAGAGGGCCTCGATGGTGCGCGGCGACTGGCCGTGCCGGGCGAGCCAGCTGCCGAAGTCGATGTCGTCGAGTGCCGGATCGTCCGGGTCGAGCCGGCCGAGGGCCAGCGCGGCGCGACCGACGCTCGCCCGTTCGGCGAGCGAGAGGTGCGGGTATCCGGCGAGTCCGGCGGCGAGGTGGAAGGGGACCGGCAGGCCGTTGCGGCGCAACCGTCCGAGCCGGGGCCCGGCGGGCCGTCCGACATCGAGAACGGGCACGTCCAAACGGTTTTGCAGCGGGGCCAGACGGGCGCCCTCGACGCGGTCGAGGAACCAGCGGTACGCGGTGCAGCAGCGCAGGTAGACATGCTGGCCGTTGTCGACCGTCAGTTCGCCGCGCCGGAAGGAGAAGGCGAGGCCGCCGAGCCGGGGCCGGCCTTCGAGCAGGGTCACGTCAAGCCCGGCGTCGGCCAGGCGCAGGGCCGAGGTGATGCCGGCGAGGCCGCCGCCGATCACCACCGCCCGGGAGGAGCGCAGCCCGTCGTCCGTCACGAATCCCCCTCTCGCCAGGTCTTTCCCGTCAGGGACGCAGCGGCACTACCGAGGGTTGCCCGCCGCCCGCACTGATCATCCATGGTGCTCATGGTGCGCGAGATGTCTACGCGGCGCATTCAGACACGCCCCCTGGCGGTCCGGCGCGAAATGTAGCGGGCGTCCAGACCGGACAGGCCGCGCACCGCCACGTATGCCTTCTCGTGGCCCGGCAGCGAGACCCGGCCGCGCAGCACCGCCTCGGGGTCGCGCTCGATCCGGTCCAGGAGCCTGCGGTAGATACCGGCCATCGCCGCCACGCAGGCACCGCTGCGCCGGTCCAGCATCGGCAGCAGCCGGTACCCCTCGGCGAACAGGGCGCGGGCGCGCCGGACCTCGAAGTGGATCAGCCCGGCGAAGTCCGAGCCGGGCGGCGGGGTGGCCCGGTGGAATCCCTCGGAGCAGCCGAACTTGGCGAGGTCGTCGGCGGGCAGATAGGTGCGCCCGTTGCCCGCGTCCTCGCGGACGTCGCGCAGGATGTTGGTCAGCTGGAGTGCGAGGCCGAGCGTGTCGGCGTACTCCGCGGCGCGTTCCGAGCCGGGCGCGCCCGGCTCCGTACCGAAGACGCCCAGGCTGAGACGGCCGATGGCGCCCGCGACGCACCGGCAGTAGATCTTGAGGTCGTCCCAGGTCTCGTAGGTCGCGCCGCGCACGTCCATCAGCACACCGTCGATGAGCTCGTCGAGCCCCTCCAGCGGCAGCGGGAACCTGCGGGCGGCATCCGCGAGCGCGACGGCCACCGGATCGGTGTCGTCCTCGTCCACCGCGCCGTCCCGTACCCGGTCCAGGAGTGTGCGGGTGCCCTCCAGGCGGACCCGCTTGGTCTCCGGCTCCAGCTCACCGTCACCGATGTCGTCGACGCGACGGGAGAAGGCGTACAGCGCCGACATGGCCTGTCGCTTCTCGGCCGGCAGCAGCCTGATGCCGTACGCGAAGTTCCGCGCCTGCTGTCCGGTGACCGCCTCGCAGTAACTGTATGCGGCCTGTACCGGTGCCGACATGTACGTCGTCTGTCCCTCCACGGTCCGGCTCACCCCTCTCTACGCGCTCTTCGCAAGACAACTCCCACCTCGCGCAGCAGGCTGGGCTTGGTGGGCTTGGGCGGTCCGGGCAGTACATCGAACCCGGCGGCCGCGATCGCGGTGAGGGCGGCACGCCCCCCGCCGACGAATCCGGCGAGAAGCAGCTTGAGCCTGCCGTGGACGCTACCCACCAGAGGGGTGCCTTCATTCAGCAGGTCCCCGGCGCGTTCCGCCTCGTACGCGACCAGTGCCCGCACCGACGCGCCCCCCGTGGGGGCCGCAAGATCGGATTCGGCCACATGGAACCTTGCCATGTCGTCGGCCGGCAGGTAGATCCGGTCCCGCCCGAGGTCCTCGGTGACGTCCTGGAGATGCTCGACGATCTGCAGCGCGGTGCAGACGGCGTCGGAGCGGCGGACGCGTTCGGGGCTCGCGGTCCCGGTGAGCTGGAGGACCAGGCGGCCGACGGGGTTGGCGGAGAGCTCGCAGTAGGCGAGCAGCTCCTCGTACGTCCCGTAGCGGCGGATCTTCTGGTCCTGCCGGTTGGCCTCGATGAGGCCGAGGAAGGGTTCGGGGGTGAGCGCGCGGCGGCGCACGGTGGGGCGAAGTGCCTGCATGAGGGGGTGGTGCGGAGTCTCGCCCGTGGTGGCGAAGATCCTGCGCAGGTCGGTCTCCAGCGCGTCCAGCATGGCGAGGCGGTCCTCGCTCTGTGCCGGGTCGAGACCGAGATGGCGGGCGTCGGCGCCGCCGGGGGCCAGGTCGCCGTCACCGATGTCGTCGACGAGCCGGGCGTAGCCGTAGACAGCCATCAGGTCGTCGCGCCAGGCGCGCGGCAGGAAGAACGGAGCCACCGGAAAATTCTCGTCGGCGGCCTTGTCAAGGGTTCCGGGTACGGCGGAATCAAGCCGCGCCGGGCGGGCTCGCGTCACTGCGTACCGCCCTGCACGGGGACGGCGTGAGCACCTCGGAGCTGGAGATTATCCGTCATAGCCGTCACATCTCCCGTTCTACACTGCCGACCCAAAACAACCCATTCCGGACACGCCGCCCACCCTCCCCAGTGCGGAGGACCCCATGGGCCTTCCACTCAGGCGGTATCGCCCCACTTGCAACGAATCAGCACCGGTACAGCTTACGTTGTACAACGCTCATCGATACGCCGGGGTGCGGGACACTTGTGGAGTGTGCGCCGTGCCGTGCCAACTTTCCCCGCGCGCCACTGAATTGACGTCATCCGGCGGGAGGAGATCTTGCCGGATGACGTACGACGAGCCGTGGACGTGCGGTGTCCGGTCCGGGGTCCGGACACGCGCCGCGGCCCCCGCCGGAGAGTTCCGGCGGGGGCCGCGGCGGTGCGCGGGGCGGAGAGGCGCTACTTGCCGGTCTCCCGCTCGTACGCCTTCAGGACCTCTTCGGTCGGGCCGTCCATCAGCAGTTCGCCCTTCTCCAGCCACAGCACCCGGTCGCAGGTGTCCCTGATCGACTTGTTGCTGTGACTGACCAGGAAGACGGTGCCGGCCTCCTTGCGGAGCTCACGGATACGCGCCTCCGAGCGGATCTGGAACTTGCGGTCACCGGTCGCCAGCGCCTCGTCGATCATGAGGACGTCGTGGTTCTTGGCGGCCGCGATCGAGAAGCGCAGCCGGGCCGCCATGCCCGAGGAGTACGTCCGCATCGGCAGGGTGATGAAGTCGCCCTTCTCGTTGATGCCGGAGAACTCCACGATCTCCTCGTACCGCTCCCGGATCTCCTCGCGGCTCATCCCCATGGCGAGTCCGCCCAGGACGACATTGCGCTCGCCGGTCAGATCGCTCATCAGGGCCGCGTTCACCCCGAGCAGCGAGGGCTGGCCGTCGGTGTAGACCTTGCCGTGCTCGGTCGGCAGCAGCCCCGCGATGGCCCGCAGCAAGGTCGACTTGCCGGAGCCGTTGGTCCCGATGAGACCGATCGCCTCGCCCCGGTAGGAGGTGAAGGACACGCCGCGCACGGCGTGCACCTTGCGGATCCCGCGCTCCTCGCCCTTGCCGCGGCGCAGTATCCGGCTCAGTGCCGCGGTGGCGCCGCCCTTGCCACCGCCGCCGCCGTTGACGCGGTACACGATGTGCACGTCGTCGGCGATCACGGTGGGGACGCGCCCCGCGGTGTTGTCCTCAGCCACGGCCGTACCGTTCCTCTGCCTTCCAGAAGTACACGAATCCCGCGACGCCCACCAGGAGCGCCCAGACGAGCCCGACCAGCCAGACGTGCGACGGCAGGTTCTCGGAGCCGTAGCCGTCGATCATCGCGAACCGGACCAGGTCCATGTAGATGGCCGCGGGGTTGTACTGCAGCACATCAGCGATCCAGGACGGCTTGTCCGCGAGCATCACCGGGATGGAGAACATGACGCCCGACGCGTACATCCAGGTTCGCATGATGAACGGCATCAGCTGCGCCAGGTCGGGGGTCTTGGCACCGAGCCTCGCCATGATCAGCGCCAGGCCGGTGTTGAAGAAGAACTGCATCACCAGGGCAGGGACCACCAGCAGCCACGAGAGCCGCGGATAGCTGCCGAACGCGACGGTCACCGCGACCAGCACGATCATCGAGTAGAGCAGCTGCTGGAGCTGCTGGAGCGAGAAGGAGATGGGCAGCGAGGCACGGGGGAAGTGCAGCGCGCGGACCAGGCCGAGGTTTCCGGCGATGGCCCGGACACCCGCCATCACGGAGCTCTGGGTGAAGGTGAAGACAAAGACCCCGGTCACCAGGAACGGGATGAAGACGTCCTGCGGAATCCCCCTCTTCGTGCCGAGGATCAGTCCGAAGATGATGAAGTAGACCGCGGCGTTCAGGAGCGGGGTGGCCACCTGCCACAGCTGGCCCAGCTTCGCCTGGCTGTACTGAGCGGTCAGCTTCGCCCGGGAGAACGCCATGATGAAGTGGCGTCGCCCGCGGAGCTGGCGCACGTACTCGAAGAGCCCCGGCCGGGCTCCGCTCACCGTCAGACCGTACTTCGCGGCCAGCTCGGCCGAGCTCAGGGCGTCGTCTGCCGATGGCGGGGTGCTCAGCGCGACCGCACCATCATGGGTTGTGTCACTCACCAGATAAGACTCTCGTATTCAAAATGCGCAGCCAGTCGCGGGCGCGGCTCAGGGCGGACAGGTCCCGAATAGAAAAATACGCCTCATGCTCCCAGAGGCGAGCCTCTCAGATGACCGGAGGGCGGCCTAGTCGTGTCAGCCGCCACACCGTACGCCACTTCATGGGGCGTCGCGGTCCGCAGGGCTTCGACCAGCCTTCCCGGAAGCCGCCGAACCAGGCCTTGAGCGCCGGGCCGGACGGCTTGCGGAGCAGGGTCAGCAGCAGCCACACGCCGAGGTACACGGGGACCAGGGGCGCGGGCAGGTTGCGGCGCGCCAGCCAGACCCGGTTGCGGGCCACCATGCGGTGGTAGACGGCGTGCCGGGACGGCGCGGTGGTGGGGTGGTTCAGCACCATGTCGGCGCGGTAGTCGATCAGCCAGCCGGCGTCCAGCGCCCGCCAGGCCAGATCGGTCTCCTCGTGCGCGTAGAAGAAGTCGCCCGGCAGCGGGCCGACCTCCGCGACGACCCGGGTGCGTACGGCGTTGGCGCCGCCGAGGAACGTCGTCACCCGGGACGAGCGCAGCGGGTCGGCCGCCCGCAGCCTGGGCACGTGGCGGCGCTGGGTCTCGCCGGTGTCCGGGTCGGCGATGCGGAAGCTGATGATGCCGAGCTTCGGATCGGCCTCGAACGCCTGCCGGCACAGCTCGGCGGTGTCGGTGAGCGGCAGCAGTCCGTCGTCGTCCAGGAACAGCAGGGCGTCCACGTCGGCGCCGGACGGCCCGAAGGCCTCGATGCCGACGTTGCGGCCGCCGGGGATGCCCAGGTTCTCGGGCAACTCGACGGTGCGCACGCCCGCGGGGACGTCCGGTACGGGGGAACCGTTGCCGACGACGACCACCTCGATCCGGTCGCCCTTCTGCGCGGCGACCGAATCGAGCAGGGCACGCAGCTCGGCCGGGCGGTTGCCCATCGTGATGATGACCGCGCCGAGTTTCATGGGGGTGCTCACTTCAGCCTGCTCGATGCCAGGACCGACACGAGGTGGAGGAGGGTCTGCAGCAGGGCGATGCCGGCCAGCACCGCGACCGCGAGGCGGCTGAAGAAGAGGTCGTCCCGGACCGCGTCCAGGACGGCCGCGACCAGGATCACCAGCGAGGCCTCGACGCACAGGATCAGCCGGTGGAACTTGAGCGCACCGGCCGCCCGGCGGGCGAACGCCATGCCGGACGAGCGCGGCTCGGACGCCGCCTCCTTGACCGGCGGCAGCCCGCCCTGGTGGCGCGCGACCCCGACCAGGTCGGTCTCGGCCTTGATCAGGATGGCGCCCAGCGCCGCGAGCGTCCCCAGGAAGGCCCAGAGCCAGTCGATCCGTCCGTTGCCCCACAGGTCGGCGGCGCGCAGGCCGAAGCCGACCAGCACGGCGGCGTCGCAGAGGTAGGCACCCACCCGGTCCAGGTAGACCCCGCCCAGCGAGAACTGCTTCTTCCAGCGGGCCAGCTCGCCGTCCACGCAGTCGAGCAGCAGGTAGAGCTGGACCATGACCACGCCGAGCAGCGCGCCGGTGATGCCCGGAACGAGCAGGGCCGGAGCGGCGAGCACACCCGCGATGGTCATCAGGTACGTCAGCTGGTTGGGCGTGACCTTGGTGTTCACCAGGTACCGGTCCACACGCAGCGAGACCTCGCGCATGTATATCCGGCCCGCCCAGTGTTCGCCGCTGCGCCGGTCCTTGACGCCCGGGGGGTGAACGACCGGACGAAGTTCAGCTACTGATGGTCTTGGCATAGTCGGCGTACGCGTCCCTGATCTGGTCGGTGGACAGGCTGAGGTGTTCCAGGACCGTGAAGCGTCCCGGACGGGTCTGCGGGGCGTAGTCGACGGCCTGGACGAACTCGTCGGCGGTGAAGCCGATCTCCGTGGGCAGGACCGGAAGGCCGTGCCGGCGCAGGACCTCCGCGAAGAGCCCGGACTCCTCGTGGGCTCCGCGCAGGTGCATGGCGAAGGCGGCGCCAAGGCCGACCTGCTCGCCGTGGCTCGCTGCCCGCTTGGGGAAGAGCAGGTCGAACGCGTGGCTGATCTCGTGGCAGGCGCCGGACGAGGGGCGGGTGTCGCCGCTGATCGAGATGGCGATGCCGGAGAGCACCAGCGACTCCGCGAGAACGGTGAGGAACTCGTCGTCCGCGACGGTGCCCGGGTGGCGCAGCACCGCCTCGCCCGCGGTACGGGCCATGGCCGCGGCCAGTCCGTCGATCTGCTCGTCGTTGACCTGGTGCGAGAGCTCCCAGTCGGCGATCGAGGAGATGTTGGAGATCGCGTCGCCGATGCCGGAGCGCACGAAGCGGTCCGGGGCCTCACGGATCACCGAGAGGTCGATGACCATGGCGATCGGCATCGGGACGCCGTAGGAGCCGCGTCCGTTGTCGTTGTCCAGGGTCGCGACGGGTGAGCAGAGGCCGTCGTGGGCGAGGTTCGTGGCGACGGAGACCAGCGGCAGGCCGACCCGGGCGGCGGCGTACTTCGCCACGTCGATGATCTTGCCGCCGCCGAGACCGACCACCGCGTCGTACCGCTTGCCCTTGATGTCGTCGGCCAGCTGTACGGCGGCGTCGATGTTGCCGCCCGGCACGCAGTACCAGTCGGCGCCAGGCAGGGCCGGTGCAAGCTTCTCGCGCAGGGCCTGCCCCGAGCCGGCGCTGATCGCGATCGCGAGCTTGCCGGAGGCGGAGATCCGCTGGTCGGCGAGGAGGCCGGCCAGGTCGTCCATCGCGCCCCGGCTGATGTCGACGAAGACCGGGGAGGGGATGAGCCGGGTCAGTACTGGCACGCGATCTCCCGGCCCTTCGCGAGGTCGTCGTGATTGTCGATCTCGACCCAGGTGACCTCACCGATGGGCGCGACGTCGACGGTGAAGCCGCGGTCGACGAGCTCCTGGTAGCCGTCCTCGTAGTAGAGGTCCGGGTCGCGCTCGAAGGTCGCCTTCAGCGCGTCGGCCAGCTCCTGTGCGGCCTCGGCCTCGATGAGGGTGACACCGATGTACTCGCCGGTGGCGGTGGCCGGGTCCATCAGCTTGGTGATCCGCTGTACGCCCTTGCCCTCCTCTGCGATGACCTTCATCTCCTCGTCGGCGAGGTTCTTCACCGTGTCGAGGGCGAGGATGATCTTCTGGCCCTTACCGCGCGCGTCCAGCAGCGTCCGCTCCACGGACACCGGGTGCACGGTGTCGCCGTTGGCGAGGATCACGCCGCGCTTGAGGACCTCGCGGGCGCACCACAGGGAGTAGGCGTTGTTCCACTCCTCTGCCTTGTCGTTGTCGACGAGGACGATCTTGAGGCCGTACTTCGCCTCCAGCTCCTCCTTGCGGTCGTAGACGGCTTCCTTGCGGTAGCCGACGACGATCGCGACCTCGGTGAGGCCGATCTCCGCGAAGTTGGCCAGCGTGAGATCGAGGACGGTCTTCTCGCCGTCCACCGGCACGAGGGCCTTGGGGAGCGTGTCGGTGTAGGGGCGCAGGCGCCGTCCCGCGCCCGCTGCCAGTACGAGGCCGATCATGCGGGTTCTCCTTCGTCGTGAACGGCGGGTGCCCCGGAGGACACCCAGAAGCGGATGGACTCCACCAGCACGACCAGTGCCACGGCCACTGCGAGAGCGGTGAGTGCCACGGCGAAGCCGGAGGCTCCGGTGAATACGGCCGCGAGTACGGCCACCACCAGGACCCGGCCCTCGTGCCCGCCGATCGTGCGCACCAGCCACTGGGGCGGCGCGCCGGTGCCGCCCCTGATGCGGTACACCGTGTCGTAGTGATGGTAGGCGACCGCCGATACGAGCCCGAAGGCCGCGGGAAGCGCTCCGTCGATGTCACTGCGGGCGGCCAGCGCGAGGATCGTGCAGTACTCGGCCGCCCGGAAGACCGGGGGTACGAGCCAGTCGAGTGCGCCCAGGAGCGGGCGGGCGACGGCTATTCCGGAGAAGACCGTGTAGAAGACCGCGGCGACGATCATCTGCCGGCTGCCGAACGGCTGCTGGAGCGCGGCCGCGATCAGCGCGCCGGCGCCGACGACCGCCAGCACCGGGGCGGTCAAGGCGCCCTTGATCCGGGGGCTGAGCGCCGCCACCAGCTGGGCGAACGGGCCGGAGTCCGCGAGTTCCGCGAGTGCCTGCGCGGCCCGGGGCGTGCGCCGGGCCTTGCGGGTCAGCGAGCGCAGCAGCCGGCCCGCCGTGGTGTAGCAGGCCGCGAAGGCGCAGCCGACGAGCAGCGCGTAGAAGACGATCCGGGGCGTGGTGAACGCGGTCAGTACGGCGATCATCGCCCAGCGCTCACCGATCGGGAGCACGATCATCCGGCGCAGCCAGACCGTCCAGGAGACGCTGTCGAGCTTGTCGGAGAGGGCGGCCGTGGGGCTGGAGTTCGCCACCGCGTCGTGGTTGGCCTCGTTGAACGAGAAGTCGATGACGTGGCGGCAGGACTGGAGCACCATCGCGCCGAGCGCCAGTACCCAGACGTCGTCGCCGCCCCGGGCCGCGCCGAGTGCGAGGCCCGCGTAGTAGGCGTACTCCTTGGCGCGGTCGAAGGTGGCGTCGAGCCAGGCGCCCAGCGTCGAGTACTGGAGCGAGTAGCGGGCGAGCTGCCCGTCGGTGCAGTCCAGGACGAAGGAGAAGAGGAGCAGCAGTCCGGCGGCGACGTATCCGCCGCGGGTGCCGGTGGCCGCGCAGCCGGCCGCGATCAGGGCGGTCAGCAGCGACGCGGTCGTGACCTGGTTCGGGGTGAATCCGCGGCGCGCGCACCAGCGGGCGATGTAGCGCGAGTACGGGCTGACGCAGTACGTGGTGAAGAATCCGTCGCGGGCCTTCACCGCGCTGCGCAGCCGGATCGCCTCGTCGTCGACGGCGGCGACCGAGGCGAGCGCGACGGCGCGGCCGGCCTCGTCGGACGGGACGGCCGCGACGAGCGAGCCGAGCTCCGGTCGCTGCACCGCGGTGCCCTCGGTGTCCATCGTGGCGGCGAGCCGGCCGGGCACGGTGCGGTCGGTGGCCGTGACGGTGTCGCCGGGCGGGCCGGTGGGGGCGCCGGCCCCGACCGCCTCGCCGGCGCTGCCCAGGGCGTGCACCAGGGCGGCACGCGCCTCGGGCTGCACGGTGAGCGCGCCGGGCACGGTGACGGCGGGGTAGCGGGGGTCGGTCAGTCCGAGCCGCAGGGCGTGGACATGGCCGACGAAGCGGGGGTCGACGAGCGCGACCCGGCTGTCGGCGGGGACGACGGACAGCAGCCGGGAGGCCTCACTGACATCGGCGGCGGCCTGTACGTCGAAGCCCAGTGACCTCAGATCGTCCTCGATGGACGATCCGGGCACCGGAGCACCTGTGAGAATGGCGGTCGACAGACGAACTCACTCCTTGGTGCTGACACGGGTCGGCGCGCGACGGTAACGGCCCCGATGCGGGCCGGCGGCATGTCGGCAGAGGCTATCGGATGAACGGAAGCGGGAGTTCACTGCCCGTTTATGCTCCGTTCCGGGCAGGCCGGGATCATGCGGCGCCGCCCGCGATCATCATCGTCGATGGCGGCCTCGACTGACAAAACGCGGTGGGCAGCCCTGCTGGGCCGGTGCGCGGGAGAGGGCCGATCGGGTCGTTAGGGTGGCGCGCATGACATGGCTGATCACAGGCGGAGCGGGATATATCGGAGCACATGTGGTGCGGGCCATGAAGGAGGCCGGTGAACGGGTGGTCGTTCTCGACGACCTCTCGTCCGGCAACCCGGACCGGCTGCCGGCCGACGTCCCGCTGGTCCGGGGCTCGACGGCGGACCGCGCGCTGCTGGACCGGGTGCTGACGCAGCACCGGGTGAGCGGTGTGATCCATCTCGCGGCGAAGAAGCAGGTCGGTGAGTCCGTCGAGAAGCCGCTCCTGTACTACCGGGAGAACATCGGCGCGCTGACCGTCCTGCTGGAGGCCGTCGCGGCCGCCGGGGTGCGGCGCTTCCTGTTCTCCTCGTCGGCCGCGGTGTACGGCGTACCGGAGGCGGAGCTGATCACGGAGGAGGCCCCCTGCGTCCCGATCAACCCGTACGGGGAGACCAAGCTCGCCGGGGAGTGGCTGGTGCGGGCCGCAGGCCGGGCGCACGGGCTGTCCACCGGCTGCCTGCGCTACTTCAACGTGGCGGGCGCGGCCGCGCCGGAGCTCTCCGACACCGGTGTCTTCAACGTGATCCCGATGTTCTTCGACCGGCTGACCCGCGGCGAGGCCCCGCTGGTCTTCGGTGACGACTACGCGACGCCGGACGGCACCTGCATCCGCGACTACATCCACGTGGCCGACCTGGCCGACGCGCACCTGGCCGTCGCGCGACGGCTCACCGCCCAGGACGGCCCCGGGGACCTGACCGTCAACATCGGCCGCGGCGAGGGCGTCTCGGTGCGCGAACTGGCCACTCTGGTGGCGGAGGTCACCGGTCTGGACCGGAAGCCCGAGCTCGAACCCCGGCGGCCCGGGGACGCCTCGAAGGCGGTCGCGTCCTGCGACCGGATCTCCGGCGAACTGGGCTGGGCGGCCCGTCGCGGGGTCCGGGAGATGGTCGAGTCGGCCTGGCGGGGCTGGCTGCTGCACCACCCCGCCCCGGCTGCTCCATGAGCCGTACCGCCGGGCCGTCCACCGCTCTGACCTGCATGCATTTCCGCAGGTCAGAGTAGTTGGCAACGGTGTTCACTGCCGTGTTGCCCGATACCCCCCGCCCGTAGTTCACTGGCATTGCCCGGGGCGAAACGACTCCGGGTCCGCGCGACGACCGGGAGGCGTCCCCATGGGGGCTGGGCACGACCACGGACATACGCACGGCGGGCCCGCACCGACCGGCACGGCGGCCGCCGCGTACCAGGGACGGCTGCGGATCGCGCTGGGCATCACGCTCACCGTGACGGTCATGGAGATCGTCGGCGGGCTGGTCTCCGGCTCCCTGGCGCTGATCGCCGACGCGGCCCACATGGCGACCGACGCCCTCGGCCTGGGCATGGCACTGCTGGCGATCCACTTCGCCAACCGACCGGCCGGGCCCAACCGCACCTTCGGCTACGCCCGCGCCGAGATCCTCGCCGCGCTGGCCAACTGCCTGCTGCTGCTCGGGGTCGGCGGCTACCTCCTGTTCGAGGCGGTGGAGCGCTTCGTCAGCCCGGCCGAGACCAGGGGCGGGCTGACGATCGCCTTCGCCCTGGTCGGCCTGGTGGCGAACATGGTGTCGCTGTCGCTGCTGATGCGCGGGCAGAAGGACAGCCTCAATGTCCGGGGCGCCTATCTGGAGGTGCTCGCGGACACCCTCGGTTCGGTGACCGTGCTGATCTCGGCGGGCGTCATCCTGGCCACCGGCTGGCAGGCCGCCGACCCGATCGCCTCGCTGCTCATCGGCCTCATGATCGTCCCGCGTACGGTGAAGCTGCTCAGGGAGACGCTGAACGTCCTGCTGGAGTCGGCGCCCAAGGGTGTCGACATGGGTGAGGTGCGCGACCACATCACGGCGCTGCCCGGGGTGCTGGACGTCCACGACCTCCATGCCTGGACGATCACCTCCGGCATGCCGGTGCTCTCCGCCCATGTGGTGGTGCACCAGGAACTGCTCGACTCGATCGGGCACGAGAAGCTCCTGCACGAGCTCCAGGGCTGTCTGGGCGACCATTTCGACGTCGAGCACTGCACCTTCCAGCTGGAGCCGAGCGGGCACGCGGAGCACGAGGTGAAGCTGTGCCGCTGAGCCCCTGAAGGCCCCCGCGTACGAGCGGCGCGGCGGGCGCCAGAAGGCCGCCGGGATCACCGATGTACGGTGGAATCCACTCTCGATCAAAGGTTCCTCACCTTGCACCGCACCGATCACACGCGGCTCTGGACGACCCGCCCCGAGACGCCCTCGGACACCGCCGCCGTGCACGCGGTGAACGCCGCCGCGTTCGAGACGCGGGCGGAGGCCGATCTGGTCGACGCGCTGCGCCGGGATCCGGCGGCCTGGCTGCCCGGTCTCTCCCTCGTCGCGGAGGCGGCCGACGGATCCGTGGCCGCCCACGCCCTGCTGACCCGCTGTCTGGTCGGGGGCGCTCCGGCACTGGCCCTCGCCCCGGTGGCCACGGCGCCCGAGTGGCAACGCCGGGGCGCCGGACAGGCCGTGGTGCGGGCCGTGCTCGACGCGGCGCGGGCGCGTGCGGAGTCGCTGGTCCTGGTGCTCGGACATCCGGAGTACTACCCGAGGTTCGGCTTCGTGCCCGCTTCGCGGTACGGCATCCGGCCGGGCTTCGAGGTGCCGGACGAGGCGATGATGGCGCTGGTCCTCGATGATTCCGGGCCGGTTCCCCGGGGCACGATCCATTATCCGGCGGCGTTCGGGGTCTGACGTGCGAGTCCGGACCCGTGGGCGCCCGTGTGGCGCCGCCGGACTGGACATGCCAGGGCCCGAAGTGCAGACAAGCCGCTTTTGTACGGCAGACTTGCGCAGACTCGACGGGACCGGCGCACGGGGCCGGGACCACAGCGAAGGATGGGTATGCCGACCACACCAGCCACCGCGGCGAACACCTCGTCGAACGGCACAGCAGACGCGATCATGCTCGAACTGGTCGACGAGAACGGCACCACCATCGGCACGGCGGAGAAGCTCGCTGCCCACCAGGCACCCGGCCAACTGCACCGCGCCTTCTCGGTGTTCCTCTTCGACGAGCAGGGCCGGATGCTGTTGCAGCGGCGCGCACCGGGGAAGTACCACTCCCCCGGTGTCTGGTCCAACACCTGTTGCGGGCACCCGTATCCGGGCGAGGCGCCCTTCGCCGCCGCCGCCCGGCGGACGTACGAGGAGCTGGGCGTCTCCCCCTCGCTGCTGGCCGAGGCGGGCACCGTCCGCTACAACCACCCGGACCCCGCGTCCGGGCTGGTGGAGCAGGAGTTCAACCACCTCTTCGTGGGCATGGCGCAGGACCGGCTGCGGCCGGATCCGGAGGAGGTGGGCGAGACGGCCTTCGTGTCGGCCGGTGAGCTGGCCGAACGGCATGCGGCGGCGCCGTTCTCTGCATGGTTCATGACGGTGCTGGACGCCGCCCGTCCCGCGATCCGTGAGCTGACCGGCACGGCGGCCGGCTGGTAGACGGGGACGGCCGCGGGGAGGCGGAAAGGCCGGTCAGGGGCGCGTGGTGAGTGGCAGCACCGCCCAGATGACCTTTCCGCCGCCTGCGGTGTGCTCCACGTCGCAGGCTCCGCCGGCCTCCCTGGTGATCTCCCGTACCAGCAGCAGTCCGCGCCCGCCCGTCTGCGCGTGGTCGGTCTCCAGCGCCGTCGGGCGGTACGGGTGGTTGTCCTCGACGGACACCCGGACCCAGTCGGCGCCCACGGCCACCTCGACGGCGAGTTCCGGGGAGAGCAGCGCCGCGTGCTTCACGGCGTTGGTGACCAGCTCGGAGACGATGAGCAGCAGCCCCTGGGCGATGTCGTCGTCCAGGGGTACGCCCTGGCGGTCCAGCAGATCGCGTACGGCGTGCCTGGCCCGGGGTACGGAGACATCCGTGGCCGGGGCGGTGAACCGCCACACCCCTTCGTACGACACGGGTCCGGCGGGGACACTCCCGCGGCTCTCCATAGACCGGTACCCGCTCTCCACTCGATGGTGACTGCACGTCGAGTACAGGGTGCGGGGCGTAGTCGGTCCGGTCCGTACCACTGAACAGAAGTCGACTTCTATCGACAGTATTTGACCGGATAGCTTTTGATGCGTCAGTTGTCGGACCGCTTTTGCTCATCCCCTGAAGGCTGCTCCTGCGCTGCCTGGTCCGGCCCCAGCTGGTCCGAGACCATCGAGACGATCCGGCGGCCGCCCACACCGATCGCGATGAGCCCGAGTCCGTCGAAGAGCAGCGCGAGCGAGAAGAAGCAGCCGAGCACGTAGAGGCTGCTGTGCGGCCAGTCGAAGAGGACCAGCAGCCCCAGCAGCAGCCCGAAGGCGCCCTGCAGCAGGGTCCAGCCGAACTGCGGGCCGCGCACCACGACACTGCCGACGAGGCGGAACACCCCGCCGGTCAGGAAGAGCAGCGCGGCGAACATGGTCAGCGCCTCGGCCGTGCCGTGCGGATGGCGGATGACCACGACCCCGGCGGCGATGTTCAGGGCGGCGACCACCACGCCCAGCCAGAAGTAGTTGGTGCCGCGCGACTGGATCGCGTGGAGCAGTCCGACCAGGCCGCCGACCAGCAGCAGCCAGCCGAAGAGGATCATCGAGGTGAGCGTCGCGACGCCGGTGTAGACGAGGCCGACCAGACCCGCGACGACGAGGACTGCTCCGAGCAGGGCCAGGCCGCTGAAACTGCGGCTGAGCTTCCTGCCTTCTTTTACGGAATCGGCCACCGGGAGCTCCTCGGGGTACGTGCCTGCTGCGTGACCCCTTCTTGATCATAGGTTCGAACGGTACGGATAGCATCCGGCGCATGGACCGTACGGAACCCCGGCTGGAGCTCACCGTCGCGGACGGCGTCGCCACCCTCGTCATCAGCAATCCCGCCAAGCGCAACGCCATGACGGCCGCGATGTGGCGCTCCGTGCCCCAACTGCTGGCGGGGCCGGCCGCCGACGCCTCGGTGCGGGTCCTGGTGCTGACGGGCGCCGGGGAGACCTTCTGCGCCGGAGCCGACATCTCCTCCCTGCGCGATCCGGCGGGCGCCCCGCAGGGGCTCGCGGTGGCGGCGGAGGAGGCGCTGGCCGCCTTCCCCCGGCCGACGCTCGCCTCGGTGCGCGGCTACTGCGTGGGCGGCGGAAGCCAGCTGGCGGCGGCCTGCGATCTGCGGTTCGCGGAGGAGGGCGCGTCGTTCGGCGTCACCCCCGCCAGGCTCGGGATCGTCTACCCGGCGTCGTCGACCCGCCGGCTGGTCGCGCTGACGGGCCCGGCGACGGCGAAGCACCTGCTGTTCTCCGGCGAGCTGATCGGTGCGGAACGGGCACTGCGGACCGGCCTGGTCGACGAGGTGCTGCCGGCCGGCGAGCTGGACAGGCGGGTCGAGGCCTACGCCCGGGTGCTGGTGTCCCGTTCGCAGCTGACCCAGGCGGCCGCCAAGGAGTTCGCCGCGGGGCGCGAGGACCGGGACGCCCACTGGGCGGACCAGGCGCGCCGCAGCGGCGACACCGCGGAGGGGGTCGCCGCTTTCCTCGAACGGCGTGCACCCCGTTTCACCTGGCCGTCCCAGGGGTGACCGCCCCCTGCCGCAGCGGGATCGCTACCGAAGGATGTGGCGGCTCCGGGCCCGCCACTCCTCGACGACATCGGCCGGGGCCTTCTCCGGGGATCCGGCGTCGTACGGCGGCTGCGGGTCGTACTCGGTCAGCAGCTGGACCGACTGGGCGTACCGGTCACCCGCCATGCGGCCCAGCAGCGTGAGGCCCATGTCGATGCCGGACGAGACGCCGGCGGCGGTGACGTACTTGCCGTCGATGACGACGCGTTCGCCGGTCGGCTCGGCGCCGTACTCCTTCAGCGTGTCGACGGCGAGCCAGTGCGAGGTGGCCCGCCGCCCCTTGAGGAGTCCGGCGGCCGCGAGCAGCAGCGAACCGGTGCACACGGAGGTCGTCCAGGTGCTGGTGGCATCGGCGGCGCGCAGCCAGTCGAGCAGGGTCTCGTTGGCCATCTGGGCGCTCTGCCCGGGACCGCCGGGGACGATCACCAGATCGGGCGCCGGCACCTCGTCGAGCGTCCGGTCCGCGACCAGCGAAAGGCTGCCGGATTCGTTGCGCACGGGCCCGGTGCGCTCGGCGACGAAGACGGTCTCGGCGCCCGGGGCACGGGACAGGATCTCGAACGGTCCGACGACGTCGAGCGCGGTGAAGCGGTCGAAGAGGACGATGGCGATCTGCATGGGACTGCCTGCCTTCCGGTCAGAGACCGATGGTGACGGATCGGGTGGGTCCGGCCGGCGGCCGGGGAGCGAACCGCCTGCGGTATTCGGCGGGTGCGGTGCCCAGCGCCTTGACGAACGCGCGGCGCATCGCCTCCGGCGTGCCGTATCCGCAGCTCCGCGAGATGCCGGCGACACCGTCCGAGCTGTCCTCCAGCAGCCTGCGGGCCGCTTCGAGGCGGACGCGGTCGACGTACCGGCCGGGTGTCATGCCGGTCTCGGCCTGGAACGCGCGGGCGAAATGACGCGGCGAGAGCCGGGCGCGGGCGGCGAGGGCCTCGACGGACAGGTCCTCGCCGGGGTGTTCGGTGATCCAGTGCTGGACCTCGCGCAGCGGTTCACGCCGGGCCGTCTGGGCGGTGAGCTGGGCGCTGAACTGGGCCTGGTTCCCCGGCCTGCGCAGGAAGACCACCAGATGCCGGGCGACGGTGAGCGCCACGTCCCGGCCGTGGTCCTCCTCGACGAGTGCGAGGGCGAGGTCGATGCCCGCGGTGACCCCGGCAGAGGTGGCCAGCCTGCCGTCCCGCACGAAGATCGGTTCCGGGTCGACCTCGACGGCCGGATGCGCGCGGGCGAGGTGGTCGCAGACCGTCCAGTGCGTGGTCACCCGGTGCCCGTCCAGCTGTCCGGCCTCGGCGAGCAGCAAGGCGCCGGTGCAGACGGAGACGAGCCGTTCCGCGTACGGGGCGTGCTCGCGCAGCCAGTCGACGAGGGCGGGCTCCGGGGCGCGGGTGCCCTGGCCGCCGGGGACGAGCAGGGTGTGCGCGGGTGCGGCGTCCGCGAGTCCGCTGTCGGGGACGAGCGTGAGGCCGCTCGACGAGCGGACCGGGGCGCCGTCCAGCGAGGCGGTGCGCAGTTCGTACGAGACCTCCGGGAACCGGGCGGCTCCGGCGAAGACCTCCATCGGGCCGCTGACATCGAGGCTCTGGACGCCGTCGAAAAGTACGACGAGCACGGATCGCTGCTTCATGTCCGTAATCCTGGGCCGCCTCCCGGATGGCCGCAATGACGAGCTGCCCACCTTTCCTGCCATGGCGGGCCGCGACACAGGTCACCGGCGCCCCGGGGTTCCGGTGCGTACCGACCAGTCGGTAACGTGCGGGCATGAGTACTCTGCCTCCCCGTGCCGGACGCCGCTGCCACAACGTCATCAACCCGATCCACTCCTCGCTCTACTTCTCCCCCGACCTCGGCAAGGAGCTCGGCGCGATCGGGGTCACCGACGCCCCCGCCGCGTACTTCGCCTCCCGCGCGGCCGCCATGGGCGCCGTCGGCCCGGGTACGGTCACCGCGACCTTCTACAACTTCAACCACGAGCTCGTGGCCGCGCACCTGCCCGCCGTCTGGGACACCGCCTCGCCGGAGGCCGTTCTGGCGGCGCGGCTGCGTGCCGCCGACTCGACGCTGCGGCGGCTCCTGGGCGAGGAGGTCATCGCCTCCCCCGAGCTGGCGGAGGCCGCACAGCTGGCCCTGCGCGCCGCCGAGGGCTGCACGCGACACGCCCGGCCGCTGTACGCGGCGCACGCCGACCTCCCGGTGCCGGAGCAGCCGCACCTGGCGTACTGGCACGCGGCGACGCTGCTGCGCGAGCACCGCGGCGACGCCCACCTCGCCGCCCTCCTCGCCGCCGGGCTCGACCCGGTCGAGGCCCTGGTCAGCCACACCGCCACCGGCAAGGGCATGGCGCCGCGCTGGGTGCTGGCCACCCGCGGCTGGCGACGCAGCGACTGGGAGGACGCCTCCGCACGGCTGCACGCGCGTGGACTGCTCACCGCCGAGGGCGAGTTGACGGAGGCCGGCACCGCGCTCCGGACCGGGCTCGAAGAGACCACGGACCGGATGGACCTCGCGCCGTACGAGCAACTCGGCGGTGCGGGCGTGGCCCGGCTGACCGAGCTGGGGGGCGGGATCCTGAAGAAGGCGATGGCGGCGGGCGCGTTCCCGGCGGATCTCAGGGGATAGCCGGCCGGGCCGGAAGGCCCCAGCTGGAGTGGCCGGGCGACACGGCGCCCGGCCACCCGGCAGAATGCAGGCGAGTGGCCCGGGACCGGTCCGAACCGCGGACCCCGGGGCCCGACCAGCACAGCCAGTACGAGAAGGCGAGTCGGTAAAACCGTGACGACGTCCATCGAAGGCAGGATCGCCGAGGAGCTCGGCGTACGGGAGCGACAGGTGAGGGCGGCCGTCGAGCTGCTCGACGGCGGATCGACCGTGCCGTTCATCGCGCGCTACCGCAAGGAAGCGACCGAGATGCTCGACGACGCGCAGCTGCGCACGCTCGAGGAGCGGTTGCGGTATCTGCGGGAGCTGGAGGACCGCCGTGCCGCGATCCTCGAATCCGTACGGGAGCAGGGCAAGCTGGACAGCGCGCTGGAGGCGCGCATCCGGGCCGCCGACACGAAGGCGCGCCTTGAGGACATCTATCTGCCGTTCAAGCCGAAGCGGCGCACGAAGGCGCAGATCGCCCGGGAGGCCGGGCTCGAACCGCTCGCCTCGGGTCTGCTCGACGATCCGTCGGTGGACCCGCTCGTCGCGGCCTCGGCGTTCGTCGACGCGGACAAGGGCGTCGCGGACCCGGCGGCGGCCCTGGAGGGGGCGCGGGCCATCCTCGCCGAACGGTTCTCGGAGGACGCCGACCTGACCGGCGAGCTGCGTGAGCGCATGTGGACGCGGGGCCGGCTGGTGGCGAAGGTGCGGGACGGCAAGGAGGAGGACGGCGCCAAGTTCGCGGATTACTTCGACTTCACCGAGCCGTTCACCGCGCTGCCCTCGCACCGGGTGCTGGCGATGCTCCGGGGCGAGAAGGAGGACGTCCTCGACCTCGTCCTGGAGCCGGAGGAGCCGTCTCAGACGCCCGGCCCCTCGTCGTACGAGAACATGGTCGCCCGGCGCTTCGGGGTGAACGACCGCGGCCGCCCCGGGGACAAGTGGCTGGCCGACACGGTGCGCTGGGCCTGGCGCACCCGGATCCTGGTCCACCTCGGCATCGACCTGCGCCTCAGGCTGCGCACGGCGGCGGAGGACGAGGCCGTACGCGTCTTCGCGTCGAACCTGCGCGATCTGCTGCTCGCCGCACCGGCCGGGACCCGGGCCACGCTGGGGCTCGACCCGGGGTTCCGTACCGGGGTGAAGGTCGCCGTCGTCGACGCGACCGGCAAGGTCGTCGCGACCGATGTGATCCACCCGCACGTGCCGGCCAACAAGTGGGACCAGTCGCTGGCGAAGCTGGAGCAGCTGGCGAAGGCGCACGACGTCGATCTGATCGCGATCGGCAACGGCACGGCATCGCGCGAGACGGACAAGCTCGCCGGTGAACTGTGCGAGAAGCACCCGGAGTTGAAGCTCACCAAGGTGATGGTCTCTGAGGCCGGCGCCTCCGTGTACTCGGCGTCCGCCTTCGCCTCGCAGGAACTCCCGGACATGGACGTCTCGTTGCGTGGCGCCGTCTCGATCGCGCGCCGCCTCCAGGACCCCCTGGCGGAGCTGGTGAAGATCGACCCGAAGTCGATCGGGGTCGGGCAGTACCAGCACGACCTGTCGGAGGTGAAGCTGTCGCGCTCGCTGGACGCGGTCGTCGAGGACTGCGTGAACGGGGTCGGAGTCGACGTCAACACCGCGTCGGCGCCGCTGCTTTCGCGGGTCTCCGGCATCGGTTCCGGGCTCGCGGAGAACATCGTCGCGCACCGCGACACCAACGGCCCGTTCCACTCCCGCAAGGGGCTCAAGGACGTGGCCAGGCTCGGCCCGAAGGCGTACGAGCAGTGCGCGGGCTTCCTGCGGATCCGGGGTGACGACCCGCTGGACGCGTCCAGCGTGCACCCGGAGGCGTACCCGGTGGTCCGGGCGATGGTGAAGCGCACGGGCGGTGACGTCGCGTCCCTGGTCGGCAACACGGATGTGCTGCGGTCGCTGCGGGCCGATGACTTCGTGGACGAGAAGTTCGGGCTGCCGACCGTCACCGACATCCTGAAGGAGCTGGAGAAGCCGGGGCGCGACCCGCGTCCGGCGTTCAAGACGGCCACCTTCAAGGAGGGCGTCGAGAAGATCGGCGACCTGGCGTCCGGGATGGTACTGGAGGGGGTCGTGACGAACGTCGCGGCGTTCGGCGCGTTCGTGGACGTCGGGGTGCACCAGGACGGCCTGGTGCACGTGTCCGCGATGTCGAGGACGTTCGTCAAGGACCCGCGCGACGTCGTGAAGCCGGGTGACGTCGTCAAGGTCAAGGTCATGGAGGTCGACATCCCGCGCAAGCGGATCTCGTTGACGCTGCGGCTGGACGACGAGGCCGGTGCGGGTTCGGGTTCTGGCGCGCGGGCCGGTTCCGGTTCCGACCGTTCCGGCCGTCCGGGCGGTCCGGGCGCCCCGGCCGGCTCGGGCGGCGAGCGGGGCGGACGCCCGCCGCGCCAGCGGCAGGGCCAGGGCGGTCAGAGCGGTCAGAGCGGCCAGGGCCAGGGCGGCCAGGGGCGCGACCGGCGCGGGGGCGGCGGCGGCAATGGCGGCGGCCGGCCGGCTCCGGCCGCGTCCCCGGCCAACGGGGCGATGGCCGACGCGCTTCGGCGGGCCGGGCTGCTGGATCCGAAGCAGGGCGGCAAGAAGCGGTAGCGGGAGCGAGAGCCCGCCCGGGGCATCGGGGCGGGGTGGGGAGGGGTTCGCCTGAGGCGGCCTTCTCCCCACCCCGCCCTTTCGCATGCCCAGGGTCAGTTTCCGGCCGCTGGTACACGTACAACGACCGGGGCCGACGCACGCCCCCGCATCCGTCGGCCTCCCCGCGCTCCGGCTGACCGCTTCGATACCGGTATACCAAGTCGGTCTCAAGTGGCGATTCCGTAGAAAATTTCTGTCGGCCGACTTGCCCCATTCGTACGCCAAATTCCCCTGCAAATCAGGCAAACGCGGTCGTGGACAGCCCAGAGGCCCGGACGTTCGCTGGTATACCGTTCGGCTCAACGAGTGCCCACGTGTACCCACGTCGGTACTCGTTGCGCCGTCCTGCCCCCCTGCCGTCCCCAAGGAGGCTTGATCCCATGCGTCGAATTCCGGCCGCTCTGTCGGTGGCCGCACTGCTGGCGATCACCACCGCATGCAGCTCGCTCTCGCCGCCCGGCAAGGAGACCACCGCTCAGCCGCGCCTGACCGATATGCGTCCCGTGCGCGACGGCGGCACGGTCACGATCGGGCTGAAGTCCGATCCCGACAGGCTCGACCCGAGCCTGACCTCGACGCTGGTCGCCCGCACCGTGTTCACGTCCATGTGCGAACAGCTCTACGACGTCGACCAGGACAACAAGTTCGTCCCGCAGCTGGCCGCCACCCTGCCGAAGGTCACCGACGGCGGGCGCACCTTCACCTTCACCGTCCGCAAGGGCGCCAGATTCAGTGACGGTGCCCGGCTGGACGCCGCCGCGGTGAAGGCCTCGCTCGACCGCCACCTGCACCTGCGGGGCTCCGGCCGGGCCTCCGAGATCGACTCCGTCGAGAAGGTCACGGCGACCGGCCCGTACACCGTGCGGCTCTCGCTGAGCCACCCCGACGTACCGCTGCTGGGCCGGCTGGCCAACACCGCCGGGCTGATCATGTCCCCGAAGGCGATCAAGGAGTACGGGGCCGACTTCGCCACCCATCCGTCCTGCGTCGGCCCGTTCAAGTACGTCAAGCGGGTCGTCGGGGACCGGATCGAGCTGAAGAAGGACCCGCTCTACTACGACGCGGACAAGGTCCATCTCGACGGCGTCATCTACAAGACGATCACCGACGGCAGCATCCGGATGGCCAACATCCGCTCCGGTGACGTCCAGATCGGTGACCAGATGGGCCCGGTCGAGGTCCGCAACTCGATGGGCGAGAAGGGGCTCCAGCTCCTGAACACCCCGTCGCTCGGCTACATGGCGCTGACCCTGAACGTCGCCAACTCGCACGGCATCGACAAGGACCCCAGCCCCGTCGACAGCCCCTTCGGCCGCGATGTGCGGGTCCGGGAGGCCTTCGACCTGTCGCTGGACCGGGCGCTGATCAACAAGCTGGTCTTCCAGGGCATGTACGAACCGGCCTGCGGCCCGGTGCCGCCGGGGACGCCCCTCAGCTCCCCGGTCACCTGCCCCGGACGCGACGTGGCGAAGGCCGAGCGGCTGCTGAAGGCGGCCGGGGTGAAGACGCCGGTGCCGCTGGAGCTGATGATCAACACCACCCCGGAGGACAGCCGTCTGGGCCAGGTCGTGCAGGCCATGGCCGCCGACGCCGGCTTCGACGTCAAGCTCCGCCCGACCGAGTTCGCGACCGGGCTGACCCGGACCCTGGCGGGCGACTTCCAGGCGAGGACCGGCGGCTGGGGCGGTCAGCCCGACCCCGCGGGCAACATCGACAGCCTCGTCGGCACGACGGGCAGCAACAACCAGGGCAAGCTCTCCGACCCGACGATCGACCGGCTGATCGTCCAGGGGCGCAGCACCTCCGATGTGGCCAAGCGCCGCGAGATCTACCGCGAGCTCACCGCCGCGATCAACAAGCAGCACGGGGTCATCTACCTCTACCGCAACATCAGTTACGTCTCCGCCTCGCAGGACGTGAGCGGCATCAAGCTCTCCGGTGACGGCCTGATCAGGGTCAAGGAAGCCGGATACACGAAGGGGAGCCGGTGACCA
Source organism: Streptomyces sp. NBC_00341 (assembly GCF_041435055.1). Classification (NCBI taxonomy): domain Bacteria; kingdom Bacillati; phylum Actinomycetota; class Actinomycetes; order Kitasatosporales; family Streptomycetaceae; genus Streptomyces; species Streptomyces sp. NBC_00341. Next base: position 7,839,776 of record NZ_CP108002.1, on the reverse strand, counting down.
CCCTCCGCAGACTGCTCACGTCGTACGTGAGCCGCCGTATCGGCCAGTCGCTGGTGACGATGGTGCTGGTCAGCATCACCGTGTTCCTCGGGGTCCGCGCGATGCCCGGCGACACCGCTCAGGCGCTCGCCGGTGAGCAGACCTCCCCGGAGGTGCTGGCCGCGATCCGCTCCGAGTACGGGCTCGACGACAACATCGCCGTCCAGTACTGGCGTTACGTCAGCAACGCGGCCACGGGCGACTTCGGCACCTCGGCCCGCACCGGGCTGCCGGTGCTCGACTCCATCACCCAGGCCCTGCCCATCACGCTGGAGCTGGCCGCGCTGTCCCTGCTGATGGCCGTGGTCGTCGGCATCGGGGCCGGGGTCATGGCCGCCGTGCGGCGCGGCAAGCCGGAGGAGTGGCTGGCCAACGGCATCGCCCTGCTCGGCATGTCGATCCCCGCCTTCTGGCTGGGCATCGTGCTGGTGCTGGTGTTCGCCATCGCCATGCCGGTGTTCGCGGCCTCCGGCTTCGTACCGTTCAGCACCGATCCGCTGGAGAACCTGCGGCGACTGGTGCTGCCCGCCATCGTGCTCGGCTCCGGCCTGGCCGCGGTGGTGATGCGCCAGACCAGGGCCGCGATGATCGACGCGATGTCCTCGGACTACGTGCGCACCGCACGCGCCAAGGGGCTGTCCCCGGCCGCGGTGATCGGCCGGCACGGGCTGCGCAACTCGCTCGTCACCGTGATCACCGTGCTGGGCCTGCAGCTCGGCCATCTGATCTCCGGGGCCGTCGTCACCGAGCAGGTCTTCGTGCTGCCCGGCTTCGGCAAGCTCACCATCGACGCGGTCTTCACCCGTGACTACGCCATGGTGCAGGGCGTCGTGCTGTTCACCTCGGCCGCCTACATCCTGATCAATCTGCTGGTCGACTTCCTGTACTCGGTCGTCGACCCGCGCATCCGGCTCGGAGGTTCCCGATGACCCTCTCCCCGTCGACGGCGGCGGCGCCCGCGCCGGCCGCCACGGCACCTCCCGCGTCCCGGCCGCCCACCCGTGCGGCGCGCCTCGCCACCTCGCTGCGCCGGCTGCGGCGCAACCGGCTGGCGCTCGTGGGCGCGGTGCTCTCCGCGGTGTTCGTCCTCGTCGCCCTGATCGCCCCGCTCATCGCCCCGTACGACCCGGCGCTGCCGGACTTCGACGCGGCGCTGCGGGAGCCCAGCTGGTCGCACTGGCTGGGCACCGACGACCTGGGCCGCGACCAGCTGTCCCGGGTGCTCGTCGGTGTCACCGCGTCCATGCAGGTCGGAGTGCTGGCCGTGCTGCTGGCCTTCGTCGTCGCCGTCCCGCTCGGGCTGGTGGCCGGCTACTACGGGAAGTTCGCCGACACGGCGGTCTCCCGGCTGACCGACACCATGCTGGCGTTCCCGTTCCTGGTACTGGCCGTGGGACTCGCCGCGGTGATGGGCCCGTCCCTGGAGAACGCGACCATCGCGATCGGCATCTCGCAGATCCCGGGCATCGTGCGCGTCACCCGTGCGGAGACCCTGCGGCTCAAGCACCTGGACTACGTCGGTGCCGCGACGGCCAACGGCGGCGGCGACGGCGTGATCCTGTTCCGCCACATCCTGCCGAACGCCACCTCGACCCTCATCGTGCAGGCCACCGTGGGCATCCCGTCCGCGATCATCGGCGAGGCGGTGCTCAGCTTCCTCGGTCTCGGGGTGCAGCCGCCCTCGCCCTCGCTCGGCGTGATGCTCTCCAGCGCCCAGCCGTTCATCGCGGACGCCCCCTGGATGGCGGTCTTCCCCGGTCTCGTCATCGTGCTCGCCACTCTGGCGTTCAACCTGCTCGGTGACGGCGTGCGCGACATCCTCGACCCCCGCGGAGGTTCCCGGTGACCGAAGTCGAAACGTCCACCGCGACCGCCGCCGCGCGCAGCGCGGAGCCGGTCCTGCGGGTCCGCGATCTCACGGTCTCCTTCCACGGCGCGGAGCGCACCGTGCACGCCGTGGACGGTGTCTCCTACGAACTGGCGCCCGGCGAGGTGCTGGCCGTGGTCGGCGAGTCCGGCTGCGGCAAGTCCGTCACCTCCATGGCCGTGATGGGGCTGCTCCCGCCGACCGCCCGGATCGGCGGGTCCATCACGCTGGACGGCCAGGAGCTGGTCGGCGCGCCGGAGAAGAGGCTGCGCTCGCTGCGCGGCCGCCGGCTTTCGATGATCTTCCAGGAGCCGATGACCTCGCTCAACCCGGTGCTCACCATCGGCCGGCAGATCACCGAGGTGCTCCGCCGCCACCAGGGGCTCGGCCGGAGCGAGGCCAGGGAGCGGGCCGTCGAACTGCTCGGCATCGTCGGCATCCCCGCCCCGCATAAGCGGGTCGACGAGTACCCGCACCAGCTGTCCGGCGGGATGCGGCAGCGCGTGATGATCGCGATCGCCGTCGCGTGCGACCCCGCGGTCCTGATCGCCGACGAGCCGACGACCGCCCTCGACGTGACCGTGCAGGCGGGCATCCTCGATGTGCTCCGCTCGCTCCGGGACCGGCTCGGTACCGCGATCGTGCTGATCACGCACGACCTCGGGGTCGTCGCGGACACCGCCGACCGGGTCCTGGTGATGTACGCGGGCCGCCCGGTCGAACAGGCCTCGGTGGACGAGCTGTTCGCCTCTCCGCAGCACCCCTACACCCGGGGCCTGCTCGGGGCCGTACTGCGTCCCGGCAGCCGGGGTGCGAACGGCAGGGACCGGCTCAACGAGATCCCCGGCCTGGTGCCCGATCTGCGCGAGCAGCCCGCGGGGTGCAGCTTCGCCCCGCGCTGCGCCTTCGCGGAGGCGGACTGCCTGACGGACCGCCCGCCGCTGAGCCGGTCCGCCGGCACTCATCTGATCGCCTGTCACCACCCGGCCGGTGCGGCCGGGTCCGCCCCGTCACGACCCGCCGCGAGCAAGGGAACCGACCGATGAGCGCCAGCCTCGTCCCACCCGCCCGCACCCCGGGCTCCAGCACTCCGGGCTCCGGCACTCCGGTACTGGCCGTGCACGATCTGAAGCGGCACTTCGACGGGTCCGGCGGCTCCGTGAAGGCGGTGGACGGGGTGTCGTTGACGATCATGCCCGGCGAGGTCGTGGGCCTCGTCGGGGAGTCGGGCAGCGGCAAGTCGACGGTGGGGCGGTGCGTGGTGCGCCTGGACCGGCCGACCGGTGGCAGTGTGGAGATCAACGGCAGAGACATCACCGCGCTCTCGCCGCGTGAACTGCGGCCGCTGCGCAAGGATTTCCATCTGGTGTTCCAGGACCCGTCGTCCTCCCTGAACCCCAGGATGACGATACGTCAGATCATCGCGGAGCCGCTGCGGCTGCACGGTCTGGCGAACCGCGCCGAGGCCTCGCGCCGGGTGGACGAGCTCCTCGCGCAGGTGGGTCTGCGGCCCGAGATCGCGGACCGCAATCCCCATGAGCTGTCCGGTGGCCAGCGCCAGCGGGTGTCGATCGCCCGTGCGCTGTCGGTCGCCCCCGACCTGCTGGTGGCCGACGAGCCGACCTCCGCGCTCGACGTGTCCGTGCAGGCGTCCGTCCTCAACCTCCTCGCGGACCTCCAGCGCGACCGGGGCTTCGGCTGCCTGTTCATCACCCACGACCTCGCGGCCGTGGAGTACCTGGCGGACCGCATCGCGGTGATGTACCTGGGCCGGATCGTCGAACAGGCCCCGGCCGCCGAGCTGTTCGCCTCGCCGAAGCACCCGTACACGCAGGCGCTGCTCTCCGCGGCGCCGGTGCCCGACCCGGCCGAGCAGCGTGGCCGCAGCCGGATCGTGCTCGGCGGCGACCTCCCGAGCCCGCTGGACCCGCCGCCCGGCTGCCACTTCCACACGCGGTGCCCGCTGGCCACCGCGCGATGCCGTACGGAGGCACCCGAGCTGCGCACACTGCCGGGAACGGCGGACTCTCCGGCCCCTCGTCAGGTGGCGTGCCACCTGGTCGCGGACGACGGCACCGTGCCGGACGCCGCGAAGCCGGCCGCGTAGCACCGCTGCCGGATTCCAAGGAGCCCGTCCACCTCGTGGTGGACGGGCTCCGGCGTTCGTGGCCGGGGTCAGCCGACGAGCTCCAGGCCGTCGGCGACGACGCGGCCCGCGTGCAGGACCGTGCGGTCGTCGCTGCGGTCCATCACGGCGGAGGCGACGGTCTCGCCCTCGACCAGCAGCAGATCGGCGGGGTCACCCACGGCGACGCCCGGCCGGTCCGCGACGGACGTCAGTCGCTCCGGACCGCCCTGGAGGATCGAGTGGCCACCCCGGGTGGCGACGGCCACGCAGTGCTCGATCAGCTCGTCGGCCCGGTAGCGGTTGGTGAAGGCGAGCTGCCAGGTGCGGTCCAGCATGTCGCCGTTGCCGTACGGGGACCAGAAGTCGCGCTGGCCGTCCTCGCCCAGGCCGACCCGCACTCCGGCGGCGGTGAGCCCGGCCAGCGGAAGGGCGTGCTGCTGCTGGGCCGGGGCGATGGTCGCCATCGCGATGTCCAGCTCCGCGAACTCCTCGGTGAGGCGCCGCGTCGTCGCCTCGTCCACGGTGCCGAGTTCGTAGGCGTGCGAGAGCGTGACCTGCCCGGCCATGCCGAGGGCGCGCACCCGCTCCAGGATGAGGTCGACGCTGAACACGCCGAGTGCGCCGGGCTCGTGCAGGTGGATGTCGATCGGCGCCTGGTGGCGCTCGGCCAGACCGAAGACGACGTCGAGGTGGCGGACGGGGTCGCGGTCCAGGGTGCACGGGTCGATGCCGCCGACCACGGCCGCGCCGGAGGCCAGTGCCTGGTCCATCAGCTCCGGCACGCCCTTCTCCTTGAAGAGGCCGGCCTGCGGGAAGGCCATGATCTCGACCTCGCACCGGCCGGCGTGCGCCTCCTTGGCCGCGAGGACTCCCTCGAAGCGCTCCAGTCCGCAGTCCGCGTCGATCTGCGCGTAGCTGCGCACCCGGGTCGTGCCGCGCTCGATCATGCGGCCCAGGGTGTAGGTGGCCCGCTGGGCGACGGTCCACTCGTCCTCGCGCCAGTGCGCGCGGTCGTTCATCGTCATGCCCCAGACGCCGGGCTTGCCCGTGTGGGGGCGGAAGGGCAGCCCGATGCGGGTGGAGTCGAGGTGGCAGTGGACGTCTGAGAACGAGGGCAGCGCGAGCCGCCCCCGGCCGGCCACGGTGTCGCCCGTGACGGTCCGGGCGGGGTCGTGCGGGGTGATCGCCGCTATCACGCCGTCCTTGATCTCGATGTCGCAGGGCTCGCCGCCCCAGGGACGGACGTCTGTGATCAGCATGTGGTGCATCTCCTCGGTTGGCCGCCGGGTGCCGGCGGTCGGGGTGGGTCGGGGCCCGGACCGGACGGCGCCGGCCGGGCGGGTCACTCGGCCGGCAGCACCTCGGCCAGCTTCGCCAGGGACGGGCCCCGGCCGCGCTCGATGTGCGCGTAGGCGAGGGCGTCGGCCAGATCGGGCTTGCCCGCGTAGATGGCGGCGCAGATGTCCTGGTGCTCGGCGCACTGGACGCTCGGGTCGAGGCCGCCGGTGAGGGTGAACAGCCACTGCACCAGGCCGAGTGAGGGCTGGAGCGCGTCCTGGAGCAGCCGGTTGCCGGTCATCGCGACGATCTCGGCGTGCAGCGCGGTGTTGGCGGCCGGGATCTCGTGGGCGTCGCCGCGCCGGGTGGCGTCCTGCGCCGCCTCCATGAGGGCGCGCAGCCGGTCGCCGCCGCGTCCGGCCGCGCAGGCCTCCGCGGCCCTGCGGGCGGCGAACACCTCCAGGCTCAGGCGCAGGTCGAAGAGTTCCGCGACATCGCGCAGCGAGAGGTTGCGTACGGAGGCGCCGCGCCGCGGGGAGATCACGACGAGGCCTTCGCCGGTCAGCCGGGTGAGTGCTTCACGGACGGGGATACGGGAGAAGCCCAGGGCCTCGGAGAGTTCGCGTTCCCGCAGCCGGGAACCGGGCGGGTAGGTGCCGGACAGGATGCCGGCCCGGATCGTGTGCTCGGCGTGGTCCGCGTGGGACTCACTGGCGTCGGGCGATTCGGTCGTCGTCATCGTGATGTCGTCTCCTCGAACGGCGGGAAGGTCGGCGGGAACAGCGCGTCGGCACTCCGGCGGTGCACGTCGCGCTCGGCGTAGCCCTCACGCATCCTCTCGAAGAGTTCCTGTGCCCGGCGGCGCAGGTTGGCCAGGTCGGTGCCGGGGATACGGCCGTCGGTCATGACGGGGCGTCCCGCCACGACTGAGTGGGTGGCCTGCCGGGCGGTGCCGTTGAGCAGGAAGGTGCGGACGGGGTCGTCCTGGACGCCGTCGCGGATGTCGTCGAGCCGGAACGCGACCAGGTCCGCCTGCGCACCGCGCTCCAGCCGTCCGAGGTCGTCGCGGCCCAGCGCGCGGGCCCCGCCGAGGGTGGCCGCCTCGACGTAGTGCTCGGCGGGTGCGGCGTCCGCCCGGCCGTCGGCGGTCTTCGCGAGGTGGACGCCCGTGTCCATGCCCCGGATCAGGTCGGGCGGGAAGGAGTCGGTGCCCAGGCAGAGGTTGATGCCCGCGCGCCGGTAGGCGCCGAAGGAGTGCAGGACCTGTCCGTAGCGCAGCGAGGTCTGCGGGCAGTGGATGACGGAGACACCGGCCCCGGCGAGGGTGGCCAGTTCGCCCCGGTCCTCACCGTGGACCGAGGGGTGGCGGTCGGTGAAGACGCCGTGCGGCACGAGCAGCCGGGTGTCCAGGAGGCCGGTGCGGGCCAGCAGTTCCAGCGGGGTGGCGTGGTGCGTCTCCCGTACGAGGTCGCGTTCGTGCAGGCCCTGGAGGCAGTGCAGGCGTACGGGGACGTCGCGGCGTCGCGCGAGCGCGGCGGTCTCGCGCAGCAGCTCCTCGGTGAGCGTCTCGATGCGGCAGGGCAGCAGGACCCCGTTGACGAGCGGGTCGCCCAGCTCGGCGGTGTGGTCGAGGAAGCGCTCGGCGTCCCGCAGTCCGGCGCGGCCCCGCTCCTCTTCGAAGGCGACGTGCCGCCCGCCGTCGGGGCGGGCCACGTTGACGCCGGAGCGGTAGGCGGGGCCCAGGTAGCCGCGCAGTCCGATGCGCCGGGAGGTCTCGGCCATGGTGACGAGTTCGTCGTACGGCTCGGCCCAGGCGCTGTGGACCTCGGAGGCGATGGGCATGTACGTGGTGATGCCGTGCAGGGCCAGCTGGACCAGGGCGTACTCGCGGACGGTGGCCCGTTCCGCCGGGGTGAGGACGTCGTGCCTGCGGTGGTCGAAGTACTCCTGCGACCAGAGGAGTCCGGCGGCTCGGTCGGGCGGCGTCCAGGAGTCCAGGACCAGGTGGTCGATGTCGGTGAGCGCGTCGAGGTCGATGAGTCCGGGCATCACCAGGGCCTCGCCCAGGTCCAGTTCGGCGTCGACGGGGCCGTCGTAGCCGCGTCCGACGTAGCTGATCGTGTCGCCCTCCCACACGATCTCGCCGTCCCGCAGGAGCGCGTGGCCGCCGTCGCGGTGGGCGAGGACGTGGGTGGCACGCCAGCGGGTTCGCACGGGGCCTCCTGCGGGTGCGGGTATACCGGTCGCGTTCCGGCCGGGCGACGGGAACGGCGACTCCCGGGCCGGAACAAGGCGACACTAACACTTGGCATACCAAGTGCCCGCACCTTCAGGAGTTATGAGAAATAAGTCGGAATTCAAGCCTCACTCGAAGCACAGGGGATTCACGCTCACCGCATTTGGCATACCAGCACGGTCGACCGGGCTCTCCGGTCTCAGCTCTCCGTCAGCCGTCCCGCCGCCACCTCGACGCGGCGCGTCGTGCGGACCGCCTCCAGCATCCGGCGGTCGTGCGTGACCAGCAGCAGCGTCCCCTTGTACGAGTCGAGCGCCGACTCCAGCTGCTCGATCGCCGGCAGGTCGAGGTGGTTCGTGGGCTCGTCCAGGACAAGGAGGTTGACGCCCCGGCCCTGGAGCAGGGCGAGCGCGGAGCGGGTCCGCTCGCCCGGGGAGAGGGTGGTCGCGGGGCGCATCACGTGATCGGCGCGCAGGCCGAATTTGGCGAGGAGCGTGCGGACCTCGGCCAGTTCCGTGTCGGGGACGGCCGCGCAGAACGCCTCCAGCAGCGATTCCGTGCCGTGGAACAGCTTCCGCGCCTGGTCCACCTCCCCCACCACCACGCCGGAGCCCAGGCTCGCGTGCCCCGAGTCCAGCGGGAGGCGGCCGAGCAGGGCGGCGAGCAGCGTCGACTTCCCGGCGCCGTTGGCTCCGGTGATGGCGATCCGGTCCGCCCAGTCGATCTGGAGCGAGACCGGGCCGAACGCGAAGTCCCCGAGTGTGACCCGCGCCTCGCGCAGGGTCGCCACGACGGAGCCGGAGCGCGGGGCGGAGGCGATCTCCATCCGCAGCTCCCACTCCTTGCGCGGCTCCTCCACGACATCGAGCCGCTCGATCATGCGCTGGGTCTGGCGGGCCTTCGCGGCCTGCTTCTCGCTCGACTCGCTCCGGAACTTGCGGGCCATCTTGTCGGAGTCGCCGGCCTTGCGGCGCGCGTTCCTGACGCCCTTGTCCATCCAGGAGCGCTGCATGAGGGCGCGGCCTTCGAGCGCGGAGCGCTTGTCCGCGAACTCCTCGAACTCCTCCCGGGCGTGCCTGCGGGCCCGCTCGCGCTCCTCCAGGTAGGCGGCGTAGCCGCCGCCGTAGAGGTTGATCTGCTGCTGGGCGAGGTCGAGTTCGAGGACCTTGGTGACCGTGCGCATCAGGAACTCGCGGTCGTGACTGATGACGACCGTGCCGGCGCGGAGCCCGGAGACGTACCGTTCGAGCCGTTCCAGGCCGTCGAGGTCGAGGTCGTTGGTGGGTTCGTCGAGCAGGAAGATGTCGTAACGGGAGAGCAGCAGCGAGGCGAGGCCCACGCGGGCCGCCTGGCCGCCTGAGAGGGTGGTCATCGGCAGGTCGAGGCCGACAGTCAGCCCGAGCTCCGCGGCCACCTCCTCGGCCCGTTCGTCCAGGTCGGCGCCGCCGAGGGCGAGCCAGCGTTCCAGCGACTCGGAGTACGCGTCGTCGGAGCCGGGTGCCCCGTCCACGAGGGCCTGGGTGGCGGCGTCCATCGTCGACTGGGCCTCGGCGACTCCGGTCCGGCGGGCCAGGAACTCCCGCACCGTCTCCTCGGGGCGCCGCTCCGGTTCCTGCGGGAGGTGGCCGACGGTGGCGGTGGGCGGGGAGAGCCGCAGCTCCCCCTCCTCCGGCTGGTCGAGCCCGGCGAGCAGGCGCAGGAGCGACGATTTTCCGGCGCCGTTGACTCCGACGAGACCGATCACATCACCGGGAGCGACCACGAGGTCGAGTTCGGCGAAGAGAGTGCGGTCGCCGTGTCCGGCGGCGAGGTCCTTGGCGACGAGGGTGGCAGTCATCAGGAGGTCGATCCTAATCGGCGCCCGGGGCGCCGGTCGCCCGGAGCATCGCCAGGCCCGTTCGCCTCGGCTAGGGTCCTTCCCCTGAATCGGGTGGACCGGGCAGAGACGAGCGGCGGTGCGGCAGTGTCGGAAGTGATCGTGGTGGGCGGTGGGGTCAGCGGCCTCACCACAGCGGTGGTACTGGCCGGACGCGGTCACCGGGTGCGGGTCTGGTCCCGGCAGCCCGCCGCGGCCACGACCTCCGCGGTGGCGGGGGCCCTGTGGTGGCCGTACCGGATAGAGCCGCAGGACCGGGTCGGGGACTGGTCTCTGGCCTCGCTGAGCTGGTACGCGGAGCTGGCCGCCCGGCCCTCGGAGACCGGGGTACGGCTGGTCAGCGGCCTGCACCGGGGCGAGCGTCTCGCGGCGCTCGGGGCGTGGGCCCGGGAGCTGAAGGATGTGGTGGAGAGCGCCGAGGGGCTGCGGTGCCGACTGCCGCTGATCGACATGCCGGTGCACCTCGACTGGCTTGAGGAACAGGTCAGGGCCGCCGGGGGCTCGGTCGAGCGGCGTACGGTCAGCTCCTTCGACGAGGCCGCCGCCGAGGCCGCGACGGTGGTCAACTGCACGGGGCTCGGTGCCCGTGAGCTGGTCCCCGACACCGGTATGCGGCCCGTGCGCGGTCAGCTGGTCATGGTGGAGAACCCGGGGATCGAGGAGTGGTTCACCGAGGCCGACCCGGCATCCGACGCGACGACGTACTTCTTCCCGCAGCCGGGCCGGCTGGTGCTCGGCGGCACCGCCGGCACGGACGACTGGCGCACCGTGCCCGATCCCCGTGTGGCCGGGGAGATCGTGGCACGGTGCGCCCGGGTCCGGCCGGAGATCGCCGGCGCGCGGGTCATCGGGCACCGGGTGGGGCTGCGGCCGGCCCGGGACGCGGGGGTCCGCATCGAGGCCGAGCCGCTGCCCGGCGGCGGGCGCCTGGTGCACAACTACGGGCACGGCGGCGCGGGGGTGACCGTGGCCCTGGGCTGCGCGGAGGCGGCGGCCCGGCTGGTGGACTGAGGAGGCGCCCGCACGGAGCCGGCGGGCGCCCCGCTCAGTCGGCGGCCGGGCTCGAACCGCCGGGCTTGTCACCGTCGCGTTCGGTGGTGATCTGGCTGCCGCCTGGGCCGATCCGGATCTCGAAGTCGCCGTCGTACTTCGCGTGGCCCTCGATGACGGCGGACTCGACCGCCTCCACCCCGAACTCGCGTCGCACGATGAGCGGGTCCTCGCGCAGGTCCCGCATCAGGGCCACACACATCCCGAGCATGACGATGGTGAAGGGCGCGGCCACCAGGATGGTCAGGTTCTGCAGACCGGCCAGCGCGTCGCCCTTGCCGTTCCCGATCAGCAGCATGACCGCCGCCACCGCACCGGTGGTGACGCCCCAGAAGACGACGACCCACTTGGCCGGTTCGAGGATGCCCTTCTGGGACAGGGTGCCCATCACGATGGACGCGGCGTCGGCGCCCGACACGAAGAAGATGCCGACCAGGATCATCACGAGCAGACTCATCACCGTGGGGATGGGGAACTGCTGGAGCACGCCGAAGAGCTGGGCCTCCTGGGTGTCGGCGCCATCGAGCTTGCCGGCCTCCTGGAGCTTGATGGCGGTGCCGCCGAAGATCGCGAACCAGACCAGGCTGACCGTGCTGGGGACCAGGATGACCCCGCCGATGAACTGGCGGATCGTCCGGCCACGGCTGATCCTGGCGATGAACATGCCGACGAACGGGGTCCAGGAGATCCACCAGGCCCAGTAGAAGACGGTCCAGCTGCTGAGCCAGTCGGCGACCTCGCCCTCGCCGGTCGCCTCCGTGCGTCCGGCGAGCTGGGGCAGATCACCGATGTAGGCGGCGATCGAGGTGGGCAGCAGGTCGAGCACGATGATGGTGGGGCCCGCGATGAACACGAACACGGCGAGGATCAGGGCGAGCACCATATTGATGTTGGACAACCACTGGATGCCCTTCTCCACGCCGGAGATCGCCGAGGCGACGAAGGCCACGGTCAGCACGGCGATGATCAGGACGAGCAGCCCGGTACCGGTCTTCTCCTTCCAGTTCAGTTCGTGGAATCCGCTGCCGATCTGGAGTGCGCCCAGGCCGAGCGAGGCGGCCGAGCCGAAGAGCGTGGCGAAGATGGCGAGGATGTCGATCAGCCTGCCGACGCCGCCGTGGGCGTGCCGGGCGCCGATGAGCGGTTCGAAGACGGCACTGATCGTCTGCCGCCTGCGGCGCCGGAAGGTGCTGTAGGCGATGGCGAGACCGACCACCGCGTAGATCGCCCAGGGGTGGAGCGTCCAGTGGAAGAGGGTGGTGGCCATCGCGGTCTGCATCGCCTCCGCGGCGTCCGCGGGATGGGTGCCGGGCGGATGGTGGACGAAGTGCGCCAGGGGCTCGCTCACTCCGTAGAACATCAGGCCGATGCCCATGCCGGCGCTGAACATCATGGCGACCCAGGACACGGTCCGGAACTCCGGCTCCTCGCCCTCCTGGCCGAGGGTGATCTTTCCGTAGCGGCTGATGGCGAGCCAGAGCGCGAAGACCACGAACCCGGAGGCGGCCAGCATGAAGGCCCAACCGCCGTTGTGCATGAGGCCGTTGAGCAGCGTGCTGGAGACGTCCTCCAGCGAGTCGGTGGCGGTGGCACCCCAGACCACGAAGGCGAGGGTGAGGACGGCGGTGACTCCGAACACCACCCGGTCGGTCGTGGGGCGCCGGCCCTGGGTCGGGCCGCCGGGCAGATCCGCCGTCACCGACAGATCCCCCCTGCCGCCCGTTCTCTGATCGTCCTGCGACACGAAAGGCACCTTTCACGGAAGCTGAAGTTTCGCTCTCCGTAGGCAGTACCACACGCGGCGCACATCTTCCGGGATCAACAAGCGGTATCGGCTTGACCGTTTATGAGGTGGTATGCCGCACGTGCGTCCAGCAGGAGCGGGATCAGCCTCCGGGCCGGCTGGTCCAGTGGTACGTACGCACCGTCACCGTCGGGCCGGGAGGCGACGCCGTGCAGGGCGAGTTCGTCCCCGACCGCGGCGAACCCGGCCGCCGTGAGCCGGTAACCGCAGGGTGGCCGCGCGAGGACGTCGCCGGGCTCCGGGGCCTCGTTGTCGGCCCCGCCCAGCAGGACCGGCCCCCGGCCGGACGCACCGGCCGCCCGGGAACCGGCGGTGGCGGCGGCGATCACACCGCGCCGTTCCTCGACGTAGGAGAAAAGCCCTTTGAGCGCGGCGAGTTGGGAGTGCACCCTGCGCCGGTTGTTGACCGCGGGGTCGTCCCGCTCTGCGCCGGTGAGCGGGTCCACGCGGGATTCGACGAGCAGGGCCACCGCGTGTTTGACACCCGCCGCGTTACGCAGGATGCGCTCCTGCCCGTCGCCCGCCGTCTGCTTGACCGGCCGGCCGGTGACCGGGTCCGTCCAGACGCCGTAGAGCCCACTGCCGTGTCCGGCGGACCGGGCGGCCGGGCGCACATAGCGTGCGGCCAGGAGCTTGGACTCGTCGCGCACCCGGTCGTCGACGTTGGGGTTGCGGGGCCACAGCACGGTCAGGTCCTTGTCGTAATACGGCGGGCCGGCGCCGTACTCGTGCAGGTCGTAGACCACCTCGGGCGCGTGGTCCCGGAGCACCGCCGCGATGGCGCGGCCCTCGGCGGTGCGCAGCGCGATGTGGTCGCGGTTGATGTCCATGCCGTCCGAGTTGCCCCGGGTGCCTGCGGCGCTGCCGTCGGGGTTGGCGGTGGGAACGACGAGGATCTCGGTGCGGGCGAGGAAGTCACGGGTGGCCCGGTCCCTGGCGTATCCCAGGTCGCGGACCATCGTCAGACAGGCCTCACGGGCCGCCGGTTCGTTGCCGTGCTGGCTGCACACGAGGAGCACGGTGAGCGCGCCCGGACGCCGACTGCCGATCCGGACGAGCCGCAACGGGCGGCGCTGCTCCGTCGTACCGATCCGCTCCACGGAGACCCGGTCGCCGCGTCGACCAACGGCCGCGAGCAGCGAGCGCTCCCCGGCCGGGGAGGTCCAGCGCGCCCCGTCGGCGGTTTCGAATCCGGTACGCGGCGGGGTCCGCGCGGCCTCGGCGGAGCCCGTGAGCAGCGCGCCGGCCAGCGCGGTGGCGACGGCCGCGTGCACGAGGCCGCGGACCCGGCGACGGCCCACCCACCGGCTGCGTCCGTCCGGCGCGCGGTCACCCCGTGCACGTCTCGGCATGGCCGGAAGGTACCGTGCCGGGCGCCCGCGCGACAGGTATCGGGCCGATACCCGCACGACGAGGCCCGGCGCCCGCACGACGGGGCCCGGGGCCGACCCGGGCCCCCGAGCCCGCGTCCGCGCGGCGGGATACCCCGGTCGCCGCACCGCGCCAGGTCGTAGGCTGGCGGGGTCCGTGCTGTTCGGCCGGGACCCGGCCGGATCCCGCCCCCCTCCCGCGCCTCCGAGGAGCGTCCCTTGCCCCGTTCCACCCCCGATGCCTCTCACGCACGCCCCACACTGGAAGCCGTGGCGGCCCGCGCCGGGGTGTCCCGGGCGACGGCCTCCCGGGTGGTCAACGGCGGTGCGGGGGTGCGTCAGCCGCTGGTGGACCAGGTGCGCAAGGCGGTCGACGAGCTCGGCTATGTGCCGAACCACGCCGCCCGGACCCTGGTGACCCGGCGCAACGGGGCGGTCGCCGTGATCATCGACGAACCCGAGATCCGGATCTTCTCCGATCCCTTCTTCTCCCAGCACATCCGTGGCATAAGCCGTGAACTCATCACCTACGACGCCCAGTTGGTGCTGCTCCTGGTGGAGGGGAGCGGGGATTTCGACCGGGTCACCCGCTACCTGGCCGGTGGCCATGTGGACGGTGTGCTGGCCTTCTCGCTGCACACGGACGACGAACTGTCCGCGGTCATAAGCCGGTTCCGGGTGCCGACGGTCTACGGCGGGCGCCCCGGACGGCCGGGCGCCTCCGGCCCCGCGGTCCCCTACGTCGACTGCGACAACCGGGGCGGCGCCCGCGAGGCCGTACGCCATCTGGCCTCGCTGGGCCGCCGGCACATCGCGCACATCGCGGGCCCGCGCGACCAGACCTCGGCCCTGGACCGCGTCGACGGCTACTTCGACGTACTGCCGGACGGTGACCCCGCACTGGTCGCGGACGGTGACTTCACCGCGGAGGGCGGCGCCCGCGCCATGGCCGGGCTGCTGGCGAGGCGGCCGGACCTGGACGGCGTCTTCGCCGCCAACGACCTGATGGCATCCGGCGCCCTGCGGGTGCTGCGCGAGCACGGCCGCCGGGTACCGGAGGATGTGGCGCTGGTCGGCTTCGACGACATGGAGTCGGTCGCGGAGACGACCGACCCCCCGCTGACGACGGTCCGTCAGGACGTCGTCAGCATGGGCAGGTTGATGGTAAGGCTGTTGATGGACCGGCTCAACGACGGCGCCGGGGACGCCGGTCCGGTCATCATGCCGACCCAGCTGATCCGGCGCGCTTCCGCCTGATCCCGGCCTCCCGGTGGGCCGCCCGTGCCCGGCGCGCCCTCGGCAGGTAGCGCAGTCGCTCCGGCAGCAGCGGCACCACCACCCGCACCACTCCACAGAACCGCCGCAGCGCCCGCTCCTGCTCCCCGCCGAGCGGGCGGATCAGGTCCGTACGGAAGACGGAGTACTCGTCGACGCCCGCGCCGACCGCGGGATGGGCGACCTGGAGGGTGAGGGCGGCGGGCAGCATCAGCAGGGCCCGGATGTCGCCGGACAGGCTCCACAGCACACCCCCGGGCGGGGGCGGTACGGGGTCCTGCTCGCTGCTCATTCGGTGCTCCTGATGGTCGGTGCGGGCGCCCGGCCCCCGCCCGATCCAGCATGCGAACGCTTCCGACGTCACGCGCACCGGCCCCCGCCGCGCCCGGTCGCGCACCCACCCGTCCGCACTGTTGACGGGACCCGTGAAACAAGTCAATAGTATTTGTAACTTTGACTCCCAGAACAGACGACCCCTCACATCCCTTATGCATCAGGCGAGTTGGAGCATCACAACCAGGCACCACACACCGGAGCGGTCCCGCAGGGAACCGGTACACGGACAGGAGGGCGCACCATGGGCCGATACAGCCGCCTGCGCGAGATACGCCGGATGGATCCGGCGCGCGACTACGCCGAGATCCTTCGGCTGATCTCTCAGTACGAGTTCCCCTGGGACTACCGGCAGGGGGTGAGCGTCGCCTTCCTCCGCGACTACGGCGTCCCCCGGATCTCCGTACTCCTGGACCGGACCCAGGAGTTCGAACGGGCCGGGCAGAAGCGGTACGACGACACGGTGCTGATCGGGTACGAGATGGCCGCCGACGGCTTCGACTCGGAGCGCGGCCGGGCGGCGGCCCGGCACCTCAACCGGATCCACGGCAAGTACCGGATACCCAACGAGGACTTCCTGTACGTCCTGGCGACCACGGTCGTCGGACCGAAGCGCTGGATCGACCGGTTCGGCTGGCGGCCCCTGTGCCGGGTGGAGACGCAGGCGCTGACCGAGGTGGGCCGGAAGATGGCCGCGATGATGGGCATCGAGGGCGCACCGGACACCTACGAGGGGTTCGAGCGGCTGCTGGACTCCTACGAGGAGCGGATGTTCGCGTACGACCCGGCGAACCGGCGGGTCGCCAACGCCACGTTCCGGACCATGGCCGGCTGGTACCCGCGCCCGCTGCGCCCCCTGATCGCGCGCTTCTCGCTCGCCCTGCTGGACGAACCGCTGCTGCGCGCCCTGGGGTTCCGGGCGCAGCCCCGCTGGGTCCGCTCCGCGGCCGCCGGATCGCTGCGCGCCCGCTCGCACTGTGTCCGCCTCCTCCCGGCGCGGCCCCGCCGGCTGCCCTCACGTCCGCAGCCGCGCTCCTATCCGTTCGGCTGGCGGCTGGACGACCTCGGGCCGCACTGGGCGGGCAGCCGGCCCCTGGAGCCGCTGCCCGACGAGACGGCCGCCGCCTGAGCCGCCCCGCCCCACGACCGGGCGCCGCATCCCTGCGGCGCCGGTGCGCCCGGGTCAGCCGACGCCCGCCGTGCTCGGGGAGTCGCCGGGTGCGGCATCGGATGTGCTGGCGGTGAAGAGCTGGGCGAGCACGGTGTGGGCGGCGCCGGACGCGTGGTCGAACGGGCCGGTCGCGGTCAGCTCCAGCGTGGGGTGCGGCGTGGCGTTGTGGGCGTAGTGACCGCGGAACACCTGTTCCGTGCGGGCCGTGAGCGCCGGGATGTTCATCTCCGGCGTGAACGCCATGACGACGCCCTCGGGGCCGAACATCTTGGCGGCGTTGGCCGCGGCGGCGCCGAGCCGGTCCGCCGCGCTCTCGATGACGTCGTCGCCACCGGCGAGACTGCCCGGCGCCGCCCCGCGTCTCTCCATCTCACGCTCGATCCCCCAGCGGCTGGACCAGGTCTCCAGACAGTCCTCGGCTCCGCAGTGACAGGGGCGCGCGCTGCCGGTCCCGACGCGGGCGTGGGCGAAGCCGCCCGCGGTGCCATTGAAGCCGCGGTGGATGTTCCCGTTCACCACCACGGAGGCGCCCAGGCTCTCCCCGACGCTGAAGATCACGAGGTTGCGACCGCCGAGCCCCCCGTCGAAGAGCAGCAGCCCGGAGGCCACGGAGTTGACGTAGCTGTCGAGGACGACCGGGGTGTCCATCAGGGACGCCAGGCGGCGCCGGAACGCGACGTTCTCCCAGCCCATCGAGCCGCTGTGCAGCACGATTCCGCCCTGCTGGTCGACGACGCCCGACACGGCGACCCCGACGCCGACGAGCGTGGCCGAGGCCCTGCTCCCGGTCGTGGAGCGCACCGCGCGGGCGATGGTCTCGGCGGCGTCCTCCGGCCGCGTGGAGGCGAGCTGCTCCTGATGCGAGGCGACGACCTCCCCGCGCATGTTGACCAGCACCACATAGGCCTCGGTGCTCGACAGCCTGACCCCGGCCGCGAGCACCCCGTCACTGCTCAGGTCGAGCAGCCGGGCGGGCCGGCCCACAGTGCTGCGTCCGGCCTCGGCCTCCGTGAGCAGCCCGGCACCCAGGAGCCGGGCCGTGATGCCCGTGACGGTGGCCGGGCTCAGTCCCGTCTCGGCCGCGATCCGCGCCCTGGCGACCGGGCGGCGCACCCGCACGACGTCGAGAACCAGAGCTTCGTTGATCTCCCGGATCAGGGCTTTGCTCCCGGCACGTGGCTTCATGACTGACGTTTCCTCCTGGCGATCCGGCGGACGGGCACCCCTCAGGGCCCGTGGCGAGGCCCAGTGTAATTTATTCGGTCATTGACAGAAGTAAGTACGCTGATTAGCTTCCACACCATGAATGACCACCTCGGAACGGGTCAGGGGCGACATCCCCAGGGCTCGCCCATCCGGATCCACCTGAGCGTCGCACCCGGGGAACGGGCAGCGTTCTTCCCTCCGCCGACGCTCGCCGCGCTCGCCGCGCTCGGCGAGATCACCGAGAGCGAGCCGGCCGCACTGCACACGCCCGACGCGTTCGGCCGGGCCCTCGACGGCGTCCATGTACTCGTGACCGCCTGGGGGTTCCCCCGGCTCGACGCCGCCCGCCTCGCGCTCGCCCCCGATCTGCGGTTCGTCATGCACGCGGCGTCCTCGATCCACTGGCTGGTGGGCGACGACTTCTGGGCGACCGGTCTGCCCGTGTCCCAGGCGGGAGCCGCGATGGCTCCCGCCGTCGCGGAGCTCTCCCTCGGGCTGACGCTGTCGCTGCTGCGCCGCACCCACCGCCACGATCACGCCCTGCGTTCCGGCCAGGAGTGGGACGCGGCCAGGGAGACCCGGCGCGGGCGCGAGATCAGCGGGGCGCGCGTCGGTGTGGTCGGCGCCTCGCGCACCGGCCGTCACTACATCCGCATGTGCCGGGCGCTCGGCGCCGACGTACGGGTCCACGACCCCTACATCCCGTCCGGCGACCCGCTCACCGAGCTCCGTACCGGACTGGCCGAACTGCTGGCCACCAGTGATGTCATCGCCGTGCACGCACCCGCGACCCCGGAGACCCACGGGATGATCGGCGCCCGGGAGATCGCGGCGATGCGGGACGGGGCGGTGTTCGTCAACACCGCGCGGCCCTCCGTGGTGGACATGGACGCGCTGTTCGCGGAGGTCGCCTCCGGCCGGATCGACGCCGCGCTCGACGTGTTCACCAGTGAGCCGCTGCCCGTCGACGACCGCTGGCGCGGCCTGCCGAATGCCCTGCTGACACCGCACATCGCGGGCGCCACCTCGGACTCACGGCAGCGCGGCGGGCAGATCGTCGTGGAGGAGATCGGCCGCTTCCTGGCCGGACGGCCCCTGGAGCACGCGCTGACGCGCGAGGACCTGGCGAGGATGGGATGACCCGGACCGAAGCACGCAACATCCTGCTGATCCACTGCCACGATCTGGGCCGCTTCCTCGGAGCGTACGGAGTCCCCACCGTGGTCAGCCCCCATCTGGACTCCCTCGCCGCCGAATCGGCACTGTTCGAGTCGGCGTTCGCGACCGCCCCGCACTGCAGCCCCGCTCGGGCCTCGCTGTTCACCGGCACCTATCCGCAGACCAACGGCGTGCTCGGCCTCACCCACGACCCCTTCGGATGGGACCTCACCGATCCCTCGTCCCACCTCGCGAGCAGGCTCTCCGCGGCCGGTTACGGCACCGAACTGATCGGCGTGCACCACGAGTCCAGGGTGCTGTCCGACGATGTCGTCGCCGAACGGCTGGGGTTCGACCGGGTGCGTTCCGGCGGTGACCGGGACACGGTCGTCGAGCGGACCACCGAAGCCCTCGACCGGGCGGCCGCCTCCGACGCCCCCTTCTACCTCCAGGTCGGCTTCCACGAACCGCACCGCACGCCGGCGCGCGACGACCGCCCCGGCGTGATGGGCTTCCTCGGCGACACGGTGAGCCCGGACAGCTCCCTCGGGGTCACCGTCCCCGCCTACCTCCAGGACGACGCGGGCGCCCGCGAGGAGATCTCCGAACTCCAGGGGGCCGTACGCCACATGGACGAGGGCGTCGGCCGGATACTGGCCCGCCTCGACGCGCTCGGTCTGAGCGACGACACCGTCGTGGTGTTCACCACCGACCACGGACTCGCGCTGCCCGGCGCGAAGTGCACCCTCTACGACCCGGGCCTGGAGGTCGCCCTCCTCGTACGGGCACCCGGCCGCACGCGATGGCCGGGGCGCCGGGTCACGCAGATGGTCAGCCACATCGACGTACTGCCCACGCTGCTCGAACTCGTGGGCCTGCCCGCGCCGGCGGAGCTGCCGGGCACCAGCCTGGTCCCGGTCGTGGAGAGCGGTACGGCCGCACGGACGCACACCTTCGGCCAGCTCACCCACCACATCTACTACGACCCCAAGCGCTCGGTCCGCTCCGCCTCGCACAAGCTGGTCGTCAACTTCGCCAACGCCCCGCGTGCCATGGACCCCACGCAGTCCTGGGTGCGCCGCAGCCTCCCCGCCGACCTGCGGGGACCCACGGTGGAAACCAGCCCGACCGTCGAGCTGTACGACCTCGTGCGCGATCCCCACGAGCGTGACAACCGTGCGGAGGACCCTGCCTGCGCCGGTGTCCGCGAGGAACTCGCCCGCGCGCTGTCGCAGTGGATGCGCGACGTCGACGACCCGCTCCTGACCGCCCCTCCCCTGCTGGGCCGCCATGTGGACGCCCTCACCGCGCTGGCCGGCGCCGCACAACGAAAGAGAGAACGAGCATGAGCACACGACTGCTTCGCTGCGCGGCCGTCGCCGCCGCGGCCACCCTGACCGCCTCCGCCTGCTCGGCATCGGGCGCCGACGACGGCAAGTCACACGTCACCGTGTGGATGTACCCGGTCATCAAGGACGAGGCAGCGAGCAAGAAGTTCTGGGAAGGGACGGAGTCCGCGTTCGAGAAGACGCACCCCGACATCGACCTGAACATCGAACTCCAGACCTTCGACAAGCGCGACGCACAGATCTCCGCCGCCCTCGCCGCCGGGACCGGTCCGGACATCGTGCTGATCACGCCCGACCAGGCCGCCACCTACAACAAGGTGCGGGGGCTGCTGCCCGTCGACGACGCCGTCGCCAAGGAGCGCAAGGCCTTCTTCCCCGCGACCCTCAAGGCCGCCACCATCGACGGCAAGCTGTACGGCGTACCCATCTTCCAGAACATCAACACCACCGCGTACAACACGAAGATATTCGCCGACGCCGGCCTCGAACTCCCGAAGACCTGGGACGACGTGCGCAAGGCCGCGCCGGTGCTCGCCAAGAAGGGCGTCGCCGTGATGGATTACGCCGGCAGCCCGGAACAGACGCTGAACCTCTCCTTCTACCCGCTGCTCTGGCAGGCCGGGGGCCGGGTCTTCAGCGGTGACGGCAAGGATGTCGCCTTCGACTCCGCGGCGGGGGTCTCCGCCCTTCAGTTCCTCGTCGACCTCAAGAAGGCGGGCGGCCTGCCCGCCGACGCCGCCACCGAGGGCCCCGCCGTGCAGGGCGCCCCCATCGCCGCCTCCAAGGTCGCGATGCGGCCCGTCACGTCCCTGCCGGAACTGGACCAGATGCGGGCGGCACTGGGCGCGAAGAACGTGTCGCTCGGTCTGCCCCTCCAGGGCAAGGTCCGCGCGACCTACGGCAACCCTGGCCTGCTCTCCCTGACCTCCATCAGCAAGGACGAGAACCGGGACGCCGCCAACGACGTGCTCGCCTACCTGAGCTCGCCCACCACGCAGAAGTCGCTCAACGCCGCCGCTGGCAGTTTCCCCACCCGCACCGACGTCAAGGCGCCGAGCACGGGACCTGACTACCAGGTGCTGAACGAAGCGCTCCGGTTCGCCAATCCCGGTGAGTCCTCGCCCGCCGCGCGTCAGGTGATGGCGTCTCTGGCACCCGGCATCCAGGCCGCACTCGGCGGTGATCTCTCGCCGAAGGAGGCCCTGGACAAGGCGGCGAAGGAAGCGCGGGAGCTGCTCTCCCGGTCCTGACGCAGCCAGTGCAGCGAGTCCGGTCCCCGCCCGGTACCGGACTCCCCCGGTCCGTCTCTCCATCACCGATAGGTCGCCATGTCCGTGCACACCCCGAGCCATGTCTCAAAGAGCGGCAAGATACCTCCCCCGGCATCCCGGGCCCCGTCTCCGTCCCCGGGCGGTCAAGCGGCCCGGAGACGGCTCAAGCGCCGGGAGGCGATGACCGGCCTCCTGTTCGTCCTGCCGACGGTCGTCATCTTCGCCGTGTTCAAATTCCTGCCCATCGCGGGCGCCGGGGCGATGAGCCTCACGCGCTACCGCCTCAACGGGGACGTGTCGTGGCTCGGGGCCGACAACTACACGCGCCTGTCCTCTGATCCGCTCTTCTGGAAGAGCCTCGGGGTGACGGCGACCTACGTGCTGATCTTCGTCCCGCTCATCATCGTGGTCTCCCTGGCCGGCGCGCTGCTCCTGAACAAACTGGTGCGCTTCCAGGGGACGTTCCGGGCCGTGCTCTTCCTGCCGTATCTCAGCTCGTTCGTGATGGCCGGCATCATCTGGTCCTGGATCTTCGCCAGTGACGGACCGCTCAACGCGGCACTCGGCGGACTCGGCGGACTCGGCCCGGTGCCCTTTCTCTCCGGTGACCAACTGCTCGTGCTCTCGTGCCTCGCCCTGGTCTCGGTGTGGAAGGGGTTCGGCTACTCGATGCTCGTCTTCCTCGCCGGACTCAAGGCACTGCCCGCCGAGGTGCACGAGGCGGCGCGCCTGGACGGGGCGAACAGCCGGCAGGCGTTCCGGTACGTGACGCTGCCCCTGCTCAGGCCGGTGCTGTTCTTCGTCCTCGTGATCGAGACGATCACCGGCTTCCAGGTGTTCGACACCATCTACGTGATGACCGGCGGCGGCCCCAACCGGGCCAGCAGCAGCCTCATCTACTTCCTCTACGACGAGGGCTTCAAGTTCCTCGACTTCGGCTACGCCTCGGCGATCGGCATGGTCCTCTTCGCCATCGTGCTCGTCCTGTCCCTCGTACAGCGACGGTTCATCGACGAAAAGGAGACCAAGTGACCACCCCGCCGACCGCGCTGGGCCTGCGCCCGGACGCCCGCCCGCCCCGCAGGTGGCTGCCGGCCCTCGCACTCACCCTGATCTCGCTGTTCACCGTCGGACCGCTGCTCGCCGTGATCGTCCTCGCGCTGTCGCCGGAGGACGCCCCCACCCTTCCGCAGGCGATCCCCCACTCGCTGACGTTCGACAACATCACCCGCGTCTTCGAGGTGGGCGACTTCCCCCGCTGGCTGCTCAACTCCCTCGTCTACTCCACCGTCTCGGTCGTGGTCATCCTGCTCACGTCCTCCATGGCCGCCTACGCCCTGGTGCGCAAGCGGTTCCCCGGGCGCAACGCCCTGCTGTGGGCGATCGTCGCCACCCTGATGGTGCCGATGCAGGCCACCCTCATCCCGACGTTCATCCTCGTCGCGCGCCTGGACGGGGTGAACACGCTCTGGGGACTGATCATGCCGACCCTGGCCAACGCGCAGGCCGTCTTCCTCATCCGGCAGTTCGTACGCGATCTGCCCGACGAGCTGTTCGACGCGGCGCGCATCGACGGGGCGGGCGAGTGGCGCACCTTCAGCCGGATCGTGCTGCCGCTGATCCGGCCCGTGCTCGCGACGCTCGCCATCTTCGTCTTCCTGTGGCACTGGAACGACCTGCTGTGGCCGTTGGTCGTGGGCCAGACCGACGAGGCACGCACCCTGACCGTCGGACTCGCCACCCTGCACACCGAGACGGTGTCGACGGCGGGCATCATGTCCGCGGCGTGCATCAGCTTCCTGCCCTGCCTGGTGATCTTCGTCGTGCTCCAGCGGCACATCGTCGCTGGCGTCGTCTCCTCGGGGGTGAAGGGATGACGCCCGCACCGGCACCGGTACCGGCACCCGCGCCCCTGCGACTCGGGCTCATCGGCGTCGACTCGCCGCACGCGCCGTCCTTCACCCGTCTGTTCGGGGACGGTGTCACCGGCGCCGTGCCCGGCGCCACCGTGACGGCGGCGTGGAAGGGCGTGGCAGCCGCGGACTTCCCCCTCGGCCGGGACCGCGTCGACGCCCTGGCCGGCGAGGTGAGGGACCTCGGAGTTCCGCTGTGCTCCAGCCCGGAGGAGGTCGCCGAGCGCTGCGACGCGCTGCTGATCGTCGCCGCCGACGCCCGCACCCACCACGGGTACTTCACCCGGCTCGCACCGTTCGGCAAGCCGGTCTACGTGGACACGCGGTTCGCCCTCGCGCTCCGTGACGCCCACGCGATGCTGGCCACGGCACGTCACCACGCGTGCCTGCCCCTGGCCGGCTCACCGAAGCGCTTCACGCCCGAGTTCCGGCAGGCACTCGGCTCCGGCGACGTCGACCGCATCGATCTCACGGGGCCGCTGCCCACCCAGCCCGGCCACCCGTTCCTGGCCTGGTACGGAGTGCACCTGGTGGATCTGGCGGTCGCGGCCCTCGGGCCGGGATGCGTCGCGGTCGACGCCACGGACGCCCGGCGCACGAAACTGACCTGGGCCGACGGACGGATCGCGACCCTGGGCGGCGAAGCGGAGTGGTCACCGCTGACGACCGGGCACCTCAACGGCCCCGGTGGCGGAAGGGCATTCGCCATCGAGGCGGGGCCCGCCATGCTCACCGGACTGCTCACGTCGATCGTCGCGAGCTGCCGGACCGGCGTCCCGAACGTCCCCGAGGCGGAGGTCCTCGACATCGTGGCCGTCGTCGAAGCGGCCCACCGCAGCCGGCTCACCGGAGCGCCGGTGCGACTGCCCCACCGATCCGGGGAAGCGCGCCCGTGACGAGTGACGCGTCGTGCTGCGCCGCGAGCCGGGCGGCCGGTGCGCAGGCACCGCCCCTACCGGAGCCCCGGCCGGCCACGGGCGACCTCAACGGCCCCGTGGAACCGTCGCGCACCGAAATGGCCCTGCTGCCCGGCGGCAGGTTCCTGATGGGGACCGACGACGGGCAGGGCTACCCGGCCGACGGTGAGGGCCCGGTGCGTGAGGTCGAACTGGCCCCCTTCCGGATCGACACCACGGCGGTGACGAACACCGCGTTCGCGGAGTTCACAGAGGCGACCGGCTGGGTCACCCTGGCGGAGCGGTTCGGCACCTCCTTCGTGTTCTCCGCGTTCCTGCCCGAGCACCCACGCGGGGCGCGTCCCGTACCGGCGACGCCGTGGTGGTACCAGGTCACGGGCGCCGATTGGCGCCGGCCGGAGGGCCCCGGCTCGGATCTGGCCGGCCGGATGGACCACCCGGTGGTCCACGTCACCTGGCGTGACGCGCGCGCCTACGCGAGGTGGGCGGGCAAACGGCTGCCCACGGAGGCCGAGTGGGAGTACGCGGCCCGCGGCGGTCTGGTCCAGGCCCGCTACCCATGGGGCGACGAGCGCGAACCCGGCGGCGTGCACTGGATGAACGTGTGGCAGGGCGAGTTCCCCACGCACAACAGCGGTGCGGACGGCTACCTTGGGACGGCCCCCGCGGACGCGTACGAGCCCAACGGATACGGCCTGTACAACACCTGCGGGAACGTCTGGGAGTGGTGCTCCGACTGGTTCCACCCCAGCTGGCACGTCACCGGTCCGCGGACCGCTCCGGCCGGTCCGCCGAGGGGCGAGCGCAAGGCGATGCGCGGTGGCTCGTACCTCTGCCACGAGAGCTACTGCTTCCGCTACCGTGTGGACGCGCGCAGCTCCAACACACCCGACAGCAGCGCCGGCAACATCGGATTCCGCTGCGTGGCCGGCATCGACTGACTGATCGCGGCCTCTGCCCCTCAGCCACCCCGCGGGCGGTCCGCGGAACGGGTCGCGAGCAGCGGCAGCAGATAGCTCCGGGCGAACTCCCGTACCTGGGTGTCGTCGTCCAGCTCGAAGCAGCTGACGGGGTTGAGGAGGAAGGAGACGGTGATCCGGACCATCAGTTCGGCCACCGGTGTCGGATCACTGGCCGGGCCGCCCTCCGCGCGCCGGGCCTCACGCAGCCGGTCCGCCAGGTACCCGCGGATGGCGAGGAGGGCCGGTCCGCTCTCCAGGGTCAGGAACGGCAGCATGGTCTCGGGTTCGAGTCTCAGCAGACCGCCGATGAGCGGATGCTCGCGGATGTGCCGGAGCACCGCGGTGAAGCCCTCGACGAGCCGGTCCTCCGTCGTGGGCAGAGCGGCGACCGCGTCGTCCACCTCCACGAGGAAGCGCCGGTACTCACGCAGCAGGCAGGCGGAGACGAGGCTGTCCTTGTTGCCGATCCGCCGGTAGACGGTCACGCGCGACACCCCGGCCCGTTTGGCGACGTCGTCGACGGTGGAACGGCGCAGCCCGAAGGTCATGAACTGCTCACGCGCGGCGTCGAGGATCTGCTCGCTCAGCGCGTCGGAGGGCGGCGTACCGTCCAGCGCCCGGGCCAGCAGTGCCTCGTCCGTGCTCCGTGCGGCCATGGGACCTCCCCGCTCTGTGCCGGTTCGGGTCCACCATAGTGGCGCCGCAACAGAGAGCTCCGTCCTGTCACTCTGTCGCTTCCGCGTCAGTCGAAGTCGTACACCGTCACCTCGATCCCCCGGCTCAACAGCCGCTGCTCCAGCAGGGGTTCGATCCGGGACCACTTCCCGCCGGCCAGTCCGCAGCCGATCCGCGGCATATGGACGGAGGCCCCCAGCTCAAGGGCTCGGTCGGCCACCGCGCCCAGCGCTGTACCGATCGCCTCGTAGCGCACCGGCACCCCCTGGCTGCCGGTGCGCATCCCCCGCTGGCCCACCATGTTCGCCACCCAGACGTACGGACTCACCCGGACGAACTGGACGGCGCCGAGCCCGAAGTCGTTGCCGGCCCGTTCGCGGTGCCAGGTGCGGTACCGGGCCTCCGGTTCGGGCCAGCGGCGCGAGACGGCGAGGACGAAGCCCTTGCCCCAGCCGCCCAGGTCGTTGCAGACATGGGCGATCAGCTTGACGCCCTTGCCCTGCGGTGCGGTGGCGTCCCCCCGTACGTAAACGATCTCGGTCATCGCACCAGCGTACGAGCGCGCACTGACAACGGGCGGGCGGCGCACCCGTCCTGCCGGGGGCCGGGCTCCGCTCCTGCCGGGGGCCGGGCTCCGCGGGGAGGCTCGTCCGGGGCTGCTTCACCGCTCGTCGGCCGTCTCCAGAATCGCGCGGAGCCGTGACAGGCACTCGCGGGCGAAGGCGGGAAAGGTATGCCAGTAGTACGGCATCCCGCTGATTCCGACGGCGACGGCCCATGCGCGGGCGCGCAGCCACGTGAGGTCGTCGAGGCCCATCGCGTCCCAGTACGCCTGTCGGGCCTGGGGTGGAAAATCCCACAGGGGCGCGTGCTCGGCGTCGGGGAAGCCGATCGACAGGGCTCCGAAGTCGATGACCGCGTGCAGCCTGCCCCGGTGGACCAGAAGGTTGGTGGGTTTGAGGTCGCCGTGCAGCCACACCTGCCGGCCGGAGGGCTCGGGCAGTTCGAGCGCGCTGCGCCACAGGTCCCGCAGGCGTGCGAGGTCGAGGTCGAGGCCCTGGATCGACCGGCAGTCGTCGAAGTACCCGCTGACCGACCGGTCACAATCCCGCAAGCCACCTCCGCGGTACCAGCTGAGTCCGCCTTCACGAGCGGCTCCCATGAGGGGGATGGAGTGCAGCTTCCGCACGACCGCCGCCAGATCCGCCCCGAAGAGGGTCCAGTCGGTGACCGTTCCCGGGCCGGGCTCCTCGCCGTCGATCCAGCGGTAGACCGACCAGGCGAGCGGGTAGGCGGAATTCGGGGAGCCGGCGTGCACCGGCTCCGGGATGCGGCAGGGAAGATGCGGTGCCAGCCGAGGCAGCCACGTCTGTTCCTTGCGTACCGCCTCCGCGTTGTCCGCGGTGCGCGGCAGCCGTACGAGCAGCTGCTCGCCGAGCCGGTACATCGTGTTGTCCGTGCCCGCACCGGCCGGCGAGACGGGGAGGGCGGCCCATTCGGGGCGCTGCTCCCGCAGCAGCTCCCGGACGACGGCCTCATCCGCGTCGATCTCGTTCTCATGAAGTGTCACGGCGACAGCCTGGTGCGCGGGCTCCGCCGCCGCCAGTGAAATTACCTCGCGCTCCGCCGTCGCCGGGGCACTTTCACAACAGTGGTGAGACAGCAATACTGTTGAACCTGATCGACGCACACGCCCGGCAGTTCATCCGCGGGGTCGGACACGAGGAGCAGAGATGGCGACCGGGACACAGGAGCCGACGCTCACGGTCGACGAGCTGGCCGCTCGCGCCGGGGTGACGGTGCGCACGGTGCGCTTCTACAGCACCCGGGGGCTGCTGCCCCCGCCGGTGATCGGTCCGCGCCGGGTGGGGCACTACGGGCACGACCACCTCTCCCGCCTCGCGCTGATCGAGGAGCTCCAGCACCAGGGCATGACGCTCGCCGCGATCGAACGCTACCTGGAGCAGCTGCCGCCCGATCTGAGCGCCCAGGACCTGGCGATCCACCGGGCGCTGGTGGCCTCCTGGGCGCCGGACTCGGCGGAGGACGTGACCGGGGCGGAGCTGGAACGCCGGGCGGGGCGGTCGCTGACCGGGCAGGACCTCGACCGGCTGGCCGCGATGGGGGTGCTGGAACGGGCCGATCCGGGCGAGGCCCCCTACCGGGTGGATCCGGGGCTGCTGCGGCTCGGGGTGGAGCTGCTCGACGTGCCGATCGCGCACGAGACGATCCTGGCCGCCCGTACGGTCCTGCTGGAGCACACCCGCTCGGCCGCCCAGGAGCTGACCCGGCTCTTCCGGGACGAGGTGTGGAGTCCGTACCGCGAGCGGGAGTCGGACCCGGAGCACGTCAAGGCGATGAAGTCGCTGTCGGCGCACATGCAGCCGATGGTGCTCCAGGCGCTGGTGACCGCCTTCCAGCGGTCACTGAAGGAGGAGCTGCGGGCCGCGTTCACCGCCGAGTGACGGTGAACGCGGCGCGCGGAGGCCTCAGTCGTGGAAGGTCTCGCCCTTCTCCGCCTTCGCCACGAGCAGCGCGGGCGGCAGGAAGCGGTCGCCGTACCGCTCGGCGAGCTGCTGGGCGCGGGCCACGAAGCCGGGCAGGCCGCCCTCGTACCCGTTGATGTACTGGAGCACGCCGCCGGTCCACGGCGGGAAGCCGATGCCCATGATGGAGCCGATGTTGGCGTCCGCGACGGTGATCAGGACGTTCTCCTCCAGGCAGCGGACGCTGTCCAGTGCCTCGGAGAAGAGCATCCGCTCCTGCATGTCGGTGAACGAGATGTCCGTGTCCGGCTTCGTGCTGTTCCCACCCGAGGGACGACCCCCGGAGCCTCCGAAGTGCTCGCGCAGGCCGGGCCAGAGGCGGGTGCGCTTGCCGTTCTCGTCGTATTCGTAGAAGCCCGCGCCGCCGCTGCGGCCGGGGCGGCCGAACTCGTCGACCATGCGGTCGATGACCGAGTCCGAGGGGTGGCCGGCCCAGCTGCCGCCCGCCTCCTCGACGGCCCTGCGGGTCTCGTCGCGGATCTTGCGGGGCAGGGTGAGCGTCAGCTCGTCCATCAGGGAGAGCACCTTGGCCGGGTATCCGGCCTGGGCGGCGGCCTGTTCGACGGAGGCGGGCTCGACGCCCTCGCCGACCATCGCGACGCCCTCGTTGATGAACTGGCCGATGACGCGCGAGGTGAAGAAGCCGCGCGAGTCGTTGACGACGATCGGGGTCTTCTTGATCCGGCGGACCAGGTCGAAGGCGCGGGCCAGGGCCTCGTCGCCGGTCTTCTCGCCCTTGATGATCTCGACGAGCGGCATCTTGTCGACGGGCGAGAAGAAGTGCAGCCCGATGAAGTCGGCCGGGCGCGTGACCCCTTCGGCCAGGGCCGTGATGGGCAGCGTGGAGGTGTTGGAGCAGAGCAGCGCGTCGGGCTCGATGATGTCCTGGATCTCCTGGAACACCTGGTGCTTGAGCGCGGTGCTCTCGAAGACGGCCTCGATGACGGCGTCGCAGCCCGCGAGGTCGGCCGGGTCGCCGGTCGGGGTGATGCGGGCCAGCAGCTCGTCGCGCTTGGCCTCGGTCGTACGGCCCCGGGACAGCGCCTTGTCGAGCAGCTTCTCGCTGTACGCCTTGCCCTTGGCGGCGGCCTCCGTGGAGACGTCCTTGAGCACGACGTCGATCCCGGCGCGGGCGCAGGAGTAGGCGATGCCGGCGCCCATCATCCCGGCGCCGAGCACGGCGACCTTGCGGACCTGGCGCTCCTCGATGTCCTTGGGGCGGCTGGCACCGGAGTTGACGGCCTGGAGGTCGAAGAAGAATGCCTGGATCATGTTCTTGGAGACCTGGCCGGTGACCAGCTCGGTGAAGTACCGGGCCTCGATGGTCAGGGCGGTCTCGAAGTCGACCTGGGAGCCCTCGACGGCGGCGGCGAGGATGTTGCGCGGCGCGGGCATCGGGGCGCCGTTCAGCTGCTTCTTCAGGTTGGACGGGAAGGCGGGGAGGTTGGCGGCGAACTTGGGGTTCGACGGGGTGCCGCCGGGGATCCGGTAGCCCTTGACGTCCCAGGGCTGCTGGGACTCGGGGTTGGCGTCGATGAAGGCGTGGGCCTTCGCCAGCATCTCCTCGGCGGTGGCGGCGACCTCGTGGACCAGGCCGTTCTCCAGGGCGCGGCGCGGGGTGTACTGGGTGCCCTGGAGGAGGACCTTGAGCAGCGCGTCCGCGATGCCCATGAGGCGTACGGTGCGGGTGACGCCGCCGCCCGCGGGGAGCAGGCCGAGGGTGACCTCGGGCAGGCCGATCCGGGAGCCGGGCGCGTCGAGGGCGACGCGGTGGTGCGAGGCGAGGGCGATCTCGTAACCGCCTCCGAGGGCGGCCCCGTTGATGGCGGCGACGACGGGCTTGCCGAGGGTCTCGATGCGGCGGAGCGACCTCTTGATCGCGGTGCCGGTGTCGAAGGCGGCCTGGGCGTTCTCCGGGCCGACCTTGATCATGTCCTTGAGGTCGCCGCCCGCGAAGAAGGTCTTCTTGGCAGAGGTGTAGATGATGCCCCGGATGGTGTCCTTCTCGGCCTCCGCGCGGTCGGCGACCGCCGCGATGGAGTCCTTGAAGGCCTGGTTCATCGTGTTGGCGGACTGGTTGGGGTCGTCGAGTACGAGGGTGACGACGCCGGTCTCGTCCTGTTCCCAGCGGATGGTCGTGCTCTCGGTCATGTGTCTGTCTTCTCCGTAGGAAGGGGAACGGTCAGAGACGCTCGATGACGGTGGCGACGCCCATGCCGCCGCCGACGCACAGGGTGGCCAGGCCGTAGCGCTTGTCCTGGCGCTCCAGTTCGTCGATGAGGGTGCCGAGGATCATCGCGCCGGTGGCGCCGAGCGGGTGGCCGAGCGCGATGGCGCCGCCGTTGACGTTGATCTTGTCGAGGGAGAGCCCCATGTCCCTGGCGAAGCGCAGGACGACGCCGGCGAAGGCCTCGTTGATCTCGACGAGGTCGATGTCGTCGATGGTGAGCCCGGCCTTGGCGAGTGCCTTGCGGGTGGCGGGCGCCGGTCCGGTGAGCATGATGGTGGGCTCGGAGCCCGAGACGGCCGCGGAGACGATCCGGGCACGCGGCGTGAGGCCGTACCGCTCCCCGATCTCCTTCGAGCCGATCGCGACCAGGGCCGCGCCGTCGACGATGCCGGAGGAGTTGCCCGCGTGGTGGACGTGGTCGATCCTCTCCACCCAGTGGTACTTCTGGAGTGCCACCGCGTCGAAGCCGCCCATCTCGCCGATGCCCGCGAACGACGGCTTGAGCGCGGCGAGGGAGTCGGCCGTGGTGCCGGGCCGCATGTGCTCGTCGTGGTCGAGGACGACGAGACCGTTGCGGTCCTTGACGGGGACGACGGAACGGGCGAAGCGGTTGTCCTTCCACGCCTCGGCGGCCCGCTCCTGCGACAGCGCGGCGAACTCGTCGACGTCGCGGCGCGAGAAGCCCTCGATCGTCGCGATGAGGTCGGCGCCGACACCCTGCGGCGCGAAGCCGGTCTCGTAGTTGGTCATCGGGTCCATCGCCCACGCGCCGCCGTCCGAGCCCATCGGCACCCGGGACATCGATTCGACGCCGCCCGCGAGGATGAGGTCCTCCCAGCCCGAACGGACCTTGGCGGCGGCCAGGTTGACGGCTTCCAGGCCCGATGCGCAGAAGCGGTTCTCCTGGACGCCCGCGACCGTGTCGGGGAGGCCGGCCGCGATGGCGGCGATGCGGGCGATGTCGGAGCCCTGGTCCCCGAGCGGGCTGACCACGCCGAGGACGATGTCGTCGATGGCCGCCGGGTCCAGGCCGGGGAAGCGGCCGCGGAGCTCGTGGATCAGTCCGACGACGAGGTCGATCGGCTTGGTGCCGTGCAGGGCGCCGTTGGCCTTGCCTCGGCCGCGCGGGGTGCGGATCGCGTCGTAGACGAATGCTTCGGTACTCAAGACAGCTGCCTTTCGGGGGTGGTTTTCGGCCCGGTGAGGGGGTCGGGTCTTTTCGTTTCGACCGGGCCGGATCAGGCGAGCAGCGAGCGGCCGATGATCTCCTTCATGATCTCGGTCGTTCCGCCGTAGATGGTCTGGATGCGGCCGTCGGTGAACGCCTTGGCCACCCGGTACTCCGTCATGTAGCCGTAGCCTCCGTGCAACTGGAGGCAGCGGTCGGCCACCCGCTTCTGGAGTTCGGTGGCCCACCACTTGGCCATCGAGGCGTGCACGGCGTCGAGTGTCCCCTCCGAGTGCTCGACGATGCACCGGTCGAGGAAGGCGCGGGTGACGGCGCACTCGGTGGCCATCTCCGCGATCTCGAACCGGATGTGCTGGAGCTTGGAGAGCGGCCGCCCGAAGGCCTCTCGCTCCTTGACGTACTCGGTGGTGATCTCCAGCAGGTGCTCGGCCGCGGCGATGCCGGCGACCGCGATGCCCATCCGCTCCTGGGCCAGGTTGGTCATCAGGTGGATGAAGGCGCCGTCCGGCTCGCCGAGGAGGTTCTCCTTGGGCACGCGGACGTCGTTGAAGAACAGCTCGGCGGTGTCCTGGGACTTCTGGCCGATCTTGTCGAGGTTGCGGCCGCGCTCGAAGCCCTCCGTACCGCGCTCGACGACTATCAGCGAGAGCCCCTTCGCGCCGCCCTCCGGGGTGGTCTTCGCCACGACGACGACCAGGTCGGCCAGGATGCCGTTGGAGATGAAGGTCTTGGAGCCGTTGAGCAGCCAGTGGTCGCCCTTGTCCTCTGCCGTGGTGCGGATGCCCTGGAGGTCGGATCCCGCGCCCGGTTCGGTCATGGCGATGGCGGTGATGATCTCGCCGCTGCAGAAGCCGGGCAGCCAGCGCCGCTTCTGCTCCTCGGTGCCGAGGCCGGTGAGGTAGGGGCCGATGATGTCGTTGTGCAGGCCGAGCGCGAGCCCGGGGGCGCCGGCGCGGGTGAACTCCTCTGCGAGCACGGCGCTGAAGCGGAAGTCGGTGTTGCCGCCGCCGCCGTACTCCTCGGGCACCGCGAGGCCGAGGAGTCCCTGCCGGCCGGCCGCGCGCCAGGCCTCGCGCGAGACGATGCCGTCCTTCTCCCACTGCTCGTAGTGCGGGAGGACCTCCTTGGCCAGGAAGGTGCGGACGGCCTCGCGGAACGCGTCGTGCTCTTCGGTGAAGATCTGCCGCTGCATCAGTCGGTGGTGTCCTTCCGGGTGGTCCGCAGGGCCGGTACGTCCCAGTCGGCGGCGACGGCCTCCGTGTCGGCGCCCGGCAGGGCCGGGCCGCTGTGCACGGCGGCGGGCGTGGCCGAGAACCGGGGCGCGGGCGCGGGCTGGGTGAGTCCGCCGTGCTCGACGAAGGTGGCGCGGGCGGCGAGGTGCGGGTGGTGCGGTGCCTCGCGGAGCGAGAGGACGGGCGCCACGCAGGCGTCGGAGCCGGTGAACACCTCGGTCCACTCGGCGCGGGTGCGGGTACGGAAGCGGGCGGCGACGACCTCGCGCAGTTCGTCCCAGCGGGAGATGTCGCCGCGGTCCGGCGCCGTCTCCGCGATGCCGAGGAGCTCGGTGAACTCGGCGTAGAACCGCTGCTCCAGCGGGCCGACCGCCATGTACTCGCCGTCGGCGGTCTCGTACGAGCCGTAGAACGGGCAGCCGCCGTCCAGCAGGTTGGAGCCGCGCCGGTCCTGCCAGCCGCCGGCCGCGAGCATCCCGTGGATCATCATGGCGAGATGGGCGGTGCCGTCGACGATCGCCGCGTCCACGACCTGGCCCGAGCCGCCGGGGGTGCGGGCGTGCTGGAGGGCGGCGAGGACGCCGACGACGAGGTACAGCGAGCCGCCCGCGTAGTCCCCGAGCAGGTTGGCCGGGACGGTGGGCGGCTCGTCCGGCTTCCCGATCATGGAGAGGGTGCCGGTGAGGGCGATGTAGGCGATGTCGTGCCCGGCCCGCTCGGCCAGCGGACCGTCCTGGCCCCAGCCTGTCATCCGCCCGTAGACGAGGCGTGGATTGCGCGCCAGGCAGGCGTCGGGGCCGACCCCCAGCCGCTCCGCGACGCCCGGCCGGTAGCCCTCGATCAGGATGTCGGCGCGTCCGGCCAGGTCCAGGACCGTGTCCGGGCCGCTCTCGGCCTTGAGGTCGACGAGGACGGAGCGCTTGTTGCGGTTGGTGAGGTCGTGGGCCGGATCGATGCCGAGCCCGGCGCCGCCGGGCCGGTCGACCCGCACCACGTCGGCGCCCAGATCGGCCAGGAGCATCGCGGCGAACGGACCGGGCCCGATGCCCGCCAGCTCGACCACCCGTACTCCGGCGAGCGGGCCCCGGGGGCCGTGCGCACCGTTCCCTGCTGTTGCCATCAAGCCCCCAGCGGTATGACACAACTGATGTAACACCGATGATGCTAAGAACGGACCGCGCTCCGCACAACCCTTTCGGCCGAGCAAGCGCTTAGAGGGTCCGGCAATTGGGGGGCGGCGTCGCGGGGCCGAGCACGCCCATCTGCGGCGTTGCCGTCAATCAACAACGCTCCGCGTTGCCTCGATCCTCCGCCTTGCGGCTGCACGCACCCGGCCCCGCTCCTTCACCCGCCCCCCAATTGCCGGACCCTCTTTAGTTCTTTTCGGCCGATCTTCCACCACGAATCCCTCCCGGCCGCACACCGCCACGTCCGCCTCGGCTAACCTCTGGCTGCTACATCGGCGCCGGCCCGTGCGGAGGCACTCGTGAACAGGCAGAGCGGGGCACAACGCCCCTATGACGTAGTCCTCTTCGGCGCCACGGGATTCGTGGGAGTCCTCACCGCCGAATACCTGGCCTCACACGCGCCGGAGGGCTGCCGGTGGGCCCTGGCCGGTCGCAATCGCGCCAAACTGGAGCAGTTGCGCAATCACCTCACCTCCCTCGATCCCGCCTGCGCGGACATCCCCCTGCTGCACGCCGACGCGGACGACACCGGATCGCTGCGCGAACTGGCCGAGTCCACCCATGTGGTGGCCACGACGGTCGGCCCGTACATCTGGTACGGCGAGAAGCTGGTCGCGGCCTGCGCGGAGGCGGGGACGGACTACACGGACCTCTCCGGCGAGCCGGAGTTCATCGACCGGGTCTACCTGGAGCACGACACACGGGCGCGCGAGACCGGCGCCCGGATCGTGCACGCGTGCGGCTTCGACTCCGTACCGCACGACCTCGGCGTGTACTTCACGGTCCAGCAGCTGCCCGAGGGCGTGCCCCTGCGCATCGACGGTTTCGTCCGCAGCAACGCGGCCTTCTCCGGCGGTACGTTCGCCTCCGCGCTCAACACGATGAGCCGCGGTCCCCAGATGGTGCGCGCCGCGCGGGAGCGCCGGCTGCACGAGCCGCGCCTGGTCGGCCGCCGCGCCAGCGCACCGCTCGGCGGACCGCGCTTCAGCACGGAGACCGGCACCTGGGCGCTACCGCTGCCGACGATCGACGGGCAGCTCGTGAAGCGCTCCGCCAGCGCCCTGCCCCGCTACGGCCCCGACTTCCGCTACCGCCACTACGCCTCGGTCAAGCACCTCCCGGTGGCCCTGGGCGGCACGGCTGCGATGGGCGCCCTGCTGGGCGCGGCGCAGGTCCCGGCCGCGCGGGCCTGGCTGATGAGCCGGTACGAGCCCGGCGCGGGCCCGGACGCGGAGCGCAGGCACCGCAGCTGGTTCACGGTCCGGTTCGTCGGCGAGGGCGGCGGCCGCCGGGTGTTCACCGAGGTGTCGGGCGGTGATCCGGGCTACGGGGAGACGGCCCGGATGCTCGCGGAGGCCTCGCTGTGTCTGGCGCTGGACGAGCTGCCGGCGGTGTCGGGGCAGGTCACGACGGCCGTCGCGATGGGCGACGCGCTGGGGGAACGTCTCCGGGCGTCCGGTCTGCGCTTCCGGGTGGCGGCGGTCCGCTGACGCGCCGCGGCGGCCGGGAGGGGCAGCACTAGAAGATCCAGGAGGCGAGTGTGTAGAGCATCGCCCCGGCCCAGACGAACGCCACCGCACCCCCGATCAGCATGCCCGCCTCGGCTCGGCGCCGGATGGGATGAAGGGGTGCGGTTCGGGTGGGTGTGCGAGGTACGTTCATGTGTCCAGAGTGCCGACCATGATCGTCGAACGCTATCCGTACGGATACTCAGACGCCCTCGCCGCCGCCCGCACCGCCCTCAGCCGGTCGCCTCGCGCAGTGCCCGCCGGCAGAGCGCGTCCGCCCGGCGGGTGGTCTCGGGCTGGCGGAAGTCCCGGGCGAGCAGCAGGGTGTGCGCGCAGGCGTTGTCGAGGCCGGTGCGGTGGCCGACGGAGACGAACACCGGTTTGGTGCCGTCCTGGGTGCGCAGCGCCCGGCCCACCTCCTCGTCCCCGTCGAGCAGCGGCGAGCAGTCGCCGCGACGCGGTCCCGGCTGTTCGTACGAGAAGGTGAACGGGTTCTTCGCCACGCCGATGACCGGCAGCCCGGTGAGCACCCCCAGATGACTGGCGAGCCCGAAGCGGCGCGGGTGGGCCTGCCCGTACCCGTCGCAGACGACGAGGCCCGGGTCGACCGGCAGGGACTCCAGCGCGGACAGCACCGTGGGGATCTCGCGGAAGGCCAGGAGTCCGGGCACGTACGGAAAGGTGACCCGGCCGGCGGCGGTGGACTCGGCCACCACGTCCAGGGTGGCCGCGTCGAGCACGACGGCCGCGGCCACGACGACATCGCGCTCGTCGTCGTAGGCGACGTCGACACCGGTCACCCGGCCGGTGCCGGGCGGCGGCCCCGGTTCGTCGAGCACCACCCGGGCGCGCAGGGAGTCCTGGAGGGCGCGGGCTGCGGCCTCGTCGGCGGGCATCTCAAGACGTGTCATGGTGCCGACCAGTTTAGGAGCTGCCCGGCGCATGACGGCCGAGGGGAGGGGTACCTGACCTGCCGTAGCCACCCCGCCGCTCCCGTAGCCTGGAGATCATGTTCGTACTCGAGCTTTCCTACGCCGCCCCGCTGGACCGTGTCGACGCGCTGATGAAGGATCATGCCGGCTGGCTCGACACGCAGTACGCGGCCGGGGTGTTCATCGCCTCCGGGCGCAAGAACCCGCGGGACGGCGGAGTGATTCTCGCGGTCGGGGAGGACCGGGCCGAGATCGAGCGGCTCGCGGCGACCGATCCGTTCGCCGTGCACGGTGTCTGCGTGTACCGGATCACGGAGTTCCTCGCGACCAGGACATCGGACGCCCTCGCGCCCCACCGTCAGCAGGTGTGATCGCGCCGCTCGGGGTCAGGTGAACGGTGGGCGGCGGGCGGTGACGCAGCTCACGCGGTCCCCCGGTGCACGGATCGGCGGCATCCGTCGTCTGTATCAGTGCCGGGAACCCGTTCATCCGGTCGTGAGAGGGAGCAGGTCTTGTCCATCGTTATCGAGCAGTCCGTACAGGCCCGCATGGTGGCGTCCGCTCCGCAGATGGAGACGCTTCCCGCCGTCCTGAGTTACGCCCGCACGGACCCCTTCGCGATCCGCATGGCCTTCCCCGCACCCGCGACGCTGGAGGGCACCGAGGTGTCCTGGGAGTTCTCCCGGGAGCTGCTCGCGGAGGGCATGGACGTACCGGCGGGCGTGGGTGACGTACGGATCAGGCCCTTCGGGTACGACCGTACGGTGCTGGAGTTCCACGCCGCGGAGGGCATCGCGATGGTGCACGTGCGTACCGCGGAGCTGCGCCGGTTCCTGCGGCGGACCCAGCAGCTGGTGCCCGTCGGCGGGGAGCACCGGTTCCTGGACCTGGACCGGAGCCTGACGGATCTGCTCGACGGCTCCTGCTGACTCGGCCGCCGGTAATTCGTTTGCCGGTCCCCCGGGCCGGGCGTAGCGTCTGCGGTGTCCTTGTCGTCGCCGATCGGAGTAGGACGTTGCTCGTCTGAGGTCTTGAGACACCGTGTCGCACGCCGTGCCATGTCCGTACATGCCCGCGTGCCCGAGTGTGACCTCAGCTCTTCGAGCCGTCCTCCGTGACCAGGGCTTTCCTCCACACCCCCGGAACCTTCCGTGGAACGCCAGTGACCGGTGTCTCATCCCGTTGCCCCTGACCTTCCTCGCAACCGGGAGATTCCCTGATGTCAGCTCCGCTCGCACACATCACCTGCTCGTCGCTGTCCTTCGCCTGGCCCGACGGCAGCGAGGTGTTCGACGACTTCCACCTGACCGTGGGGCCCGGCCGTACGGGTCTCATCGGCGTCAACGGCGCCGGCAAGTCGACCCTGCTGCGGCTGATCGCCGGTGACCTCGTCCCGGCCGGGGGCCGGATCAGGGCCACGGGCGAGGTCGGGTACCTGCCGCAGAACCTGGTCCTGGACACCGCTCTGCGGGTCGACGCGGCCCTGGGCATCGCCGGGGCCCGTGAGGCGCTGCACGCCATCGAGGCGGGCGACGTCGGCGAGGAGCGGTTCGCGGCCGTCGGCGACGACTGGGACGTGGAGGAACGGGCCCGCGCCACGCTCGACCAGCTCGGCCTCGGACACATCGGGCTCGACCGGACCATCGGTGAGGTGTCCGGCGGGGAGTGCGTGCTGCTGCGGCTGGCCGCGCTGCTGCTGGCCCGGCCGGACGTGCTGTTGCTCGACGAGCCGACGAACAACCTGGACCTGTACGCCCGGCAGCGCCTGTACGCCGCGGTCGAGGCGTGGAGCGGGGTCCTGGTCGTCGTCAGTCACGACCGGGAACTCCTGGACCGCGTCGATCAGATCGCGGACCTGCGGGGTTCGGAGGTCACCTGGTACGGCGGAAACCTCTCGGCGTACGAGGAGGCGCTCGCCGTGGAACAGGAGGCCGCGGAGCGCATGGTGCGGGTCGCGGAGGCCGATGTGCACCGGCAGAAGCGCGAACTCGCGGACGCTCACGTCAAGCTGGCCCGACGCAAGCGCTACGGGCAGAAGATGAACGACCAGAAGCGCGAGCCGAAGATCGTCATGGGTGCCCGCAAGCGCGCCGCGCAGGAGTCCGCGGGCAAGCACCGCATCATGCACACCGAGCGGCTGGCCGAGGCGAGGGAGCGCCTGGACGCCGCGGAGGAGGCGGTGCGCGACGACGACGAGATCCGGGTCGAGCTCCCGCACACCAAGGTCCATCCGGGCCGTGGCGTGCTGGTGCTGCGCGATCTGGAACTGGCTTACGGGGCCCGGGTCCAGGGCTCGTTCGAGGTGCGCGGTCCGGAGCGCATCGCGCTGGTGGGGCGTAACGGAGCGGGCAAGACCACGCTGCTGCGGACGCTCGTCGGTGAGCTGGCGCCGGTGTCCGGAGAGGCCGCGGTGGAGGTCCCGACGCGGTTCCTGCCGCAGCGGCTGGACGTGCTCGACGACGGACTGAGCGTGGTGGAGAACGTGGCGCGGTTCGCACCGGATGCCACGGACAACGCCATCAGGGCGAGGCTGGCACGCTTTCTGTTCAAGGGGGCACGCTCTGACCGGCCCGCGGGAACGCTGTCGGGCGGGGAGCGGTTCCGTGCCGCTCTGGCCGCGCTGCTGCTCGCGGAACCGGCACCTCAGCTGCTGATGCTGGACGAACCGACGAACAGCCTGGACCTGGCGAGCGTGCGCCGGCTGACGGCTGCGCTGGACGCGTACGAGGGAGCGCTCATCGTGGCGAGTCACGACGTGCCGTTCCTGGAGTCGCTCGGAATCACGCGCTGGCTGCTGCTCGACGGCGAGCTCCGGGACACCACGGCGGATGAGGTGCGCGCCGGGATGTGAGGTATGGGGTAGGGGCCGGAGGTGTGCGGGGCCGGGGCTGTGCGGGGCTAGGGGTGGAGTAACGCCCAGGTCTTCGAGCCGCCGGTGGCTGTCAGCGCGGGGGCGAGCCCCCAGTCCCCGCCGTGCGCCTCGACCGCGGCGGCCAGCAGCCACATGTCGGCGCTGCGGCGCTCCCTGCACCCCTCGGCCCTCTCGGGCGTTCCGTGGCAGGGGTGTTGGTCGTAGAGGACGATCCGCAGCGCGTCGAACTGCCAGTGGATCCGCAGCAGCATCTCCCGGTCCGGAGTGAACCGGTAGGCCGCGGCGACCAGTTCGGACGTGGCGAGCACCGCGGTGTCGCGGAGTTCCGCGAGGTCGTGCCGGGTGAGCAGGTCGCTGACGACACGGCGGGCGAGGCCGGCGCAGAAGGCGCCACCGGGCAGAGCGAACGAATAGCTCAGATTGTCCGCTCTCGGCGGATGGGGCCCGGTGGGGGCGAGGGCAGGGAGGCAACGCAGTGCGCCCTTCATCAAAGTACTCACGATTCCCGGCTCATGTGGCGACGGTCACACAGAGGCATGGTCGCCCCGTGTGAGACTTACGCTACCGACCGTAGCCCACAAGTGGAGCACAGTGCTACTACTTGTGTGGTTCCGGTCATTTCACTGACTCCCCACACCCGGAAGGACACACGACGTGCCTCCCAGGAGCACCCCGACCGCCCGGCAGCAGCGGCTCGGGTACGAACTGCGCAAGCTGCGTGAGCAGTCCGGAATGACGGCGCAGCAGGCCGCCGCACTGCTCGGCGTGGATCGCACCCGGATCCCGAACATCGAGTCGGGCAGATTCGGCATCAGCGCCGAGCGGGTCCGCACCCTCGCCTTCAACTACGGCTGCCCCGACACGGGCCTGGTGGACCTGCTGGCCGAGATGGCGCAGGAGCGGGCCAGGGGGTGGTGGGAGGAGCACCGCGGACTCCTGCTGCCCAGCCTGCTGGACATCGCCGAACTCGAGTTCCATTCGGTGGAGTTGAACACCGCGACCACCACGCACATCCCCGGCCTGCTGCAGACCGAGGAACATGCGCGGGCGGTCTTCGACACCGCCGACCCCCAGCTGCCGCGCCCCGATCTGATGGCCCGGCTCTCCCTGCGGCTGCGCCGCCAGGAGGTGCTCGAACGTGACCGGCCGCCCCTGTACGAGGCGGTGATCCACGAGGCCGCCCTCCGGATGCAGTTCGGCGGCCCGAAGGTCACGCAGGCGCAGCTGGATCACATCCTCTGCCAGTCCGAACGGGACAGGACGACCGTCCGGGTGATCCCGTTCGCGGCCGGCGGATTCCCCGGCGCCGGACAGTCCTTCACCTATGTCGGCGCGGCGGTACCCCAGCTCGATACCGTGCAGCTCGATTCCTCGCACGGCTCGATACTGCTCGATGCGGACATGCAACTGCGGCGCTATCGCGGCCTGTTGGGGCGGCTTCGTACGCTCGCACTGCCCGTCGCGGAATCACGCGATTTCATCAAGTGCATAGCCAAGGACCTCTGAGGAGAGACCATGAACGACATCTGCTGGGACGAGGCGTTCTGCAGCGAGGGGGCGAACTGCTTCCGCTTCGGACTGGACGACCAGGGCCGCGCCTACATCGGCTCCACCACCGACACCGCCATCTACGTCAGTGACTCCATGGAGGCGCTGCGGGCACTGATCTTCGCGGTGAAGTCCGGCGCGGCGGACCATCTGCTCTGACCCCGACCGACCGGCCGAGTCCCCTGTGCGCCCGCGCTCCGAGTACGCCGACTGTTCAGAGCGCGCCGCCACCGGGGGCCGGGCCCGGCCGTGTCACCATCTGAGCCCCCTTTCCCGCAGCCGCCCTGACCCTCTGTACACCCATCTGAGCTGCGTAAATGACATAACGTAATCGAATATCGCCCGGACGGGCTTGGCTCCGGCCTTACCGCCGCTTTAACCTACGGTCTCGTAACCTACGAAGCCGTAGGTAATTCTCCCGTCCCCAGGAGCCCCCGTGACTATCACCTCTCCCCACCTCGGCAGTTCACAGGCGTGGACTGACGCCCAACTGCTTTACGCGCTGGAAGAGGTGGTGGAGAAGGAACTCAACCGCCATCTGAAGGTCGCCAAGGACTGGATGCCGCACGAGTACGTGCCGTTCTCCGACGGCCGGAACTTCCCCGGCGTCTTCGAGGACGGCCAGGCCTGGGAGTCCGAGCAGTCCAAGGTCACCGACATCGGCAAGATCGCCCTGGTCGTGAACCTGCTGACCGAGGACAACCTCCCCAGCTACCACCACGAGATCGCCTCGCTCTTCGGCCGCGACGGCGCCTGGGGGACCTGGGTGCACCGCTGGACGGCCGAGGAGGGCCGGCACGGCATCGTGATGCGCGACTACCTGCTCACGTCGCGTGCGGTCGACCCGGACAAGCTGGAGCAGTTCCGGATGGCGCACATGGCGGAGGGCTTCGAGTCCGACAACCGCCACTCGATGCTGCACTCCGTGGCCTATGTCTCCTTCCAGGAGCTGGCCACCCGGGTCTCCCACCGGAACACCGGCCACCAGTCGGGCGACCCGGTCTGTGACCGGATGCTGGCCCGGATCGCGACCGACGAGAACCTGCACATGGTGTTCTACCGCAACCTCCTCGGCGCCGCCTTCGAGCTCGCACCGGACCTGACCATGCAGTCCGTGCGCGACGTCGTCGTGAACTTCCGGATGCCCGGCCACGGCATGCCCGGCTTCGAGCGGGCCGCCGCACAGATGGCGATCGGCGAGATCTACAACATGCGCATCCACCACGACGACGTCATCCAGCCGGTACTGCGCTATCTGAAGGTGCTGGACATCGACGGGCTCGGCCCGGAGGGTCTGAAGGCACAGGAGGAGCTCGGCCTGTACATGAACGGGCTGGACAGCGAGGCGTCGAAGTTCGACGCGAAGCTGGCCGCCCGCAAGGAGCGGATGGCGGCCCGCGCCCAGGCCTGACGGCCCGCCCCACCCCGCTGTGACCCGTCACAGCGGGGTGGTCGGCCCTCACCACCGGTGCACGGACCGTACTCTGTGCCGGTGAAACCTATGACGCGTTTCGTTCTCTTCGCCGCGCCGATAGCCATCGTCGCCTCCATCGTCTTCAACGGTGGCGGCGACGACCCCGAACCGCCCGACGACTCCCCCGCCGCCGCCGCGGACCCGGCCGACTCGGCGGTGGGCCCCGACCCGTACGCCGCCGCGGACGAGGAGGGGCGCCGGGAGCTGGACGAACGTGTCGCGGCGATGCCCGCCGGGCTGGCCGCACCGGCCGAACGCGAACTGGCCTGGAAGCTGCTGGCCACCTCGGAGAGCTCCACGCTGGACTGGCGCAGCCAGTACGGCGTGATCGACGACAACGGCGACGGCACCGGCTACACGGCCGGGATCGTCGGATTCTGCTCCGGAACGCACGACATGCTCACGTTCGTCGAGGCGTTCACCAAGGACCACCCGGACAGCCCGTTGAAGCCGTACGTCCCCGCGCTGCGCAAGGTGGACGGCACCGGCTCGCACGAGGGCCTGGACCCCGGCTTCACCGCCGCGTGGAAGAAGTCGGCCGAGGATCCGGTGTTCCGTGCCGCGCAGGACCGGGTCAGGGACAAGCAGTACTTCGAGCCGGCCGTACGGCTGGCCAAACTGGACGGGCTCGGCACCCTGGGCCAGTTCATCTACTTCGACGCCATGGTGCTGCAGGGCCCCGGAACGGAGCCGGACGCCTTCTACGGCATCCGGAAGGCGGCACTCGCGGAGGCCGACACGGTCGACGAGGGCGGGGACGAGAAGGTCTATCTGGACGCGTTCCTGGACGCCGCGCGAGCCGTGATGAAGTCGAAGAGGAACCAGCACGACACCTCGCGCATCGACACGGCGCAGCGGGAGTTCCTGTACGACGGCAACCTGGCGCTGAAACCGCCGCTGACCTGGAAGATGTACGGCGAGACATTCCACGTCACGTCCTGACGCGGGCGCCCTGACGCGGCCCCTGCCGCGTGCGCCGGGCCGCGCCGGGTGACCGGCCCGGCGCCCGCGGTCACGCCCGGTCGCGTCCCGCTCTGCGCAGCCGGTCCCGCTCCTTCTCGGAGAGGCCGCCCCACACGCCGAAGCGCTCGTCGTTGTCGAGGGCGTACTCGAGGCAGGCCACCCGCCCTTCGCAGGCGTTGCAGAGCTGCTTGGCCTCCCGGGTGGAGCTGCCGGGGGCGGGAAAGAAGAACTCGGGCCCCGCTTGCGCGCACAGCGCTGTCTCCTGCCAGGCGAGAGCGGGGTCGGTCGGGGTGTTGATCAGCATGCCGCAC
This sequence comes from Streptomyces sp. NBC_00341, assembly GCF_041435055.1. Taxonomy (NCBI): domain Bacteria; kingdom Bacillati; phylum Actinomycetota; class Actinomycetes; order Kitasatosporales; family Streptomycetaceae; genus Streptomyces; species Streptomyces sp. NBC_00341. The sequence continues at coordinate 7,795,906 of NZ_CP108002.1, read as the reverse complement.
ACAGTGCCCTGCCGCGATAAACGACTGATCAACGATGCATCAACCACCCCTCCCGGTCCGCCCGGAGGGGGAAGGCTAAGCGCTCTTGATCACGGCGAACGGCGCGCCGTAGGGATCGGCGACGTTGGCGAACCTGCCCACGCCGTCCATCTCCAGCGGCTCCAGCGTCAGCTTGCCGCCCAGCCGCTCGACCTCCGCCACCGTGGCATCGCAGTCGTCGACCTCGATGTACGGCAGCCAGTGCGGGCCCACGACCGCCCGGACCGGTACGGCGTCGAGCGGGACGAGCCCGCCGAAGCCGGCTTCCTCGCCGCCTCCCCCGGTCCGGACCAGTGTGTACGATCCGCCGCCTTCCGGATAGGGCACCTGGCTGCAATCCCAGCCGAAGACCGCGCCGTAGAACGCCGCCGCCGCCGGAACGTCCGGGGTGTACAGCTCGGCCCAGCACAGACTGCCGGTGTCCCCCACGGCTCCGAGTCCCGGCAGCTGCTTCGGCTGCCATACGCCGAAGTACGCTCCGCCCCGGTCGGCGAACCCGCCCATCCGGCCGAACTCCAGCACGTCCATCGGCGCGAACGGCACCGAACCGCCGGCCTTCTCCACGAGCCGTGCGGTGGCGTCGGTGTCCGACGACTGGAAGTACACCGACCAGGATGACTTCGCCTGCTCCTCCGTCACGGTCATCACACCCCCGACCGACTTCCCGTCGAGCGTGAACATGCCGTAGCCACCGGTCTCTGGGCCACCGGCCTCGTACCCCCAGCCGAAGAGAGCGGTGTAGAAGGCCGCGGCCCCATCGAGATCCGGGGTTCCGAGATCCAGCCAGTTGGGGGCTCCGTCGACGAATCGGGTGGTGAGCATGGTGCGCTCCTTCAGTGGTCCCGTTCCCGTACGAACAGGGTTTCTCCTGATGTGTCCGAGTCTTGCACCGGGCACTGACAACCGCAGTCCGTCGGCCCCGTGTCAGCAGCGCATGGGACGATACGAATCGCTCCGGCCGGCTGCCGGGCGGTGCGGCGGTGCGGTTTGCGGGGACAGAGGACGTACATGACTGAGGCCGGGTCCACGGAGGGCGGGGCGACGACCGGGCGGGCGGCCAGGGAGCTGCTCGCGCGGGCCGAGGAGCTGCTGGGCGCGTCACGCGCGGTACTGGCCGACCACGGCCGCGCCGTCGATGCCGTACGCACCGCCCTGGACCCCCTGCTCGACGCGCTCGTCCGGGACGAGCTTTCGGCCATCCCGGCGTCCCGGCTCAAGGACGTCACCGAGGGCCGGCTGCGCATCGGTGCGATCGAGCAGGCCGGTTTCACCACCGTCGGGCAGGTGCACGGGACCAGCCGCTACGAGCTCCGCCAGATCCCCGGCGTCGGTGCGCAGACCGCCGCCCAGGCACTCGCCGCAGCGGGCCAGATCGCCCACGCCGTACGGGACACGGTCACGGTGCGGATAGCGGTCGAATCCCCGGACGACGCCACGACCGCCCTGGTCACGGCGTTGTACCGGCTGGTCGAGGCAGGGCCGGACGTCCGGCGGGCGGTGGACGGCGCCCGCGGGCTGGCCGAGCGGCTGGATCCGCTGCTGGTCACGGCGGCGCCCGCGCGGGGGCGGCTGCGGATGGTGTTCACGCGGCGGCCGGCCCGGACGCGGGCACTGGCCGCCGTCGCCGCCGCCCGCGCGGTGCTGGCCGATGCGCGGGAGCGCGAACTCCCGCTGCTGTTCGGGCAGGTCTCGGCCGATCTGCTGCGCGATCCGGACTCCCCGATCGCGGCCTGGGTCGACTTCGAGGTGCGCTCCGCCGAGTACTACAGCCTGCTCGCCGAGATGTCCGGGACCGGACCGGACCGGGACGCGGCCGAGGGGTTCCTGCCGTCCGGGATCGCCGACCGGGTGCGCGGTCTGCGGCTGGACGACGCCCGGCTGCGGGTGTCGTTGCGCGGCTACCAGTCCTTCGGCGCCCGTTTCGCGCTCGCGCAGAAGCGGGTGATCCTCGGCGACGAGATGGGGCTCGGCAAGACGGTCCAGGCCATCGCCGCGCTGGCCCATCTCGCGGCCGGGGGCGAGACCCACTTCCTGGTGGTCTGCCCGGCGAGCGTGCTGATCAACTGGACCCGGGAGGTCCGGTCCCGCTCGACGCTGCGGGTGCTGCCGGTGCACGGACCGGACCGGCAGGGCGCGTTCGCGGAGTGGCGCGAGGGCGGCGGGGTCGCGCTCACCACGTACGACGCCCTGCACACCCTGCCCGTCGCGGACGACTGCGGCATACGGCCCGGCATGCTCGTGGTCGACGAGGCGCACTACGTCAAGAATCCCGCCACCCGGCGCTCCCGGGCGGTGTCCGGCTGGTCGCAGCGGACCGAGCGGGTGCTGTTCCTGACCGGCACCCCGATGGAGAACCGGGTGGCGGAGTTCCGCAGCCTCGTCAGCCAGCTCCAGCCCGAGCTGGCCCCGCTGATCAGTACCAGCCACGGTGCCGCCGGATCCCAGGCGTTCCGCCGGGCCGTCGCCCCCGCCTATCTGCGCCGCAACCAGCGCGACGTCCTCACCGAACTCCCGGCGCTGGTGCAGGTCGACGAGTGGGAGGAGTTCAGCGAGGCGGATCTGCTGGCCTACCGGGAGGCGGTGGCCGCCGGGCAGTTCATGCGGATGCGCCGGGCCGCGTACGCCGGCCCGGCCACCTCCGCGAAGCTGAACCGGCTGCGCGAGCTGGTCGCGGAGGCGGCGGGCAACGGGCTGAAGGTCGTGGTGTTCTCGTACTTCCGTGAGGTGCTGGAGACGGTTCGCCGGGCCTTGGACGAGGACGTGTTCGGGCCGGTGTCCGGGAGCGTGCCGGCCGCCCGGCGCCAGGAGCTGATCGACGACTTCACGGCGGCCGACGGCCATGCGGTCCTGCTGAGCCAGATCCAGGCCGGCGGGATCGGGCTCAACATGCAGGCCGCTTCGGTCGTCATCCTCTGCGAGCCGCAGATCAAGCCGACGATGGAGCACCAGGCGGTGGCCCGCGCCCATCGGATGGGCCAGATACGCACGGTCCAGGTGCACCGGCTGCTCGTGGCGGACAGCGTCGACGAACGCATGCTGGACATCCTGGCCCGCAAGGAACGGTTGTTCGACGCCTATGCACGGCGCAGTGATGTCGCGGAGACGACGCCGGACGCCGTGGACGTGTCGGACGGCTCGCTGGCCCGCCGCATCGTCGAGGAGGAACAGCGGCGCCTCGCCGTGGAGTCGAGGGCGAAGGTGGGGGCGGAGCCGGAAAGAGAGGTGGACGGTTCCTGACGACTGCGGCGATTCGGCCAGGGCATCGTTTTACTGCCATTCAACGGCAACCCGGTCACGGCACCGGCCGGACCCGGCTAAACAAGAGAGGGGCTCGGACCGGCGTCCGCTGCTCTGTGGAAACGGCCGTGTTCTGGTGGGAGGTCCGGCAGTTGCTGTTGATCACGCGGTCCGAGCGGTGAGCCCCCGGTCGCGCAGAGGCCGGGCGACCAGTAGGCGCCCGCCGGTACGGCGCCGTACCCGCGGGCCCGGGAGGCGGAGCCGGCGCACGGACGACCGGCTGACCGGCCGCCTCGTGGCCGTGGTCCTGGCCGCCGCTGTGGCGGTGACCCTGGTCGACTGGCTGCTGGCCCACTGGTGGGTCCTGCTGGTCCTCGCCTCGATCGCGCTGCTGACCGGCGGTGGCCTGCTCCATCAGCGGCGGCAGAACGCCAGGTGGGAGGCGGTCCGCGCGCAGGGACTGCGGTACGAGCTGGCCCAGCTGGACGCCCTGCACCACACCCGGTTCGAGGACGCCGTACGGGACCTGATGCGCCGCGACGGCTGCCAGGACGCGCTCCGCGTCGGGGGCGGCGGAGACCTCGGCGCCGATGTGAAGGCCACCGACCCCTACGGGCGCCGCTGGGTGATCCAGTGCAAACACCGGCGCAACGGCCTGGCCGGCTCCGCGGTGGGTACACCGGATCTCCAGGTCCTCAACGGCACCGCCCGCCAGGTGCACGGCGCCGACATCGCGGTGATCGTGACGAACGGCAGGGTGACCGCACCGGCCGTGGTCTTCGCCGAACAGCAGCGGCTGCACGTCGTCGACCGGCACACCCTCGCGGCGTGGGCGTCCGGCTCCCGCCCGCTGTGGAAGCTGCTCGGGGCCGTCCCGCCGCCACGCAGGCCTACCGCCCTGTCCTGACAAGGCCCGCGGCCCGCTCGGGAGGCGCGCGGCCCGGCGCCCTCACCCGTCAGTGGCTGTCGTGCGACGCGGCCTTGTCCGACGCCTTGGCGTCGGGTGACCTGCCGCCCGACGCCTTCGCATCCGGGCTCTTCGCATCCGGGCTCTTCGCATCCGCGCTCTTCGCGTCCGGCGACTTCGCATCAGGGGTCTTGGCGCCGTGCGAGGACATCGAGTGCGCCTCGTGCCCCGGCACCGTTCCGTCCGCCTTGGCGACCAGCAGCATCCCGGCCATGCCCATGTCGGAGTGGCTCTGCACATGGCAGTGGTACATCCACGCGCCCGCGCCCACGTGTTCGCCGGCGATGACCTGGAAGCCGAACGAGTCCGCCGGTCCGACGATCTTCGTGTCGATGACCCGGGTCGGATCGTCGGGGCCGGTGAGCAGGCCCGTTCGGTTGTCCGCCCAGCGGTGACCGTGGACATGGAACGTGTGGTAGTACTCGCCGTGCGTGATCATGACGACTTCGAGCCGGTCCCCCACCGTGGTCTCGAAGTCGGGGCTCTTGTCGGCGGGCTTGTTGTTGATCAGCATGTCGTTGAAGACGATCGTGATCGTCTTGTCCGGCAGGATGTCGCCCTTGCGCCGGACGATCACCGGACCGTACAGCCCCTTGCGGATGCCGCCCGTGCCGTGATCGGTGCCGACGACGTGGTCGTGGTAGTGCCAGTAACCCGCGCTGCCCGCCTGCCAGGTGCCGTCCTTCCGGCGGCCCGGGGCATGGGTGCGCCAGGTGTAGGTGCGGGTCTCGCCCGGTTCGACGATGCTCTTGTTCATGCGCGTGCCGTCGCTCGCGATGTCGTAGTCGACGCCGTGCGCGTGCAGGCTGGCCGCCACGTCCATCGTGTTCTCGAACTCGATGTGCAGGGTGTCGCCCTCGTTGATCTCGACGAGCGGGCCGGGGATCGACGCCTTGCCCTTCTCGAAGCCGTACCCCATCTGCCCGTCCGGCAGCTTCTCCGCGTACATCTTGAGGTGGCGGACCACTCCTCCCGCCGGGGCGGTGCGGGGCGGGTTCTCTGCGGAGGTGGCCTCGATCGCGCCGAGGGACAACGATGTCACCCCGGTCGCCGCAGCCACCCCGCCGCCCATCAGAATCCGCCGGTTGAAGCTACGTCGATCCATGTCGAACTCCCCACTATCGGACGGGTGTTGCGGAGAAACCCAAGGCAACTACGGCACACGGCACAGAGGTACGCAGGTCATGGCGGTCAACGCCGCCGGGCACGGGTGGGCCTCGGGGACGGGCCATACCGTAGCCCGGGGATCTTCGTTTATCCACACTAAGGACAAAGTTCGTGCGATTGCTGCCATAGCTATTGGCGAGTCGCGAAAAGAGGTCTAGCTTCATGCGCTGTTGAAGTGACCAACGAGGGGTGGGTGACCACATGCAGCGCACACCACATCACAGGTCCAGATCGCGACGCGGACTTGCGGCGGCCGTAGCGGCCGGCGCACTGACCGCATCCCTGCTCGGCGGCAATGCCGCCAGTGCCAGGCCGTATCCCGGACCGAACGAGTCCATGGCGACAACGTTGTCCCTGCCAACGCCGCCCGGCGGCGCGAACGTGAAGGTGCTGGTCTTCCACGCCTCCGCGTCCGACGAGTCCCCGACGGTCGACGCCGGTATCGCGGCGATCGAGAAGATCGGGCTCACGGGTCCGGAGGCGGGCCGCTTCAAGACCGTGGCCAGTGACGACCCCGCCGTCTTCACCAACGGCAAGCAGCTCGGCAAGTACAACGCCGTCGTCTTCCTGACGGGCGGCGGCGACGTCCTGGATCCGGAGCAGGAGGCCGGCCTAGAGGCGTACATGGAGGCCGGCGGCGGCTTCCTCGGCATCCACGACGCGGCGCGCACCGAGCCGTACTCCGACTGGTTCACCGGACTGGTCGGTGCCCGTCCGGCGGCCGACAGCCCCACCGCCGTACAGCGTGCGACGGTGGAGATCGGGGACCGGCAGCACCCGGCCACCAAGAACCTTCCGCTGGAGTGGAAGCGTCCCGACAAGTGGCTGAACTGGAAGGAGAACCCGTCCGGCGACGTGCACACCGTGGCGCGCGTCCGGGAGATCACGTACAAGCCCGGGGCGAGCGCCAACGGCTGGGACCACCCGGTCTCCTGGTGCCGTGACTACGACGGCGGCCGGTCCTTCTACACCGCGATGGGCGGTACGGTCGACAGCTTCGCGGAGGCCGACTTCCGCGACCACCTGCGCGGCGCCCTAGACTGGACGACCCGGATCTCGCAGGCCGACTGCAAGGCGACGATCACCTCCAACTACAAGGCGGAGCGGGTCACCGAGCCCAACAAGCCCGGCCAGAACGACCAGATCGGTGAACCGCACGGGCTGGTGACCGCCCCCGACGGACGCGTGCTGTACATCGGCCGCGGCGGCGCCGACAGCAGCGTGCCGGTCGTCACCGACTGGAAGGACCCGAACGTCGGCAAGGGCCTGGGCCAGATCCACGTCTACGACCCGAAGACCAAGAAGGTCACCCTCGCCGGAGAGCTGACGGTCTTCGGCAACAAGGGCGGCGGCGACGAACTGGTCAAGGTCGAGGAGGGTCTGCTCGGTATCGAGCTCGACCCGGACTTCGAGAAGAACGGCTGGGTGTACCTGCACTACACACCCCACGACAAGATCGACCGCGACAAGCAGATGGCGGTCCGTCAGGTCTCCAGGTTCACCATGGACCTGGCCACGAACAAGCTGGACCTCTCCTCGGAGAAGGTGCTGCTGCACTGGCCGGTCCAGATCCACAGCTGCTGCCACGCGGGCGGCGGGATGGCCTGGGACTCCAAGGGCAACCTGTACATCGCGGCCGGTGACAACAACTCCTCGCAGTTCAGCGACGGTTACTCGGGCAACAACCCGGAGCCGAACTACAAGGGCGTATCGTTCGCCGACGCCCGGCGCACCGCGGGCAACACGAACAACCTCAACGGCAAGATCCTGCGGATCCACCCCGAGGACGACGGCACCTACACCCTGCCCGCCGGCAACCTCTTCACCGGCAAGGAGCCGGACGAGGGCGGCGGCAAGACCCGTGGCGAGATCTACGTGATGGGGGTGCGCAACCCGGCGAGGATCTCGATCGACAAGTCGACCGACACGCTGTACGCGGGCTGGGTCGGCCCCGACGCGGGCGAGCCGAGCACCACCTGGGGCCCGGCCAAGTACGACACGTTCGCCGCGATCACCCAGGCGAGCAACCGCGGCTGGCCGTACTGCATGGGCAACAAGCAGCCCTACCGGGACCGCAATCTGCCCGATCCGAGCAAGCCGCTCGGCTGGTACGACTGCGACCACCCCAAGAACGAGTCCCCGAACAACGACGGGCTGGTGAACCTGCCGCCGGTCACCGCCAACAACATCTGGTACTCGCCGCAGGGCGGTGGCGTGGACTACCCGCGCGACGAGAACGGCATCCCGAGCTACAAGGTCGAGGACCAGAAGGAGCTGCTGCCCTGGCTCAAGGGCGGCGGCCAGGCCACGATGAACGGCCCGGTCTACCGGTACGACGAGAAGGCCGGCGCCGACAAGTGGCCGTCCTACTGGGACGGCAAGTGGTTCGTCGGTGACTTCTACGACGACACCCAGCCGCGGCACGCCGTGCTCACCGACCCGAAGACGGTCGGCAAGGGCGGACTGCCCACGCACGCCGAGTCCCTCAAGGAGATCATCCCGGTCGGCGCGGACGGCATCCGCAACCTGATGGACTGGAAGTTCGCCCCGGACGGTTCGCTGTACGTACTGGACTACGGGCGCGGCTTCTTCACCTCCGACTCCAAGTCCGCGCTGTGGCGCGTGACGTACAAGGGCGGCGCACCGACCCCGGCCGTCAAGGACCTGGCCAGGAAGGCGGCAGTGCAGTGAGACACCGTTCGATCTTCTTCCGAAGGCGGTCACGGCCGGCCCGGCTGTGGCTCGCCCTGCTGGGGTCGTTCCTGATGGTGCTGGGACTGACCTCGACGGCGGCCTACGGGCGTACCACCGCCCCGGCCGGCGCGGCGGCGGCCGACCAGGTGCTCACCTGGACGGCCGGCAACCCCATCGACCACTACCTGTCCGCACCGAAGACGGCGGTGGCCGGCAAGGCGACCATCGTCTTCGAGAACAGTGAGGGGACCGGGAACACCAGCGGGATGCCGCACACGCTGACCTTCAGCGTCTCGGACCCGGAGTTCAACAACGACGTCCCGCTGAACCTGCTGGCCAACCCGGGCGACGACCAGGGCGGCAAGCAGACCGCGGAGGTCACGCTCACCCCCGGCCGGTACTTCTACCACTGCACGATGCCGGGGCACGAGGCGATGCAGGGCATCCTGACCGTGACCGACGGGGGCGGCGGTGAGGACGACACCACCGCACCCGAGACCTCGGTCAAGGTCGACGGCGACAAGAACGCCGACGGCGCCTACATCGGCTCCGCGACGGTCACCGTCGCGGCCACCGACGAGGGCTCGGGCGTCGACACCGTCGAGTTCGCGGTCGGGGCCGACGGCGACTGGCAGCCGTACACCGTGCCCGTCGTGGTGGACGAGGTCGGCGCGCACGCCATCCGCTACCGCGCGACCGACAAGGCGGGCAACGCCGCCGCGGAGAAGACGGCGGAGTTCACCGTCGCCGCCCCGCCGACGGACGACACCACGCCGCCGGAGACCTCCGCGACCGTCTCCGGTGAGAAGGACGACCAGGGGCAGTACCTGGGCATGGCGACGGTCACCGTGACCGCCTCCGACACCGGGTCCGGCGTCAACACCATCGAGTACGCGGTCGGCGCGGACGGCGCATGGCAGCCGTACACCGGCCCCGTGATGGTGCACGAGCTCGGCGCGCAGAAGATCCGCTACCGCGCGACCGACAAGGCGGGCAACGCCGCGGAGGAGCAGGCGGTGGAGTTCACCGTCGTCGAGCCGCCGACGAAGGACACCACGCCGCCGGAGACCTCCGCGAAGGTCGCGGGCGACAAGAACTCCGACGGCGCCTACCTCACCAGCGCCAAGGTGACGGTCACCGCGACCGACGCCGACACCGGGGTGGACAAGGTCGAGTACTCCCTCGACGGCGGCCCCTACCTCGCCTACACCGCCACGGTCATCGTCGACCGTGTCGGCTACCACACCGTCGCCCACCGGGCCACGGACAAGGCGGGCAACACCTCCGAGGCGAAGCAGACGTCGTTCACCGTCGCGCAGAGCGGCGGCGTACCGGCGCCCAACTGCCCGGAGTTCGACGAACGGCTCACCGTCATCGTCGGCACCGTCGACACCGGGGTCCCCAACCGGATCACCGGCAACCGCTGCACGATCAACGAGCTGATCGAGGACGAGAAGGACTGGTCGTCGCACGCGCTGTTCCTCAAGCACGTCGACAAGGTTCTCGACCAGCTGCTCACCGCCGGGGTGGTCGACGCCCGCGAGCACAAGAAGATCTACAAGGCGGCCAAGCAGTCGGGGATCGGCAAGCCGGGCCAGGACGAGGGCTACCACAAGCTCTTCGACGGCACGGCGGCCTCGTTCGCCAAGTGGCAGCAGGTCGGCGGCGGGCAGTTCTCGCTGAACGAGGAGGACGGCTCGCTCAACAGCTCCACCACGGTGGACGGCATGGGCATGCTGTGGTTCCCGGGCAGGCAGTACGGGGACTTCTCGCTGAAGCTCCAGTTCCGGGACGACGCCCCGGGCACGGGCAACGCCAACGGCGGTGTGTTCGTACGGTTCCCGAACGTCCACGACAACCCGGAGGAGTCGAATCCGGAGTGGGTCGCCATCAAGTACGGCCATGAGATCCAGATCAACGACCGGCCGGACGGCGACATGTACAAGACCGGTTCCGTCTACGGATTCGACCGGATCGGTCTCGGCGGCGCCGGGGTCACCCCCAAGGGCACCTGGAACGACTACGAGATCCGGGTGGTGGACCAGCACTACTCGATCTACCGCAACGGTGTCCTGCTCAACGAGTTCGACAACAACGGCGGTCAGTCCTTCGAGCCGCCGCGGGACGACGACCCGGGCACCGACGGCCGGCGTTACGCCTCCGGCTACATCGGTCTCCAGGTCCACAGCACCTCGGACGTGATCTCCTACCGGGACATCCGGATCCAGGAGCTCTAGGCAGTACGGCCGGGAGTGATTCAGGTGGCCGCGGCCGCATGCTGAGGCATGTGGTCGCGGCCTCCTGGGTGCCGGTGGCGCCATACCCAGAAGACCGTGCAGGAGACCAGCGCCCAGGCCGCGAGCACCAGGAACGGGAAGAGCCGCTGGTGCCCCTGGTAGTAGACGGCGGTGTGCTGGGCGTTGACCGAGGCGCCCGGCGGCAGCCAGCGCCCGATGTGACCGAGCAGCGAGGGCAGCAGCGGCCAGGACACGGCTCCGCCGGAGGACGGGTTGCCCAGAATCACCATCAGGCCCCAGGTCGGGAGCATGGCCCAGCGCCCCATCAGGGTGTTGAACATGGTGAAGACCATGCCCGAGGTGAACATGGTGAACGCCAGGATCGCCCAGGACTCGGCGAAGGGCAGATCGACGGCGCCCAGCAGCCAGTCCACCACCGCGGCGATGGAGAAGGCTCCAAGAGCTGAGTAGGCGACCGTGAACGCGATCCGTTCCAGCGGGATCAGGCCTCTGGCGTGCACGCTCAGCTGGATGGAGCCGACGAAGCCGATGATCACGGCGGCGAGCGAGATGTAGAAGAGCGCGAGCCCGCGCGGGTCGCCCTTCTGGAGCGGTTTGACGTCCGTGACGGAGACGGGCACTTCGAGCTTGTCCCCCACCTTCACCGCGGACTCCGCGAGCACCTGGGCGACGGCCGCGCCCGATGCACCGGCCACGTCGAGGGCCACCCCCGCCCTGCTGGGCCGCACGATCGCGAAGACCTCCTGCTCCTCCAGGGCCTCGCGCGCCTCGGCGGCGGTGTCGTACCGGTGGACGTCGAGGGAGGCGTCCAGTGCCTCGTCCATCGCGGTGACGAACGCCTTGCCCCGGGCCGTCTCCTGGAGACTGACCACGGCGGCCGGGATCCGGTGCGGGGTCGGATTGGCCATCGCGTACGTGTACGAGCCGGCGAAGAGCCCGGCGGCGGCCGCGAGGATGAAGAGGAGGACGGTCGCCGGGAAGTAGGGCGAGCCCTTGTACTTCGTCCACTTCTGGCCCCGGGTCAGCGGCCGGCCGTGTGCTCCGTGCGGCGGTGTCGGATCGGGTCCGGGCGGGCCGGGAACGGATTCGGGCGGGGTCGGCCCGTCGTCGGGCGTGCTCATGCCTCGCTCGCCTCGTCGTGCCGGGCGCGGCTCGGCTGGACCCGCTTGGGTTCGCCGGGCATCTTGGGGTACTCCGGCGGGTACGGCAGGTCGCCCAGCCCGCGCTCCTTCTCGTCGCGGTCCGCGAGCTCCAGCAGCCGGTCGAGCCGGAAGGCGTGCTCGTCCATGTCCGCGTGCACGTCGCCCGCTTCCGCGTACCGCACCGGCATGGTCCGGATGTCGAAGTCGCGCGGCTCCGCGTCGTCGATCTCCTCCCAGCGCAGCGGCGCCGAGACCGGGGCGTGCGGGCGGGGGCGTACGGAGTAGGCGGAGGCGATCGTGCGGTCCCGGGCGGTCTGGTTGAAGTCGACGAAGATCCGCTCGCCGCGCTCCTCCTTCCACCAGGCGGTGGTGACCCGCTCCGGCATCCGGCGTTCCAGCTCGCGGCCGGCCGCGATGGTCGCCCGGCGGACCTCGGTGAACGTCCAGCGGGGCTCGATCGGGACGAAGACGTGGATGCCCCGGCCGCCGGAGGTCTTGGGCCAGCCGCGCAGTCCGTGGTCGTCCAGTACGGCGCGCAGCTCGTGGGCGGCCCGCACCGCGTCGGCGTAGTCGGTGCCGGGCTGGGGGTCGAGGTCGATGCGCATCTCGTCGGGGTGGTCGGTGTCGGCGCCGCGGACCGGCCAGGGGTGGAAGGTGAGCGTGCCGAGGTTGGCGGCCCAGATGACGGCGGCCACCTCCGTGGGGCAGATCTCGTCGGCCGGGCGGCCGCTGGGGAAGGCGATGCGGGCCGTGGGGATCCATTCGGGGAGGTTCTTCGGGGCCCGCTTCTGGTAGAAGAACTCGCCCTCGACCCCGTCCACGAAGCGCTGGAGGGTGGTCGGCCGGTTGCGCAGGGCGCGGGTGATGCCGGGTCCCACGGCCAGGAAGTACTCGGCCACGTCCCTCTTGGTGTAACCCTTCTCCGGGAAGTAGACCTTGTCCGGACTGGACAGCCGGACGGGCCGTCCGCCCGCGTCCAGCTCCACCGCTTTGCCCGCTGCTGCCATGTCGGCCACGGTAGGCCGGGCCCACATATGCCGCATATCGGGAGACTCCGGTCGCCGGACGGTCCACAATCGATCCATGGACCTGCCGGTGATGCCGCCCGTGAAGCCGATGCTCGCCAAGTCCGTGTCCCGGATCCCGCCGGGCATGCAGTACGAGGCCAAATGGGACGGCTTCCGGGCGATCGTGCACCGGGACGGCGACGAGGTGGTGATCGGCAGCCGTACCGGGAAGCCGCTCACCCGCTACTTCCCCGAGCTGGTCACGGCGGTCCGGGACAACCTGCCGGAGCGCTGTGTGATCGACGGCGAGATCGTGATCGCGCACGGGGGCCGGCTCGACTTCGAGCGGCTCAGCGAGCGCATCCACCCCGCTGACTCCCGGGTGCGGCTGCTGGCCGAGCAGACCCCGGCCTCCCTGGTCGCCTTCGACGTCCTCGCGGTGGGCGACGACTCGCTGATGGGTACGAGGCAGTCGGATCGGAGAAAGGTGCTGGAGGCCGCGCTGTCCGCCGCCTCCGCCCCGGTCCACCTCGCGCCCGCGACCACCGACCCGGCCGTCGCCCAGGAGTGGTTCGACCGGTACGAGGGGGCGGGTCTCGACGGGGTAGTCGCCAAACCGCTCGACCTGCCCTACCGGCCGGACACCCGGGTGATGTACAAGATCAAGCACGAGCGGACCGCCGACTGCGTGGTGGCGGGCTACCGCCACCACAAGAGCGGCCCGGTCGTCGGATCGCTGCTGCTCGGCCTGTACGACGGGGCGGGCGTCCTCCAGCACGTGGGGGTGTGCGCCGCCTTCCCGATGAAACGCCGCGCGGAGCTCGTCGCCGAACTGGAGTCCCTGGTCACGGACTTCACCGACCATCCCTGGGGGGCCTGGCAGGACGCCGAGGCGCACGAGCACGCCCGGCTGCCCGGCACCCCGAGCCGGTGGTCCGGCAAGAAGGACCAGTCGTGGGTGCCGGTGCGCCCGGAGCGGGTCTGCGAGGTGGCGTACGACCACATGGAGGGTGACCGGTTCCGGCACACCACCCAGTTCCGCCGGTGGCGGCCGGACCGCGCCCCCGGCAGCTGCACGTACGAGCAGCTGGAAGAGGTGGTGCGGTACGACCTCGCCTCCGTGCTGTCGGCCGGTGGCGGCTGAACGGCCCCGCCGGGGCTCAGCCGGCGGCGGGCGGCACCGTGGGCGTGGTGCAGGGCTCGGGGGTCGTGCTCGGCTCCGGAGACGGCGACTCGGTGGACCCGGCCGTGTCGGTCGGGTCCGGCGACGGGGCGTCCGTCGTACAGCCCGGATCGGGCTTCGTGGTGCTCGGGTCGGGATCCGGAGTGGTGGACGGGTCGGGGCTGGTGCCGGGGTCCGGGGTGGATCCGCTGTCGGTCGGATCGGGTGAAGAGCCCGGATCCGTGGAGCCGCCGGGGTCCGGGGAACCGGAATCGCCGGGCGAGGGGTCAGGGGACGCCGATGCCGGCGGGGTCTTCGTGTGGCCCGGCTGCGGGCCGACCTCGATGCCCCCGTTGTCGCCGTCCTTCTCGCTGCCGGGCCCGCCCACGGGATGCTTGGGCTCGTTCGGGCTCCCGGCGCCGGGGCTCTTCGGCACGGGGCCCTCGCCGTCGGCGACCGGATGGGTGCCCTTGCGGTAGAACTCCAGCCACGACAGCACGGTGCGCAGATACGTGTCCGAGTGGTTGTAGCTCAGGATCGCCGCGTCGAGACCGGCCCGTACCGTCAGATCACGCGATCCGGCACAGAGGTAGGCCCCCGCCGCCAGGGCCGCGTCGTAGACGTTGCCCGGATCGCTGCGCCCGTCGCCGTTCCCGTCCCGCTTCCAGTGCGCCCAGGTCGACGGGATGAACTGCATCGGGCCGACCGCCCGGTCGAAGGTCCTGTCCCCGTCGTACGCCCCGCCGTCGGTGTCGGAGATGTTGGCGAAGCCCGCGCCGTTGAGTACCGGGCCGAGGATCGGGGAGAGCGTCGTGCCATGGGCGTCGACCCTGCCGCCGCCCGCGTGTCCGGACTCGACCTTGCCGATGGCGGCCAGTAACTGCCACGGCAGCCCGCAGCCCGGATCGCTGCGCCGCATCGCGGTCTCCGCCTTGCGGTAGGCGTCGAGCACGGTGGCCGGAATCCCGGCCTGGGCCCACGAAGCGACGACGACCGGGCTCCGCTTGACGCCCGGCTTCGGGGGCTCCGGGCTCTTCAGCGGCGGCAGTTCGGTGTGGTAGGAGTCATCGTTGGGGACCTCCGACCACCTGACCTCGTCGGGCTCCTGGCGCTGTTTCGCCGTCTCCTCGTGCGCCACGAGCCCCGGTCCCTGGGAGGCGGTGAGCGCTGCCATCGCGGCGACGGCGGCGGCGGTGCCGCCGAGTCCGCGGCGCATGGTGCCGTTGAACCTCATGCGTGCTCTCCTCTCCCCCGGGTCACCGGGAGAACGTGTCGATGGCCGATATCCGCCAGCTGCCGCCCCGGCGGACCGCGTCCACGGCGAACATCGCCGCGGCGTAGGTCGTCTCCTGCGACTTGCCGGTACGGGTGTTGCTCTGGTCGGCGAAGATCAGCAGCCGGGCCCGGTCGCCGTCGAGCAGCTCCACACCGCTCTCGGTGACGGTCGTGGTGAGGACGAGCTTCTGCTTGGGCGCCTGGGCCCGTACCTCCGCGAGCATGTCCTTGTGCTGCTGGACCGCCTTGCCCACCAGGTAGGTCTTCACCGCGGTGTCGGCCTTGGCCGGCGAGGCGTAGTTGTACGAGAACACCGCGCCCACCGCCTCGGTGATCTGCCCCTTCACCTCGCTGGTGCGGCTGATGTCGGTGAGGGCGGTGTTCTGCCGGCCGGGTTCGTCGCGCAGGCTGCCCGCAGAGGTGAACGACCACGCGGCGAAGGAACCGAGCAGCACGGTCAGGACGCACAGTACGGCGGGCAGTGAGACCCGCAGCCGCAGCGGACCCGCGGACCGCGGCGCCTCCTCCGCCTTCTCCTCCTTGTCCGCCTCCGGTTCGCCCGCCGGTTCGCTCTCGGACCGGGACTCGGTGTCCGGACCGGCGGGCTCGGGCACGGTGGTGGGCGTTGCGGTGGGCGTGGCGGTGCGTTCCGCCGCGGCGACGGTGGCCAGGCGGCGCTGCCGGTTGACGAGGTGACGGGTCGTCGACATGTCCGGGGGTCCTCTCGGTGCGGGGTGGGAGTCGGTGGCGTCAGCCGGCGGTGTTGCCGACGGGCGCCTGACCGAGGGCGCTGAGCTTCCACCCCTCGGAGGTGCGCGTGAGCTGCCCGAGCATCCGGCTCTCCTTCACCGCGGGCTTGCCCTTCGGCGCGGTGACGGTCACCCGCAGCGCCACCATGACCCCGGCCCGGCCGGCCCGGTCGTCGAGCTCGGTGACCGCACCGGACAGCACCTTGGCCGTGCTGACGGTCTTCGCCTCCTTGATCTGCTTCACGAACGCGTCCCGCCCGTCAACGAGTTGCTGGTGCAGGTCGCCCGTGGTGGAGTCCTCCCAGCTGTCGAGCCCCTGGACGAGCTTCTGGTGGTCGAGGGTGTTCATGTTCTGCACGGCCTGCTCGCCCGCTGCCAGCGCGTCGTCGCGGGTCTGCGCGTACGCCGCCGAGTCGTCGTGCGATGCCTGATACCGGGACACCCCGCCCCAGCCCGCCGCGACCGCCGCCGCGACCGTCAGCACGATCGCCGCCGCCACCAGCGGATTCCTCGTCATCCGTACCCGTGCCATTGCTGCCTCTCCCTGCCGGCCGACCCTGTGCTGTGCTGTTCGGTGTTCCGTACTGCTGCGCTATCTGGAGGTGATCTCGACGATCGTCCAGCGTCCGTCCCGCAGTTGGGCGGTGACGGAGAGCTGCGCCGCCGCCGTGCTGGCGGTCTTGCCCCGGCGTTCGTAGACCTGGTCGAGGAAGACGAGCAGATGGGCGCTGTCGTCGGTCAGCCGGGTCACCCCGGCCCGTACGACGTGGGTGGTGAGGGTGAGCTTCTGTTCGGCGGCCTGCTTCTCGACCTGGCCGAACAGCGCCGCGTACTGCTGGAGTGCCTTGCCCGCCAGCAGCTGCTTTGCTGACTCCTTGGTGACGGCGGTGGCCGAGGGACTGTAGGAGAAGACCTTGCCGAGTGCGTTGGTGACGTCTCCCGCGACCCGGGTCGTCGCCTCGCTGTCGGTGAGCGCCGCGTTGGAGGTGGCGGGCGTGTCGCGCAGCTGGCGGCCCATGACGAAGAGCCCGCCTCCGGCGACGAGCAGCGCCGCGACCAGTGTCCAGGCCACGAGGCGCAGCCTGCGGTGGCCCGCACCGGGTGGTGCCTCGTCCGGTACGGTCTCGTCCGTCGCGGTCTCGTCCGTCGCGGGGTCTTCCGTCGCGAGGTCTTCCGCAGCCGGTTCCTCAGTGGTGAGGGCCTCCGCTACCGGGTCCCCCGCTGCCGGCCCCTCCGTTGGGGTGGTCACGGCCGTCGCCCCGCCCTGTCGCCTCATGTGCCGCTCCCGACCGGTATCGCCGTCAGTGCCTTGACCTTCCAGCCCTCCGCGGTCCGGGCGAGGGTGGCCTCGAACCGCTTGCGTTCCGTGCCGCCCTTTCCGGTGCGCGGAGTGACCTGGACATCGACCGTCGCGATCATCTGTGCCGTTCCGGTCCGTTCGTCGAGCGCGGTGAGCGCCGCGTCGGTGACCTTGCCGCGCGCCGTCGAGCCGGACTTCGTCAGCTCGCTCGCGTCCTTGGTCCGGGTGCGCTTCAGCTGCTCGTGCAGGGGGCCGGTGGAGGACCCGAGCCAGCCGCTGAGTCCGGCGTCCACGCTCTTGGCGTCCTTGCCGTCCAGGCTGTTGAGCCGGGCGAGGTGGGCTTTCCCGTCGGCCAGCGCGGTGTCCCGGCTCTTGGCGTAGGCCAGGTCGTCGTCACCGCGCGCCTGGGCGTACGACCAGCCGCCGAGTGCGCAGACGAGTACGGCGGCGAGCAGCGCGGCCCAGCCGATCGAGGTTCTCGTACGCGCGGTCATGAGCCGTCTCCCTGACCGAGGCCCAGCAGTCCGGCCATGCCGTCGGCGGCCGGGGCGGTGTCGGGGGTGACACCGAGCGCCCCGGGCAGCCGGTCCGCCGCCTTGTCTGCGCCCAGGAGCATCGAGCCGGGCTTGGCGGGCGGGGGCAGGGCCCCGCCCTTCGGCGCGTTCGCGCTGCCCCGGACGTTGATGCCGGTTCCGGGCGAAGAGGCGCACCGGGCCTTGGTGTTGAGCGCGGGGCCTGCCGTGACGTCGAGGCCGTTGCGGTAGGTCGTACCGCCGTAGCCGGAGGTGCAGGGCAGCGGCTCGAAGAAGGTGACGGACATGCCGAACCTGGCCCCGTTCTCGTCGACTGCGCTGGAGCCCACGGCGGCGACCTCCGGGAGCCTCACCAGCAGTTCCTCCAGTCCGCGCTGCCGGGTGACGGCCACGTCCGAGGTGGTGAGGAGGTTGGCGACCACGACCCCGAAGCTCGGGTCGAGGTCCCGCAGCAGTCCGCTGATCTGGCCGGTGGCGGCGGGGGCGACGGCGATCAGCTTGCGCAGATCGGTGTCGGATCCCTTGAGCTCCGCGGCCAGTTCCTTGGCACCGGACGCGAAGCCCTTCAGCGCGTCGCCCTGTTCGGCCTGGGTGCGCAGCACGGTCTCTCCGTCGATCATCAGCCGGGTGTTGACGGGCAGCGCGTCGTCGGCCGCCCGGACGAAGTCGCTGCTGGTGTCCAGCAGGACCTGGAGGTCGTCGCCGCGCCCCTCGAAAGCGGTGCCGAATTCGTCGACGACCGTGCGCAGGGACTCCAGGTCGACGGAGCCGGCGAGGTCGTTGACGCTGGTGAGCACATCGGTGACGGGCGCCGGGACCGTGGTGTCGGCCTGGTCGATCACGGAGCCGTTAGCCAGGTAAGGGCCCTGGGAGCGGGTCGGCCGCAGGTCGACGTACTGCTCGCCCACAGAGGAGAGGTTGGCGACGACGGCCTTCAGGGCGTCCGGGATGCGTGGGGCGTCCTTCTCGATGCGGAGTTCGGCCTCCACGCCGTCGTCGGTGAGCTCGATCGGACCGACCCGGCCCACGGACACGCCCCGGTAGGTGACGTTGGAGTGGGTGAACAGGCCGCCGGTCCGCGGGAGCTGGACCTTGACGGTGTAGTAGCTGCGCATGCCGACGTAGTGGCCGAGGTCGGCGTAGCGCACCCCGAGGTAGCCGAGGACGAGCACCGCGATGATCAGGAAGGCGATGTTCTTGAGCCGGATGGCCAGGGTGATCATCGGTTGCTCCCCTTCGTGGCCGGTCCCGTGACCGAGGGAAGCGGCAGCGGCAGTGCGGTGCCGGACTTCAGGGCGTTGGTGCCCCCCGCGGCCGGGGGCGCGGCGCCGCCGGCCGGGATGATCGGCGGAATGATCTGGGTGCCGGGCAGGGCCGTGACATCCAGGTAGACGTTGAGGTAGTCGCCCTTCACCCCGCGCAGCACCTCGTCGGTGAACGGGTAGGTGAGCAGCACCTGGAGGGAGTCGGGCAGGTCCTGGCCGGAGTCCGCGAGTGCCTGGAGGGTGGGGGTGAGGGCCTTGAGGTCGGCGACGATGTCGGCCTTGCTCTTGTTCACCGTGTCGACCGCGACGGTCGAGAGCGTGTCGAGCGAGCGCAGCATGGTCATGAGCGAGCCGCGCTGCTTCTCCAGGACCTTCATGCCGGGGCTGAGCTTGGTGAGGACGGTGCCGACGTCCTGTTTGCGGGTGGCGAGGGTGGCGGACAGCCGGTTGACGCCGTCGAGGGCGTCGGTGATGTCCGCCCGGTGGTCGTCCAGGTTGGTGACGAGGGTGTTGACCCGCTTGAGCATGGAGCGGACCTGGGGTTCCTGTCCGGCCAGTGCCTTGTTGAGCTCGGTGGTGATGGTCTTGAGCTGGTTGATGCCGCCGCCGTTGAGGAGCATCGAGAGTGCGCCGAACACCTCCTCGACCTCCGGGTTCCGGTTGGTCCGGGTGAGCGGGATGCGGTCCCCGTCCGCGAGGGCGCCCTTTGCGGTGCCGGCCGCGGGGGGTGAGAGCTGGATGTACTTCTCACCCAGCAGGCTGGACTGTTCCAGGTGCGCGTACGCGTTCGCGGGGAGTTTGATCCCCCCGTTGACCCGCATGGTCACCTTGGCGTTCCAGCTGCCCGAGGCCAGCGAGATCTTGGTGACGCGGCCGACGGCCACGTCGTTGACCTTCACGGAGGACTGCGGGGCGAGGCTGAGCACGTCCCCGAACTCGGCGGTGATCTCGTACGGGTGGTCGCCGAGGTCCGCGCCGCCGGGCAGCGGCACCTGGTCGATGCCGGTGAACGTCGGCAGGTCGACCGTGGTGGCGATCAGGGCCAGGCCGACGCCCACCGCCAGCACGGCGGCGACGCCGGTCGCACGGGCGCCGGGCCGGCGCGGGAAGCGGCTCATCGCTTCGCCCCCTTCTTCTGCGTGGCGGACTTCTCCGAGGTGCCGTAGACGGTGCCCACCGCGGGCAGCGGCAGCGAGGGCAGCGCCTTCTGCCGGGTGGCGCCCACCGGCGTGAGTCCGCTGAGGTCTGCGGACTCGTCGGTGAGCGGTCCGCCCATGGAGAGTTCGTTGAGGTTGGTGCGGCCGTTGATGGTGCGGTTCAACGGGTCGTAGGCCTTGATCACGTTGTCCGCGGCGAGCGGCAGGGTGTCCATCGACTCGGCCAGCGAGGCCCGCTGGTCCACCAGGGTCTGGGTGATCGGCACCAGGGCGTCCACGTTCGCCTTCAGGACGCCGCGGTTGTCCTTGATGAAGGTCTTGACCTGGCCGAGGGCGGTGCCCAGTTCCTTCAGGGCCGCGCTGAGGTTCTCCTTGTCGTCGGCCAGGAATCCGGTGACCGAGTTGAGCTGCTGCTCTGCCTTGCGGACGTTGCCGTCGTTGTCCTTCAGCATGGTGGTGAAGGTCTGCAGGTAGGACAGGGTGTCGAAGAGGTTCCCGCTGCTCTTGTCGAGGGTCTTCGTCGCCTTGCCGAACTGCTCGATGGAGTTCCCGATCGCCTTTCCGTTGCCGTCGAGGTTCTTGGCCCCGGTGTCCAGGAGCCTGGCCAGCGCGCCGTCGGAGTTGGCCCCGTCGGGGCCGAGCGCGGTGGAGAGCTCCGTGATGGAGGCGTACAGCTGGTCGACCTCGACCGGGGTGGCGTTGTGCGAAGCGGGCAGTTCTGCCTCGTCCGCCAGCAGCGGTCCCCCGTGGTAGGCGGGGGCGAGCTGGATGTACCGGTCGGCCACCAGGCTGGGGGCCACGACGACGGCGTGCGCGTCCTTGGGCACCTTGACGCCCTTGTCGACGCGGAGCCTGACCTCGACCTCCTCGCCCTTGGGCCGCACGGACTCGACCGTGCCGACCTTCACGCCGAGGATCCGCAGGTCGGATCCGGCGTACACGCCGGTGGCCTGGTCGAAGTAGGCGGTGACCGTCGTCTTGCCCTCGTCGTCCATGGCCATCACCCCCGAGGTGGCCGCGACGGCCACGACGGCGAGTCCGGCGCCGATGCCGACGATGCGCGTGATTCTCATGTCAGCGGCCGCCTTGCTGCTTGGGTGGCATGCATCCGGTCGCCGGGGGCGTGCCGGCGGGGAGGTAGTCCCTGGGCACGACTCCGCAGACGTAGTTGTCGAGCCAGCGGCCGTTGCCGAGGGTGTTGCCGACGAGCCGGTTGTAGGAGCCCGTCAGGGACAGCACCTTGTCGAGGCTCTTGCGGTTCTTGACCAGGACGGCGGTGACCCGGCCGAGCGACTCCAGGGTGGGCTTCAGCTGCTTGTTGTTGTCCGCGACCAGTCCGGTGAGCTGGGTGCCGAGCTCCTGGGTGCCGGTGAGCAGCAGGTGGATGGAGTCGCGGCGGGCCTGGATCTCGCCGAGGAGCAGGTTGCCGTCCTCCAGCAGGGTCTCGAAGCTGCTCTTCTTGTGGGCGAGGGTCTTCGTCAGCTGCTTGCTGCCCTTGAGGAGGGTGGCCAGCTGCGCGTCCCGCTGGGAGACCGTCCTGGAGAGTGCGGAGAGCCCGTCGGCGGCGCTCTTCACGTCGGGCGGTGAGTCCTTGAAGGTGGCGGAGATCGTCTCGAAGCTCTTGGCGAGCTGCTTGGTGTCGATCTCCCCGATGGTCTCGCCGAGTCCGTTGAACGCCTGGGTGACGTCGTACGGGGAGGTGGTACGGCTCGCGGCGATGCGCCGGTCCGGGTCCTGGGGGCCGGTGCCGAGCGGGTCGACGGCGAGGTACTTGTCGCCCAGCAGGGTCTTGATGGCGATGCCCACGGTGGAGGAGTTGCCGATCCAGGCGTCCTTCACCCGGAAGCTGACCTTGACCTTGTCGCCGTCGAGCGAGACGCCGGTGACCTCTCCGACCTTGACGCCGGCGATCCGTACCTCGTCGCCGGAGCCGAGCCCGGCGGATTCGGTGAAGTCGGCGGTGTAGGTGGTGCCGCCGCCGATGAAGGGCAGAGAGTCGGCGCGGTAGGCGCCGAAGCCGATGAGGGCCAGGACGAGCAGTCCGGCGATGCCGATGGCGACGGGGTTGCGTTCCCGCAGGGGTTTGATTCTCATGCCAGGCACCTCGGCTGGGTGATCGCGATGCCGGTGGGCGGCACGCTGCCGTCCTCTGTCGTCACACCGCTGACCTTGGCTTCGCAGAGGTAGAGGTTGAGCCAGGAGCCGTACGAAGCGAGTCGGCTGATCGCCTCCATCTTGGCGGGGGTCTTCTGGAGGAAGCTCTCGATCTGCGGGGTCCCCTTGCCCAACTGGTCCGAGAGCCGCGCGAGTTGCTTGATGTCGGCCTTGAGGGGCCCCCGGCCGTCCTGGAGCAGCCCTGCGGTGACGGTGGTCAGCGCGCCCATCGCGGTGACCGCCTGCCCGAGGGGTTTGCGGTCGCCGGAGAAGCCCGTGACGAGCTTCTGGAGCGTGTCGACGAGGTCGTTGAAGCCGGCCTCCCGGTCGTTCACGGTCTTCAGGACCGTGTTGAGGTTCTTGATCACCTCACCGATCACCTTGTCCTTGGCCGCGACCGTGGAGGTCAGTGAGCCGACGTGCTGGAGGATGCTGTCGACGGTGCCGCCCTCGCCCTGGAGCACCTGGACGATGGAGCCGGCCAGCTGGTTGACGTCGGGCGGGGAGAGTCCCTCGAAGAGCGGCTGGAAGCCGTTGAAGAGCTGGGTGAGGTCGAGGGCCGGTGTGGTGCGCGAGAGCGGGATCGTCGCTCCGGCCTGGAAGTTGCGGCCGACCGGTCCGGCGCCCCGGTCGAGGTCGATGTAGCGCTGGCCGACCATGTTGAGGTACTTGATCGACGCGGTCACGGAGGCGGGGAGGCTGCGCCCCTTGCGGACGGCGAAGCCGACCTCCGCGAGCCGCTTGTCCGCGACCTTGATCGACTCGACCTGTCCGACCTTGACCCCGGCGATCCGCACGCTGTCACCGACGATCAGCCCGGTGGCGTCGGTGAACCTCGCCTTGTACGAGGTGGTGTCACCGACCCCGGTGTTGGCGATGGACAGCCCCAGGACGGTGGTGGCCAGGACGGTCACCAGGATGAAGACGATCGATTTCGCGAGCGGTCCCGCGAGGGAGCGGCGCTTCACTTGAGCTTCACCTCCGCACCGCGGAAGGCCGGGCCGATGAGCACGCTGCTCCAGTCGGGCAGGCTCTGCGGCTGGACTTTCAGTGAGGGAGCGACCAGCTCGTTGACGAGCCGGCTCTCCTGCGGGGAGTTGGGCATGCCGAGGGAGGTGTCCGTCGCCTTCCGGCCGCTGTCGGCGGGCGGGTCCGCCGCCGCCTTGTCGCCGGGGGCCGGGGACGCCGCGGCCCGCCCGGCCGCCGTCGGCTCCGTCGTACCGACGTACGGCACCGAGTAGCAGTGCGGTCCGCCGGTCGCGTCGTAGACCGGGGTGTCCTTGCCGGCCACGTACTTCCCCTTGGACTTCACGGCCTTGAGGGTGACGTGGAGGCCGGGCTGTCCGGTGCCCTTGCCGAGCGCCTTGTCCATCGCGGGGACGAATCCGGCCATGGTCCGCAGGGTGCAGGGGAATTCGTCGGAGTACTTGGCGAGCAGTTCCAGCGTCGGCCTGCCGGTCGCGGAGAGCCGGATCAGGTTGTCCTTGTTCTCCTGGAGGAACGTCGTGAGGTCCTGCGCGGAGGCGGTCGTGGAACCGTAGAGGTCGGCGAGCTGTGCCTGCTGGTCCGCGAGCGTCCCGCTGGTGGTGGTGAAGTCGGTGAGCGCGTCCAGGACATCGGGTGCGGCGTCCCCGTACACCCTGCTCACCTTGACGAGCTCCTTGATGTCGGCGTTGAGCGTGGGGAGTTGGGGGTTGAACTTCTGGAGGTGCGCGTCGAGCCTGACGAGGGTGTCACCGAGCTTCTCGCCGCGTCCCTTGAGCGCCTGGGAGACCGCGTTGAGTGTGGCGGAGAGCTTCTCCGGCTGTACTGCGGTCAGCAGCGGCAGGACGTTGTCGAGGACCTCCTCCAGCTCGATGGCGTTGCTGGAGCGGTCCTGCGGGATGACGGCTCCGGCCCGGAGCGTGTCCGCGGACGGTACGGCGGGCGGTACGAGTGCCACGAACCGTTCCCCGAAGAGGGTGGTGGGCAGCATCTGGGCGGTGACGTCGGCGGGGATCCGGTCGAGCTTGCCGGGCTGGATGGCGAGGGTGAGGCGGGCGCCCTCGCCGTCGGCGGAGATGTCGCGGACCTGCCCGATGACGACTCCGCGCAGCTTCACGTCGGCGTTGTCGTGCATCTCGTTGCCGACGCTTCCGGTCCGTACCGTCACGGTCGCGTCGTCGGTGAAGTCCTTGTTGTACACCGCTATCGACACCCAGACGAGTACGGCGGGCACGAGCAGGAGGGCCACTCCGGCGAGTCTGCGGCGGGTGTTCCGCGTGGTCCGGGTGTTCATCAGCCGGCCACCTTCACCGTCGTCGTGGCGCCCCAGATGGCGAGCGAGAGGAAGAAGTCGGTGACGCTGATCAGCACGATCGCGTTGCGCACGGAGCGGCCCACGGCCACCCCCACCCCGGCGGGTCCGCCGGTGGCGTGGAAGCCGTAGTAGCAGTGCGCGAGGATCACCATCACGCTGAAGATCAGCACTTTGAGCACCGACAGCAGCACGTCCTGCGGAGACAGGAAGAGGTTGAAGTAGTGGTCGTAGGTGCCGGCCGACTGCCCGTTGAACAGGACGGTGACGTAGCGGGAGGAGACGTAGGAGGAGAGCAGTCCGATCGCGTACAGCGGGATGATGGCGACGACCCCGGCGATGATGCGGGTGGTGACGAGGTAGGGCATCGAGCGCACGCCCATCGCCTCCAGGCCGTCGATCTCCTCGTTGATCCGCATGGCGCCGAGCTGGGCGGTGAAGCCCGCCCCCACGGTCGCGGAGAGCGCGAGTCCGGCGACGAGCGGGGCGATCTCCCGGGTGTTGAAGTAGGCGGAGATGAAGCCGGTGAACGCGGCGGTGCCGATCTGGTTGAGCGCCGCGTACCCCTGGAGGCCGACGACCGTACCGGTGGCCAGCGTCATCGCGATCATCACGCCGATGGTGCCGCCGACGACCCCGAGTCCGCCGCTGCCGAAGGCGACTTCGGCCAGGAGTCGCTGCACCTCCTTGAGGTAGCGCCGCAGGGTCCTGGGTATCCAGAGCAGTGCCCGTACGTAGAAGGTGAGTTGGTCACCGGATCGGTCGAGCCAGCTGAGCATCGACATCGGTCAGCTCCCCTTCGCGGGGACGATCTGGAGGTAGATCGCCGTGAGGATCATGTTCACGAAGAACAGCAGCATGAAGGTGATGACGACGGACTGGTTGACCGCGTCCCCGACCCCCTTCGGCCCGCCGCGCGGGTTGAGGCCTCGGTAGGCGGCGACGATGCCCGCGATGAAGCCGAAGATCAGGGCCTTGATTTCGCTGATGTACAGGTCGGGCAGCTGGGCCAGGGCGGAGAAGCTGGACAGGTAGGCGCCGGGGGTGCCGTGCTGGAGGATCACGTTGAAGAAGTAGCCGCCGAGGGTGCCGACGACGGAGACCAGTCCGTTCAGCAGCACGGCCACCAGCATCGTCGCCAGCACCCGGGGGACGACGAGGCGCTGTACGGGCGAGACGCCCATGACCTCCATCGCGTCGAGCTCCTCGCGGATCTTGCGCGATCCGAGGTCGGCGCAGATCGCGGAGCCGGCGGCCCCGGAGACCAGCAGCGCCACGATGATCGGGCTGGCCTGCTGGATGACGGCGAGCACACTGGCGCCGCCGGTGAACGACTGGGCGCCGAGCTGCTGGGTGAGGGAGCCGACCTGGAGGGCGATGACCGCGCCGAACGGGATGGACACGAGGGCGGCGGGCAGGATGGTGACGCTGGCGACGAACCAGAACTGCTCGATGAACTCCCGCACCTGGAAGGGCCGGCGGAAGGTCTCGCGGCACACGGTCCCGGCGAGGGTGAAGAGCCTGCCCGTCTCACGCAGCGGCGCGAACAGCCGGCTCGGGCGTCTCTGCTCCGGCGCCTTCTCCGGCAACCGGGCCGAGGGCGGCCCGGGGGGCTCCGGGGGCCGCACCGGCATGGGGGCGGTCACGGGCGTCCACCGCCCGCCGCCGGGCTGTAGCTGTTCAGGATGGCCGTACGGGCGGCCTCCGGCAGCTGCCCCATCATCGACATGACCCGCTCCCGGCGGCGCAGCGCGCCCTGCCGGACGGGCAGCCCCGGCGAAGGCTCCAGCTGCGGGACGACGGTGCGGGTGGCGTTGGCCGAACTGATGCCCTGCCCGTAGCCGTTGACCTCCTCGGCGGCGAGCGTGGCGGCGTCCTTCTCCTCCGACATGCCGATGGGCCCCTCGCGGCGGCCGGAGAGGAACTGCGAGACGACGGGCAGATCGCTGGTCAGCAGTACCTCGCGCGGCCCGAAGGTGACCAGGTTGCGGCAGAACAGCATGCCCATGTTGTCCGGGACGGTGGCCGCGATGTCGAGGTTGTGGGTGACGATCAGCATCGTCGCGTCGATCTGCGCGTTGAGGTCGATGAGCAGCTGCGAGATGTAGGCGGTGCGGACCGGGTCGAGCCCGGAGTCCGGCTCGTCGCAGAGGATGATCTGCGGGTCCAGGACGAGTGCGCGGGCCAGGCCTGCCCGCTTGCGCATACCGCCGGATATCTCGCCGGGCAGTTTGTCCTCGTCGCCGAGGAGTCCGACGATGTCGATCCGCTCCATGACGATCCGGCGGATTTCGGATTCCCTTTTGCGGGTGTGTTCCCGCAGCGGAAAGGCGATGTTGTCGAAGAGGGACATCGATCCGAAGAGCGCACCGTCCTGGAACATGAGACCGAAGAGTTTCCGGGTCTCCATGATCTTCCGCTCCGGGCTGTTCACCATGTCGACGCCGTTGATGAGCACGCGTCCCTGCTCGGGCTTGAGCAGTCCGATGAGCGACTTCAGGAAGACGGTCTTTCCGGTACCGGAGGGACCGAGCATCACGCTCACTTCGCCGGCGGGCAGGGTGAGGCTGACGTCCTGCCAGATGTTCTGCTTACCGAAGGATTTCGTGAGGCCTTCAACGACTACTTCGATTCCCATCGGCCCTCCCTCGACGTATAGGTGAACGTGGTCATCTGTCAGCGCTCCGGCTCAGAGAAATCCAATGGCGGCTCGTCACACATGCACCAGGAGGCGCACGTTATGTCCGCAGAAACCGCCAGGACAAGCCGTTGAACAGCGGAAATCGACGAACACGGTGCTCGTTGTGGATCACTTGTCACCGAATGACAAAGCCGTGCACCGGCTTTGTCGGAATCTGCGCAAGATCTCCGACGTGCGAATCGGGGCCGCTGGACCCCGGCAGCGGGGGAGCCGCCCCTGGTCCTGGGACGCTACGGCTCAGTAACCTGCCTCCGCAATAGCGGTTCCTGAACTTTTTGCGCGCTTCTCGACAGCGGTGCTGTTTCTGTACGGAGGTGAGCAGGGACCCCTGCGGAGTTGTCGGAAAGTGAGTGGCTCCGGAGCCTTCGTTGTCATCCGGAGTGCTCACTTTCCGATGGAACAGCCCATGACGATGCCCGCCCCGCCGGCGGATTTCCCGGACGGGGCGGGCATCGTCGAACTGCGGTGAAAAGCGTTGCTACTTCACCGCGGAGTGCCAGTTCTGGGAAAGCACCTTGCCCGCGTTGGGAAGGACGAGCCCTGGTGCGGTGAGCGCGCCGCTGTACGTCGAGGCGTTGTTGAGCGTGAGGTGGTTGTTCCCCGAGGAGGACGGCAGGCCCGTCTTCAGGTTCACCGCCCAGCTCAGGATTCCGCCCAGACCGCAGCCGGTGGCCTTCGGCACGGAGAACGTGGTGTCGCCCTGGGTGTTCCCGGTGAGCGCGAACCTCAGCATCGAGCCGTCGCTGGCGTTGGGCGTACCGTTGCCGTCGAACCGCTCGATGGCGATGGCCGGAGCCGTGGTGTTCTGCGGACGCAGGATCACCGGGTCCGATGCCGAGCCTATGTAGCAGTTGGAGCCGAGGAGCGGGTTCTCCAGATGAATCCGGACCGGCAGCTTGACGATCTGCTGGCCGGTGGTGAGCCCGGCCGTCAGGTTGAACTCGGTGGGCGTTCCGGCCGACTCCACCGTCGCCATCACCTTGTTCAGGCTGATATTGGTGATCGAGTTGCAGACGCCCGTGACCACGGGAATGTCACTGGGGCACATGAGCCCGAGCAGCCCGCCGGGTATCGCCGTCGGCGCGCCCACGAGTGAGCCGCCGGCCGGGGGAACGACCTTGAACGTACCGGCGGCGGTGTCCTGGATGACACCGAACTGCATGTCGTTGGCGCCGGTGGTGGCCTCCGTGCTGCCCAGCTTGATGGAACCGCTGGGCGAGTACGAGGACACACAGGACGCCACGAAGTCCTGGCCGTCCGCCGCGAGCATGGCGGGATCGTCGACGGGGCAACGGGAGAAGGGCGCCCAGTCCCCGTTGAGGTTCGCGGCGGAGGCGGCGGAGGCGGACAGAGGGGTCAGCGGGATCGCGACCACCGCGGCGGCGCCGGCGGCGAGCAGGCCGGTACGCCATCTCTTCGGGACAGCTCTCATTACTCCCTCAATTCATGGTGGGCTGAGCGAATGGAATGGTTCGGCAGCGACGACGGGAACAGGGGGACAGGTTCCGGTTCAGCGTTCCGGCTTGGGAACGTGCACCGGCTGGTTGTCCTCCGTGCACACCGCCTGGTCGTGCTGGGCCGCCGCACAGGGCGGCGCCTGGACCTGCTTCACATAGCCGGGTACACCCGATATGGAGGCGGTGAAGATGTCGTCCAGGTCCTCACCGACCCCGCAGCCCGAGAACGGCGGCAGGGTGACCTGGCCGGTGAGGACACCGCCCGTGACCAGTGTGTATCCGGTCTGGACGCCGTCCTTGAGGACCATGCGCCCCCGAAGCGGCAGTTCGAAGGGCCGTTCGGTACGGCAGTTGGCGCCGACGTCCAGGGCGACGCCGTTGACCTTCACGTCGTGCAGCCGCAACTGGAGCTGGAGATCGATGGTGGTCGTGCCCTCACTGTTTCCCGGGCTGAGGATCTTCAGGTCGGAATGAATGTTGGCCGACGGCTTGCCGTCCGGGCCGTCGGCCGGCGGGATCTGGGTCATCTCCAGGGTCGCGGTCGTCGGCATGAAGCCGAACGTCAGGAACGTACCTGTGGCAGGCGGCAGTTGGGGCTTGCCCCGGTAGTCCAGGAGCACCGAGGAGTCCTGGAAGATGTGGACGAGACCGTCCACGATCTTGATCACCGTCGCACCCTGTTCGATCTGCGAGCAGGCGACCGGAAACAACGTGGCAGCCTTGAGCTTGGCCACGTTCGCGTAGCCGGTGACATAGGCGTTCAGGCTGAACTGGTCGTCCTGGTCGCCCACACAGGGCGGGGCCTTCCCGTCCTGGAGGGTCGGCTTCACCGGGTCGTCCACCTTCGGCGTCGCCTCGTCGCGGCTGGTACCGCTGTCACCGGAGGCTGTGTCCTCATCGGTCGCGGAGGGCTGCGGCGAAGGCCATTGCGGGTCTCCGGCGATCCGTACCGTGCCGAGCTCCAGGACCTGGTCCGGCTCCGGGACGCAGTTCAGCATCACGGCCGAGGGCTCGGCTGCCGGGTCGGCGGTCTTCGGTGAGGTCAGCAGCGCGGTGAGCTTCCCCGCCGTGAAGGTGAGGCCGCCGGACGAGCCCGCGGTCACCGAGGGAACGTCACCGGATGAGGTGACGGTGAACTTCCCCGCGTCCGGAACGGCCACCGGGTCGCCGGTGGTCCCGATCCATACGGTCTCGGCAGTGTGATCGCCCTGCGCCACACCCATGGTCAGCTTGGTCTCGGCCTCGGCGCCCGCCTCCCCGAGACCGGCCAGGTCCGGCAGCCCGGCCTCGGGCAGAACCAGTTCGGTGCTCACGTCCCTGAGCTGAACGGGCTTGCCCACCTCCCCCTCTTCCGGAACCGTCGCGGACACGCGGACCGAGACCGGTCTGGTTCCGGAGGGGAAGTCGCAGCCGTACTTCACGTCGATGTGGACGTCACGATCCCCGGCGGACGCCTGCGCGCCAGGGATCATTCCGGCCATGAGGACCGCGGCCAGAACGGCTCCGCTCCGTGCCGTCACACGCCCACGGCTCCGCCCTGCTGTCCCGCGCATCATCATCCCTCGTCATTTCCTTCCATCGACGGCGCAGACCGCACGGCAGGGTTCCCGCGGTGCGGTCTGCTGAACGTTCGACTGCCCGGCAGCCCCAGTCCGTCAGGTGCCGATGATGCTCGTGATCCCGGTGACGCTGTAGTCGCCCGTGAAGGTCGGGTGGGACCCGTTGGCGACGATCCCGGCGCACGCGGCGGTGGCGCCCGAGACGGTCAGCTGGTGGGCGCTCGAGTTGGAGACCGACAGCTTCTTGGTGCTGTTCGTGTACTTGGCGTTGACCTCACCGGTGACGTTGAAGCTGCAGGTGAGAACGGTGAGCTTGGCCTGGATGTTCTTGATGTAGCCGGTGGTCACACCGGAGGTGTAGTCCTGGGCCACGAGCTGCCACGCCGGGGTCGTCGTGGCGACCGGCGTCACCGGGCCGAGCGCGCTCGTGCACGGGCTGGACGTCGTGCCGAAGGTGGCGGAGGTGATGTTGCCGACCGTGGCGGGGTTGCCCGTGGCGCTGAACGCGGAACCGCCCGCGCTCGCCGTCGGACACGTGAGCGGGATGCCGCTCACCGACAGGACGGTGTTGGTCGACACGGCGGTGAAGGGAGCCGGGTTGGGCGAGACCGTCCACGTGGTGGCGGCGAGGGCCATGGACGGGACGGCACCGAGTACGACAGCCGCAGAAGCCACGCCGGTGGTGACGGCGATCTTCTTGAGGGTATTACGCACAGTTAGTTCCTCCGATTCGACAATGCGGGTGGCACTGCTTGCGGGGACGTGCTTCACAGCTGCCCAAGGGGCAGGAAGAACGTCTACGAACCACTTCTCCGAGGGGGAGACGTACACTCTCGGCCACATCTAATCTGTGACAGGCCGTGACGTTACTTGCGAGAAACTTCGAGCACAATCCTGCTGGTCGAAATTGCTCGCACGGAGTTCTTTTCTCGTACCCGGCTTACTAACTCTCCCGAACCACTTGTCATTTAGTGCGCAGTCTCGCTCGCGGTTCCGCCGGGGAGCCGGCGCCGGGCAGTCGCACCGGCCGCGGAGTCACCCACGGCCCACCGGAAGGGAAGCCGCACCAGGGACGCGCCACGAGGGCCCGGACCCACCCGCCCCGGACCGGGGCCACGGCACCCGGCGCGGACACGGAGAGCACCGGTCGGCGGCCCCGGCCGGCTCAGCGGCGGAAGCATTCTCCCGGCGGAGGAGCGCATATCCACCCGCCGGCCCTTTCCGGGCGCCGCCGCTCCTGCCGGTCCCCTGCGCACCGGAAGCCGGCTGGGGCATTCCACACACCTGGGCCGAAACCGCTTCCACCGGCTCTTTGTCACTCCGTGAGCAGGAAAGACAGATCGCTGAATGCCCGGCTCCGTTTTACTGCACGGGCCGAATCCGCTCCTCGCGTCACAGTCCGGCGCCCCGCCGCTCCGCAGCCCCTGTTTCCATGACGAAGCCGGCGGCTGAAAATATTGTCCGGAAGTGAGCACTCCCGCCCTACCTGCACCGGAGCACCACGATGCGGCCAGGATGTGTGCCCCCTGCATTTCGATCTTGCACAAGTGGTGGGCACGACAGCTGACTTGGTCTATCTTCATCGCGGACTTGGTACGCACCTGTCGGTTCGTGGGAGCGCTTTCCCCCACTGCCTCACCCCCCACCGGGCGCTGGAGAGCAAGGGGACACGTCATGCGAGAAGTCATTTCGCCATTGGACACAGGGGACCCGCTGGGACCGCTTCCCCAGGAGTTCGCCGCCATCATGCGGCCCGAACTGCCGAGCCTCATCAAAGAGATCGGCGTCGAGGTCACCCGCGCCTATCCGGAATACGCGCGCCTGCTCAGCGGACCCAACGGCCAGGCCATTCGCGTCGGCGTCGAACAGAGCCTCTCCTCGTTCGTGGATCTGGTCGCGGAACCGTCCACATCGACCTCGTTGCGCGACGACATGTGCCGCCGGTTCGGACGGTTCGAGGCATACGAAGGCCGCACTATGGAAACGCTCCAGGGCGCCTACAGACTCGGTGCCCGTGTCGCGCTGCGACGGGCGAAGAAGGTCGGCCGCAGTTACAACTTCTCACCGACCCTGATGCTCAGCTTCGCGGACGCCCTCTTCGCCTACATAGACGAGCTCGAATCGCTCTCCCGCGAGGGCTTCCTGGAGGTGCAGTCGCAGTCGGGCGAGCAGGGCGAGGCCATGCGCCGGCGCCTGCTCCACCTGATCCTGGCCGGCCGCCCCGTACCCCGTACCGCCATCGCCGAGCTGTGCGAACAGACCGGGTGGACGCTGCCCGAGGAGGTCACCCTCGTCGCCGTGCGCGCTCCGGCCAGGCTCGACCGGGTCAGCGCCGACCGCGACATCCTGGCCGATCTCAGCGATCCGCAGCCGCACTTACTGATCCCCGGCCCCCTCGACGACGCGCGAAGATCCATGCTCGACCAGTCGCTCCTGGGCAGTCGCGCCGCGATCGGCCTGACCGTCCCCACCGCTCTGGCCTCCGACTCGATCCGCTGGGCCAGGCGGGTCCTCGAACTCGTCGACACCGGTGTCATCGAGGACGCGCCCTTCGTCCTGTGCGCGGACCACCTGATCACCCTGTGGCTGCTGTCCGATCCGGTCCTGCTCGACCAGCTCGCCCGGCGGGAACTCGCGCCCATCGCCGGAATCAGCGCCAACCGCCGCGAACGCCTCGTCGAGACCCTGCGCATCTGGCTCGACACCCGCGGCACCGCGGCCCACATGGGCGAGCTGCTCGACGTCCACCCACAGACCGTCCGTTACCGCATGCGCAACCTGGAGTCCATCTTCGGGGAACAACTGATCGACCCAGAGAGCAGGTTCTCCACCGAGGCGGTCCTGCGGGCGCTCCAACTGCGCGCCCGAAGCGAGGAATCCGCGCTGTAGTGCACCGTGCGGCCGGGACGGGTTCCAGTCGGATCACGCCCGGCGCCGCGAGTCAACTTACTTACAGGTAAGGCGAAATACCCGGTCACTCCCAAACGGTTGCCACACGGAGACGTTCTCAACGAGAAACCCGGAACTGCGTCCCGTTATATGGAGGAGTCGACCGCCCACCCGGCGGCCGCACCGTTCGACCTCCTGGCCACCATTCGAGAGGGAACCTCCCATGACCGCCTCGCACCTGCTCGTCCCCGTGCCGATCCCGGACCGGGTCGCCGCACTGATCGGCTCCTGCATCCCGCAGCACATCCTGGAGGCGGAGTTCGACGCCGAGTGCGCCGCGCGCGAGGTCCGCAGGTTCCGCGGTCCGCGGCTCGGCATCGAGGACCAGGCGGACCGCGAGCAGGCCCTGTCGGAGCTGGCCCGCGCCAACAAGGTCCTGGCCGCCCACCACCCCCTGCTGACGGTGCGCCCCGGCAGCGCCTGGTGACCGCGGGGGGCACCCCTTGCGAAGAGGCGGCAGCTGCTTGCGGAGGGGCTGCCCGGCGCTTACCTTACTCAAAAGTAAGTTTACTTCAGAGTAAGGAACTGGCGTGGCCGACAACAGCAGCGGCAACCTCACCGGTGAACTGGCCGCACTCGACTTCGCGGCCGTCTCCCCGCCGGAGTTCGCGCGGATCGTGAAGGGCCTGTCCGCCAGGCAGCTCGGCGAGGTCATGCACGGCGAACTGCGCGCCCGGGTGCTCGGAGAGGTCTTCGGCCGGATGAGGCAGCAGTTCCGCCCGGAGGCGGCCGGACAGCTCAGGGCGCTGATCCGCTGGAAGATCACCGGGGACACCGAAGAGGTGTACGAGACCGCGATAGCCGACGGCGTCTGCACCGTCAGCGCGGGCCGCTCCGACGCCGAACCCCGCACGACGCTGGTGATGGGCGACGCGGAGTTCCTCAAACTGGTCTCCGGCAACGGCAATCCCGTGACGATGTTCATGATGCGCAAGCTGAAGGTGGCCGGCGACGTCGGTCTGGCCTCGGGCCTCACCCGCTACTTCGACATCCCGAAGGCCTGAGCCGATGAGCTACTTCTCCCTCGCCCTCACCGAGGAGCAGCAGGACCTGCGCAACTGGGTGCACGGCTTCGCCGCCCAGGTGGTGCGCCCGGCGGCCGCCGAATGGGACGCCCGCGAGGAGACCCCGTGGCCGGTCATCCAGGAAGCGGCCCGGATCGGTCTGTACGGGTTCGAGTCACTGGCCGACATGTACGGCGATCCGACGGGGCTCTCCCTCCAGATAGCCAACGAGGAGCTGTTCTGGGGCGACGCCGGAATCGGCATGGCGCTCTTCGGCACCTCCCTCGCCGTCGCCGGGATCTTCGCCTCCGGCACGCCGGACCAGCTCGCCGAGTGGGTTCCGCAGTGCTACGGCGACGAGGACGACCCCAAGGTGGCGGCGTTCTGCGTCTCCGAACCGCAGGCCGGCTCCGACGTCTCCGCGATGGCCACGAAGGCCCGCTACGACGAGGCCAGGGACGAGTGGGTGCTCTCCGGCCAGAAGGCGTGGATCACCAACGGCGGGATCGCCGGGGTCCATGTGGTCGTCGCCTCCGTCGACCCGGCGCTCGGCGCCCGCGGACAGGCCGCGTTCATCGTGCCGCCCGCCACGAAGGGCCTGGAGGCGGGCCGCACCATCAAGAAGCTCGGCCTGCGCGCCTCGCACACCGCGGACGTCTTCCTCGACGACGTCCGGGTCCCCGGGCACTGCCTGCTCGGCGGCAAGGAGAAGCTGGACACCCGCCTCGCCCGCGCCCGCGAGGGCTCGGGCGGCAAGGGGCAGGCGGCGATGGCGACCTTCGAGGTCAGCCGCCCCACCGTCGGCGCCCAGGCGCTCGGCATCGCGCGAGCGGCGTACGAGTACGCGCTGGAGTACGCCGGTCAGCGCGAGGCGTTCGGCCGCCCCATCATCGAGAACCAGTCGATCGCCTTCGCGCTCGCCGACATCCGCACCGAGATCGAGGCCGTGCGGCTGCTGATCTGGCAGGCCGCGTGGATGGCCCGCAACGACCGCACCTTCGACGCGGGGCAGGGCTCCATGTCCAAGCTCCGGGCGGGCGAACTCGCCGTCTCCGCCACCGAGAAGGCCGTGCAGATCCTCGGCGGCGCCGGGTACAGCCGGGAACACCCGGTCGAGCGGATGTACCGGGACGCCAAGATCTACACCATCTTCGAGGGGACCAGCGAGATCCAGCGCCTGGTCATCGCGCGGGCGATCTCGGGACGCCACATCCGCTGAGGCGGTACGGGGCACCCGCCGTCCGGACGCCGCGGCGTGCGCGCCGCCGGGGCGGCGGCACGGACGTCCGCGCCGCCGCCCCTCCCCGTCTCAGCCCGCGACCGGGGTGAAGCGAACCGGCAGCGACCGCGGGCCCCGGGTGAAGACGCCCTGCTCGGACGGGGTGAATCCGTCCGCGAGCCGTACGTCGGGCATCGCGTCCAGCAACTGGTTCACCCCGGTCTCCACCTCGGCCCTGGCCAGCAGCGCGCCCACGCAGAAGTGCCGGCCCAGGGCGAACGCCAGATGGTCGGCCGCCGCGGAGAACGCCGTGGTGCCGGTCAGGTCCGTGCGGAAGATGTCGAACCGGTCCGGGTCACGGTACCGGGACGCGTCCCGGTTGGCCGCGCCGATCAGACAGGTGACGGTCGACCCCGCGGGCACCAGGCCGCCGCCGAGCTCCACGTCCGTGGCGGCCTGACGCATGATCATGTGTACCGGCGGGGTGAAGCGCAGCGTCTCCACGAAGGCCCGGTCGATGAGACCGCGGTCCTGCCGCACCGCCGCGAGCTGCTCGGGGTGGGTGAGCAGGTTGGCGAAGACCGAGGCGATGGCCTTGTCGGTGGTCTCGCCGCCCGCGGCCAGCAGCAGGCTGCAGAAGGCCTTGATGTCCTCGTCGCTCATCCGTACGCCGTCGACCTCCGCCGCGCAGAGCGCGGAGAGGAGGTCGCCGCCGGGGGCCGCCCGGCGCTGCTGGATGACCGGGATCATGTACCCGGCGAACTCCCGCCGGGTGCGTTCGCCGGCGGCCGCCACCGCCGGGTCGCCCGCGAGGTTGCCGAGGAAGGCGATGACGCTGGTGTACCAGCCGTGGAACCGGTCGTGGTCCGCCTTGTCCAGGCCGAGCATGTCCGCGATGACCAGGACGGGGAGCCGCGTCGCGAACGCCCCGACGAGATCGGCCTCCCCGGTGTGGCGGAAGGCGTCGATGAGCTCGCGCGCGTTGCGTTCGATGACGGGGAGGAACTTCTCCTGGAGGTCCGTACCCCGGAAGGCCGGGGCGACCAGGGCCCGGCGGACCGCGTGTTCACGGCCGCTGAGCTGGAGGATGGTGCGGCCGTGGACGGGTTCGATCTGCCAGTCGTAGTTGTCGGTGGTGAATTCCCCCGCCTTGTCCTTGAAGACCCGTTCGACGTCCTCGTAGCGGGAGACGATGTAGCTGTTGGTGGCCTCGTGCCTGATCAGCGGGGCGCTGTCGCGCATGATCCGGTAGGCCCCGTAGGGGTCGGCGGCGAAGGCGGGCGAGAGAATGTCGGGCACCGGCGGCTCGTGCGGGGCGAGCGACTCTTGCGGGGCAGACGTCATGACGCTCCAGGGTCGTTGACGGGCAACGCCGTCCAGGTTATTGACCACCCGTCCGCTCGCACACGCTTTGGGGAACACCATGGCCACCGGCCCCCGCCCGTCCCTCCTCCTCGTCACCGACCTGGCCTATGCGGCACGCGGTCGCCGCTACTGCGACGAGGACATCTTCCTGACCTCACGGCTGCGCGAGGACTTCGACACGGCGCTGTGCCATCCGCGCGACGCCGCCGCGCTGCTGGCCGGATTCGACGTGGCCGTCATACGCAACAGCGGCCCGGTACTGCACTACCAGGAGGCGTACGACGCGTTCCGCGCACGGGCCCGGGAACTGGACGCCCGGGTCTACAACCCGCTGACCGGCCGCGGCGACATGGCGGGCAAGCAGTACCTGGTCGATCTGAGCCGGGCCGGTTATCCGGTGATCCCCACCGTGGACCGGGTCGCGGACCTGGGACTGCTGCCGGACGCCGACGGATACGTGATCAAGCCGAAGCTGGGCGCCGACTCGGCCGGGCTGCGCTTCGTACGGAGTCCCGACGTGGGCCCTGAGGCGGACGGGACACAGCTGATCCAGCCCCGGATCGACTTCCGCTACGAGGTGTCCTTCTACTTCGTGGACCACGACTTCCAGTACGCGCTGCACGCGCCGCACCCGGAGCGGCGCTGGGTGCTGGAGCCGTACGCGGCGAGTGCGGCGGACCTGGAGTTCGCCCGGTCCTTCGTCGCGTGGAACACCCTCGATCACGGAATCCAGCGGATCGACGCGTGCCGGACGGCGGACGGCGAGCTGCTCCTCGTCGAACTGGAGGACCTGAACCCGTACCTCTCGCTGGACCGGGTGGCGGAGCCGGTGCGGGAGGCGTTCGTCACGCGGATGAAGGCCTCGCTCAGGGATCTGCCGGCCTGACACGTCCGGCGGCGCCCGGCATGCGGGTGACGGGGCGCGGTGTGAGGGTGCAAACGTGACCACTGCCAGCGAGACCGCCCCCGCCGCGCAGAGTGCCGCCGCGCCGCCCCTGCTCGATCCGCGCCGCCGGAACATCGTCTTCGCCACGATCGTGCTGGGTATTCTGCTGGCCGCGCTGGACCAGACGATCGTGGGTACCGCGCTGCCCACGATCGTCTCGGACCTCGGGGGCGCCGCCCATATGTCATGGGTGGTCACGGCCTATCTGCTCGCGGAGACGGTGGCGACGGTCCTGGTAGGGAAGTTCGGCGACCTGTTCGGCCGGAAGATCGTCTTCCAGCTGTCCGCGATCATCTTCATCACCGGTTCGTTCCTGTGCGGTCTCGCGACGAACATGACGCTGCTGATCGTGTGGCGCGGTCTCCAGGGCATCGGCGCCGGCGGGCTCATGGTCACGTCGATGGCGCTGATCGCGGACGTCATCCCGCTGCGCGACCGGGGCAAGTACCAGGGTGCGATCGGTGCGGTGTTCGGTGTCTCCACGGTCATCGGGCCGCTGCTGGGCGGGCTCTTCACGGACCATCTGACCTGGCGCTGGGCGTTCTACGTCAATGTGCCGATCGCGATCGTGGTGGTCATCGCCGCAGCCCGCACCATCCCGTCCGTGAAGGCCGCCGGGCGTCCGGTCATCGACTACCTGGGCATCGCCATGGTCACGGTCGGGGCGAGCTCGCTGATCCTGGCGACGAGCTGGGGCGGCAACCAGTACGCCTGGGGCTCCCCCGTCATCATCGGGCTGTTCGCGCTCGGAGTGGTCGCGCTCGCGCTCTTCTGCCTCGTGGAGTTCCGGGCGAAGGAACCGATGCTGCCGATGCGGCTGTTCGCGAACCCGGTCTTCACGGTCTGCTCGATCCTCAGCTTCATCGTGGGGTTCGCGATGCTCGGCGCGATGATCTTCCTGCCGACGTATCTGCAGTACGTGGACGGGGACTCCGCGACCCTCTCGGGCGTCCGGACGCTGCCGATGGTCATCGGGCTGCTGGTCGCCTCGATCTTCAGCGGCAACGTGGTCAGCAAGACCGGCCGCTACCGGATCTTCCCGATCATCGGTTCGCTGGTCATGGCGGTCGGCCTGTTCCTGCTCTCCCGGATGGGCCCGGACAGCGGGGTGTGGCTGGAGTCGCTGTACATGCTGGTGCTCGGTCTCGGCATCGGCCTGTCCATGCAGGTACTGACGATCGCGGTGCAGAACACCGTCGACTACTCGGACCTGGGCACGGCGACCTCCGGCGTGACCTTCTTCCGTACGCTCGGCAGCGCCTTCGGCACCGCGGTGTTCGGGACCATCTACGCCAACACGCTGGGCCCCAACCTCAAGGACGGGATCGCCGCCGCGGCGCGGGCGGGCGGCGATCCGGCGGCGCTGGTGAAGGCCTCGCAGAGCCCGGAGGGCCTCCACTCACTGCCCGGCGCGCAGACGGCGGCGCTGGCCCAGGCGTACGCCGACACCCTGCACACGGTGTTCCTGTGGACGGTGCCGGTCGCGGTGCTCGGATTCGTCGTGGCGCTCTTCCTGAAGGAGGTGAAGCTGCGCGACACGGTGCGGGCCGGCTCGACCGACATGGGCGAGGGCTTCGCCTCCCCGAGCACCGGGGACTCGGCACGGCTGCTCGAATTCTCGGTGGCCAAGGTCCTGCGCCGGGTCGACCCGGACACGGCCCGGCGGATCATCGCGGAGTCGGACACCCGGCTCGACATGGCGGGGGCCTGGGCGGTGATGCAGGTCGAGCTGTTCACCCGGATGGTCGGCCACGCCGGGCTCCGGCTGATCGCGGCCCGGCACCGGCTTCCGCCGGAGGTACTGGTGCCCGTCTTCGACCGGATGATCGAGGAGGGCTACCTCACCGGGGACGGCCACCTCTTCGCCCACACGGAGGCGGGGAGCAGGGAGGCCGCGACCATCACGAACGCCTGGGCGGCCTGGCTCAACGACCAGCTGGGCCACGACGGCGAACGCCCGGACGACGCCCGCCTGCGCGCCGCGGTCGACGTCATCGCCAAGCGGCTGCTGGCGGAGGACCTCACCCAGGAACTGTCCCCGGCGGCCCCGGCCGGCGCGCCGGTCTGAGCAGAGCGGGGCGGACTACGGCGCCCGCCGGGCTGACGCCTCGTACGTCCTGCGGGCTTCGAGGAGCGCGGGCAGGTGGTCCCTGCTCCAGCTCCGGGTCGCGTCGATCAGAGTGAGCAGGGAGCGGCCGAGCGGTGTCAGTTCGTACTCGACCCTGGGCGGGTTCTCCTCGTGGGCCGTGCGGATGACCAGGCCGTCGCGTTCCATCGCCCGCAGAGTCGCGGTGAGCACCTTCGGCGTGATGGCGGCCAGTGGCACCCGGAGCTCGCTGAACCTGCGGGCACCGTCCTGGAGGCAGAGCACCACCATCGCGGTCCACTTGTCACCGATCCGGACCGGGATCGGTGACGACGGGCACACGGGATCGAACATGGCGGGGTCGAGCGGCTCGTGATCCATGACGTGAGGGCCTCCCGGTATCTTTGAAGTAACCAGTATCCCGTGGATACCGTCATTTTCGGTGGCGATCGCCGCCGCCGGAAGGGGGCTGTTCCATGAGCAGCGTGGTCGTGTTCGGTGCGGGCGGTCGGGCGGGGCGGGCGGTCACCGCCGAGGCGCGGGCGCGCGGCCACCGGGTCACCGCGGTGGTGCGGGACCCGGACAAGTACACCGGGCTCGCGACGGACGACGGTGTGCGGCTGGTGCAGGGCGACGTGACGGACGCCGCCGGTATCGCCGGGCTCGTCCGGGGCCACGGCTCGGTCGTCCACGCCGTGAGCCCCTTCTCCGGACCGGAGCAGGGCTTCGCCGGACTCGACCCGCTGTTCTACGTCAAAGCGGCCGATGCGCTGATTGGGGGCCTGCCGGAAGCAGGCGTGGGACGACTGCTGGTGGTCGGCCTGTTCGCCAACCTGAAGGCGGCCGGCGGGCACCTGGTGCTCGACGACCCCGAGGCCTTCCCCAGGGAGATCAGGCCGTTCGCCGCCGCGCACACGGCGGGCCTCGACCGGTTGCGCACCCATGGCGGCGCCGTGGACTGGCTGATGCTGACGCCGCCCGCGCGGCTGGAGGCGGGCGGGATCAGGACGGGCGGCTACCGGACCGGCGGGGACGACGTGCCCGATTCGCCGACGGCACACCTTTCGTACGCGGATCTGGCCGTGGCCCTCGTCGACGAGCACGAGAGGCCGACCCTGCACCGGACGCGGGTGTCCGTGTTCAACTGACGTCGGCGGCCCGCGCGCCCGCGATCAGTCCGCGAAGACCGCCGACTCGTAGACCCAGGCGCCCTCGTGCCGGACGAAGCGGCTCTTCTCGTACAGCGAGTCGGCGCGGCCGTGGTCCTTGAAGTGCGCCCGGAAGGTGACCGTGCCCGTGGTGTGGAAGGCGCTGCCCTCCGTCGTCCCCAGGATCTCCAGCCGCTCCCAGCGCGTCCCCGGATCGAG
The DNA here is from genome assembly GCF_041435055.1 of Streptomyces sp. NBC_00341. Taxonomy (NCBI): domain Bacteria; kingdom Bacillati; phylum Actinomycetota; class Actinomycetes; order Kitasatosporales; family Streptomycetaceae; genus Streptomyces; species Streptomyces sp. NBC_00341. The sequence continues at coordinate 7,754,851 of NZ_CP108002.1, read as the reverse complement.
GTCGAGGGTGTCCGGCCGGGTGCCGGGGTGCCAGGTGCGCAGCAGATACGCGGCGTCCCGGACGACGAAGGCCGCGTACCGCGAACGCATCAGCGCCTCGCAGGTCTGCGCGGCGGCCCCGGCGTGCAGCCTCCCGCAGCACGCGCCGTACTCGGCGGGCAGCCCGCACGGGCAGGGCGATGCCGCGGTGATCTCAGCGACTGGAGCGGTACGGGCGCCACCGGCGGACGGGCGCCGGGGGCGTGCGGTGCGTCGGGACATGGATCCATTGTGGCCTGCGACGGCACCGGGCCGGCAACCGGACCGCTCTCCGTCACGTCACCTCACGTCACCTCACGTCAGCAGGAAGTCCGCCTGGCCGGCCTTGGCTCCCTGGATGAAGGCGGCGATCTCGCGGTGGGTGTAGATCAGGGCGGGGCCGTCCGGGTCCGCGGACTGGCGCATGGCGATTCTTCCGTCGGACAGCTTCATCGCCTCGACACAGTTGCCGCCGTTGCCCCCGCTCCACGGCTTGTACCAGCCCTCGGAGCCGAGTTCGGCGGCCGGCATGCCGTTGTATATGGGTGTCATCACAGCTCCTTGCGGAAGCCCCGGAGGATTTCCTTCGTGCGTTGTGCAGTCGCGGCCTGGGCCGCCATTCGGTCCATGACCTCCAGGTAGGAGGCCACCTCGGGGCGGGCGTCGAAGTAGACGGCCCCGGTCAGGTACTCGCTGTAGACCATGTCGGGGAGCTCGGGGACGGCGAACCGGAAGAGCACGAAGGGTCCGTAGGTGCCCGGGTGATGGCCGGTGGAGAACTCGGCGATCTGGACGGTCACGTTGGGCATCGAGGTCGCTTCGAGCAGCTGGTCGACCTGGGCGCGCATGGTCTCCGGGGCGCCCACCGGGCGGCGGAGCACCGTCTCGTCCATCACGACCCACAGCCGCGGGGCATCCGGCCGGGTGAGCAGGGACTGGCGCTCCATCCGCAGCGCCACATGGCGCTCGATGTCCTCCGGCCGGGTCTGGCCGACGGCCCCGGTGCGCATCACCGAGCGCGCGTAGTCCTCGGTCTGCAGCAGCCCAGGGACGAAGTGCGGTTCGTACATGCGCAGCAGGCTCGCCGCGCCCTCCAGGCTGACGTACATGCTGAACCAGTCGGGCAGCACGTCGTGGAAACGCTGCCACCAGCCCGGCTTGTTGGCCTCCTCCGCGAGGACGACGAAGGCGTCGGCCTCCTCCTCGGAGATCCCGTAGGCCTTCAGGAGGAGTTGCACATAGGCGATCTTGAGGGCGACCTCGGCCGTCTCCAGCCTGCGTATCGTCGCGGGCGCGACACGCAGCACCTTGGCAGCCTGGTCACGGCTCAGGCCGACACGTTCCCGCAGATCCTGCAGGCGCTTGCCGAGAACGACCTGACCCACGGTCGGGGCGGACCGCGGTTCACTCACTTCAGACCTCCCCATGCGCTGTTTGCGAGCAGTGTGCCATGCGCGTGCCATCAAAGACACAGCCACTCTGGAAATTTCAGAGTGCCTCTTGCCAAGTGTTCGCGACAGGGGGACAGTTGGTGAGTGAACCAGTTCACTAGTCGCGTTCACCTCTTTTCATCAAGATCGCGAAGCGTGACACAGCCCCCACTGTGAGGATTCGGTCGTGGCACCTGGCAGTGCGCTCATCTCCCGGCTCGTCGACCTCAGTCCCGGGACGGAAGCGCTCCGGTACTGCTTCGCGCTGCCCGCGCACCCGGAGTCGGTGGCCGGTGCCCGTCGGCTCACACGGGCCCGGCTGGACGAGTGGCGGCTGGACGACGACGCCCACGACGCGGCGATCCTCATCGTGTCCGAGCTGGTGACCAACGCGGTGGTGCACACCTCCAGCTCTCGCGTCGTGTGCGAGCTGCGCTGCCTCGACCACCGGCTGCGCATAGCCGTACAGGACCAAGGACACCAGCCCGGCGGACCTCGGTTGTGCCGCAACGCCGACGACGAGCACGGACGCGGCCTGCTGCTCGTGGACGCGATGTGCAGCGCCTGGGGGTCCCGCGACGCGGGGGACGGCTCGGGCCGCATCGTCTGGGCAGAACTGCCGCACGGCTCGGAGCACTCATGCTGAAGAACGCCATGTCCCATCTCCTGGGCACCCGTCGCCCCCGTGAGCCGGGCCGCCCCGGTGGCGGACGGGTGCAGCTCCCGCTCCCCTCGGCCCTCACGGCGACCCTGGGCTGCGACGCGGTGGGGGTGCCGGCGCGGTACGGCTTCCGGCTGATGTCTCATCTGCCGCGTACCGGCTGTGTCTTCGACGACGGGGAGCGCTGGTGGTGGATCGTCCCGTCGGGCTCCGATCTCGAACTGGACTGGCCCGATCAGGCGGCGTACGCGCGCGGCGCCTACGTCCCGGCGGTGCGGCCCCGGCTGATCCATCAGCCCGACAGCCGCACGCCCTACACGCCGCCCATCCCGCTCTACCTGATGGTCTGCCAGGTGACCGGGGTGACGCCCTCGTGGACGTCCGCGGGCGGCCCGCGGGTCTCCTCCGCCCCCTGACCGACGGGGACAAGGGTGGGGGGCGTCGCATCGACGATGCGACGCCCCCCACCCGCGTACTCGCACATCCACGATCCGGCCCTTCGGGCTGTCCAGTCGTACCTGGAGCACACCGCTCACGCCCCGGCCTGGCGCCGGTGCCCGCGTACGGGAGGGCGGCCTCGCCCTTTCACCCGCTCCGGGGCTCTGGTCACGCTGCGTTGTCAGTGGCCGGCTCTACTGTGGAACCACTGAACGAGAAACCCGTGGCAGTAGGGGTCGACCGGATGTGAAGGGGGCGGGCCTGTGCGTCGCTGGGAGTACGTCGAGGGCAGTGCGTCGAAGTTCTGGGAGACCGGCGCGGACGGGGCCGTGGTGACGGTGCGCCACGGGCGCTGCGGGAGCGACGGGCGTACGCAGACGAAGGAGTACGCGTCCGCGCGGGCGGCGGACGCGCAGGTGGCCAAGTCGGTGGCGGAGAAGGAACGCAAGGGGTACCGGGAGGTGGGGGCCGCGGCGCCCTCAGGTGACGGTCCCGCTGCGGAGGCGAGCACCTCCGGGGCCGGTGTCCTGACCGGGCAGCCCCGGGCGCTGCCCGACGAGGACACGTTCGTGCTGCCGGCCGGCTGGCAGCGGCTGCTCCATCCCCGCCGGGGCGGAGTGGCCCGCACCCCCGCCCGGCCGCAGCGAAAGGCCCTGGACGCTCTCTCGGCCCGGACGGCCGAAGAGATGGCCCTGACCCAGGAATTCCTGGACTCGCCCCGCAGCGATCCCGCACTCGTCGACCAGGTGCGGCACCACCTCGCGGGCTGTCCCTCACCGGCCGGGGCGGCGGGGCTGGCCTCCATCGTCCGCCCCGCCTCGCCGACTGCCGCGACGTGGGTGGACAGCTGGGTGCGGGACCACGGCCTGCCGTTCGCGGCCCGCGCCACGGTGGAGCTGTTCATGGTCCGGGCGCGTTGGGAACGGGGTGGACAAGTGCGCTCCGGCCCCTGGCTGGAGGCGCTGCCCCGGCCTCACTACATCTACTGGGCGAACGCGCAGTTCCCGGAAGCCGACCGGGTCCGCGCGCTGCTCGCCGCCACGGACGAGGAGACCTACCGCGCGACGGTCGAGGGGCTCACCCGGTGCCGAACCGACGCCCACCGCAGGATCGCCACCGCCTATCTGGCGCCGAGCGAGACCGACTGGGTCGCCGCTCTCTGCACCGATCCGGAAGTGATCGCCGGACAGGACTACGGCCTGCTGTCCCTGGTGTACTGCACGCTCAACTCCGCCGAGCAGGCTGCGGCGTTCCCGCCCCTGCCGGGCCTCTGCCAGAGCCTGGCCCGGATCGCGACGATGGCCGAGGGCATCGGCACGGCCGTCGTCCCGCTACTGGCCGAATGGCTGAAGAACACCTACACCGACGCGGACGGCAGGAGGCAGATCGCCAACGCTCTCGTGGAGGTCCCGACGGACGAGGCGTTCCTTCTGCTGCTCGACCGGGCGTACACGAAACAGGTCAACGCCGCCCTCGCCCAGGCGATGCTCCGCTATCCGGTACGGGCGCTGCGCCTGCTGACCGCACATGTGCGCGACCGTCCGGACAGGACCTACAGCACGGCACAGCTGTTGCTGCCGAGGCACATCGCCGCCCACCGCAGCCTCGTGGAGGCCGTACTGCCGACACTCGACAGTGATCTCGTGAAGATCGTCGAACCCCTCCTCAACCCGGTGAACCGGGTCGCCGACGCCTCCGACGCGGACACCCTGCCGTCCGTGCTGACGGCGCCGCCGTGGACCCGGCCCCTGAGCAAGGCGAAGCGTTCCGCGGTGACCGGCCTGACGGCGGCCTCCGAGCCCGCGGTGGTATGGCTGCCCGGTGAGCGGGAGCAGTGGGCGGCGGCCACGACCTGGTACAACCGGCGGCAGCTCGACGGCGACGACGACTGGGAGGAGACGATCGCCACCCTCCAGCACGGCCTCAACGCGTCGAGCCTGCAGCCCGCGTGGGTCTACGCGCACGGGCCCGAGGAGCTGGTCGCTCCGGCGCTCGCCGTCTGGGACCCGACCGATCTCTGGAACGGCTCGGACACGCTGAAGCCGATCGCCGCCCGCTTCGGGCTCGACGCCCTGCCGTTGCTGCTGCGGACCGTGCCCCGGCAGCCGAGCTCCCTGGCCCCGCTGCTGCTGCCGTTCATCGACGTGACCGTCGCCCGGCACATGGCCGCCTGGGCGGCACGGCTCAAATCCACGGGAGCCCTCACCCGTTCCTGGTTCGAACGGCACGGCGTCGCGGCTGCGCCGCTTCTGGTGCCCGACGCGGTGGGGAAGGCCGGCCCGGCCCGGCGTGCCGCCGAAAGGGCCCTCTTCCGGATCGCCGCGGTGCACGGCGACGCCGTCGTGCACGGTGCCGCCGAACGCCACGGGGACCTGGCGGTGGAAGCGGTGGCGGAGCTGCTGGCCGCCGATCCGCTGGAGCGGGCGCTGCCCGTCGCCGTGCCGGCCCTGCCGGGCTGGGCGGATCCCGCACGGCTGCCGCCGATCGCCGTCCGCTCCGGCGGAGCACTGCCGCAGGAGTCGGTGTGCCATGTCCTGACCATGCTGGCGATGTCCAGGCCGGGCGAGGTGTATCCGGGGCTCGACGATGTCGTGCGGACGGCGGATCCCGCCTCTCTGACCGAGTTCGCCTGGAAGCTCTTCGAGCAGTGGCAGTTCGCCTCCTGCCCCGCCGAGGGATCATGGGCGCTGTCCGCCCTGGGGCTGCTCGGTGACGCCGGGACAGTCCGTCGGCTGACCCCGGTGATCTGTTACTGGCCCGTCCAGGGTGATCACCACCGGGCCGTCGAAGGGCTCGATGTGCTCGCAGCGATCGGTGGTGATGCCGCCCTCCGGCACCTGCACGACATCTCCCAGCGAGTGAAGTCCAAGGCACTGAAGATCCGGGCCACGGAGAAGATCGCCGAAGTGGCCTCGGATCTCGGCCTCACCGGCGAACAGCTCTCCGACCGGCTGGTGCCCGACCTCGGTCTGGACGCGGAGGGTTCGACGGTCCTCGACTACGGCACCCGGACGTTCACGGTGGGCTTCGACGAGCAGTTGCGGCCGTACGTCGTGGACGGCGTCGGCAAGCTCCTCAAGGGCCTGCCGACGCCCGGCTCCGGGGACGACATGAAGTCGGCCCAGGCCACGCGCAAGCGCTTCACGGCGCTCAAGAGGGACGTGCGGACCATCGCGTCCGACCAGGTGTGCCGACTGGAGACCGCGATGGTTACGGGCCGGTCCTGGTCGGCACAGGAGTTCCACGATCTGTTCGTGGCCCATCCGCTGGTGTGGCACCTGGTGCGCCGACTGGTGTGGCTGAGCGGGACGGACGAGGGGCACACCGCGTTCCGGGTCGCCGAGGACCGCACCTTCACCGATGCCGGGTCCGGGGCCTTCACGCTGCCCGAGGACGCGACCGTCCGACCGGCACATCCGCTGCACCTCGGCGAGGAGCTGACCGCCTGGTCGGAGGTGTTCGCGGACCACGGGATCCAGCAGCCGTTCGCACAGCTCGGGCGCGGCGTGTTCACGCTGAGCGAGGCGGAGGCGGGAAGCGACCGGCTGAAGCGCTTCGAGGGGCTCCAGGTTCCGGCCGGCAGGGTCCTCGGACTCCTGCGGCACGGCTGGGAACGAGGGGTACCACAGGACGCGGGCGTGGAGCGCTGGATCTCCAAGCGGCTCGGCGACGACTGCTGCCTGGTGATCGCGCTGCGGGAGGTAATCGCCGCCGGCACCGTCGGCATGGACCCCGGACAGACCCTCGAAACGGTCTGGCTCGACACCCGGCCCGACGACTACCGGGAGAGCCGCGACCACACGCTGCGTTTCAGCGGCCTCGACGCTGTGACCGTCTCCGAGCTGCTCGCCGATCTGACGGAACTCACGGAGGGCGTGGCGGCGTGACCGTACCGCCGACGGCGGTCGCTCTGCGGGGCAGCGGGGCGGTCACAGGACGTGCTACCTCAGATAGGCCAGCCCCGGGTGGACCCCGGTGTAGCCGTCGACCAGTCGGCGGGCGACCGAGACCGAGTCGACCAGCGGATGCAGGGCGAACGCCCGGACGGCGTCGGCACGTGCACCGCTCGCCGCCGCGTCCAGCACCGCGCGCTCGACGGCCTTCACCGCGGTGACCAGCCCGACCGCGTGGTACGGCAGCGGGTCGACGGCGACCGGGTGGGCGCCGTTCGCGTCCACCAGGCAGGGCACCTCGATGACGGCGTCCGCGTCGAGCACGGAAAGCGTGGTGCGGTTGCGGACGTTGAGGATCAGGGAGGTCCGTTCGTCGCGGGCCACGGCCCGCATGAGGGCCAGCGCGACCTGCTCGTAGCCGCCGGAGTCGAGGTCGCTCTCCTCGCGCTCGCCGGCCCCCGCCACCTCCCGGTTCTCCGACATGTAGGTCGCCTCGCGCTCCGCGCGGGTGCGGTCCCAGGTGGCCAGGGCGGGGGTGTCCGGGTCCTTCATGCGGCCGTAGAAGCCCTCCTGCTGCTCCCGGAGGAAGGCGCCCCGGGTCTGCTCCGCCTCCTGGTAGGCGCGGACCGCCTCGCGGTTGAAGTAGTAGTAGTGCAGGTACTCGTTGGGGATCGCGCCCAGGGACCGCAGCCAGTCGGTGCCGAAGAGCCTGCCCTCCTCGAACGAGCCGAGCAGCTCCGGGTCCTGGAACAGCCTCGGCAGTTCGTCCCGGCCGTCGACGTACAGTCCCCGCACCCAGCCGAGGTGGTTGAGGCCGACGTAGTCGATCCGGGCCCGGTCGGGATCCGCGCCGAGCACCCGGGCGATCCGGCGGCCGAGCCCGACCGGCGAGTCGCAGATCCCGATGACCCGGTCACCGAGGTGGGCGGCCATCGCCTCTGTCACCAGTCCGGCCGGGTTGGTGAAGTTGATGACCCAGGCGTGCGGGGCGAGCCGGGCGATGCGCCGGGCCAGGTCGACCGCGACCGGCACGGTGCGCAGTCCGTAGGCGATCCCGCCCGCGCCGACGGTCTCCTGTCCGAGCACGCCTTCGTCGAGGGCCACCCGTTCGTCGGCGGCCCGGCCCGCGAGCCCGCCGACCCGGATCGCGGAGAAGACGAAGTCGGCGCCGCGCAGCGCCTCGTCGAGTTCGGTGGTGGCGATGACGGCCGGGGCGTCCGCGATGCCCTCGGCCTGCTCGGTGAGCACCCGGGCGACGGCGGTGAGCCGGTCGGGGTCGGTGTCGTAGAGGGTGACCGAGGAGACCCGCCCCTCGGCGTGGTCGGCGAGCAGCGCCCCGTAGACCAGAGGAACCCGGAACCCGCCGCCACCCAGAATTGTCAGCTTCACGCTTCCGCATGGTACGTGGGGGCGTCGCGAGTGGCTCGGTGCGACGGGCCGGTGCTGCCGCCCGACGGTGACAACGGCCCGGCGGAAGGAAACCGGATGGTCCCCTTCCGCCGGGCCGTCGTCACCTTCCACCGCAGGTCAGTGGCCGCTCCACCAGCGCGTCACGACGCTCCACAGCCGGGCCGGGGCCGGCGGCCGGCGCTGCTGCGGAACGAGGCCCGAGGCATCACCGGGCGCGGCCGCGGAACCGTCGGCCGCGACGGTCGCCCCGGTCGGACCGGTGCCGGCCGGGTCCGGGGACACGGAGGCGCGGACCGGGATCGGCGCCGTGTGGCGGACCGCCGACTGCACCTCCCAGTCCTGGCGGGCCGGGTTCGGCTTGCCCATGGACGGCGGTTCCCGGTCGTCCTGCGGCGGACGGGAGGCGAACTCGGCCGGGAGCTGCGTCAGGTGGCGGCCCATGATGTTGCCGACCCAGGTGAGTTCGCTCTCGTCCACGGCGAGTTCGAGGTCGGGCAGCCGCATCAGCAGCGCGTCCACGCCGACGTCGGCGATGGCGCGCCCGATGTCCTGCCCCGGGCATTCGTGCGGGCCGCCGCTGAACGCGAGGTGGGCTCGGTTGCCCTCCATGTTGGCGTTGAGGTCGGGCCGTACCACCGGGTCGGTGTTGGCCGGGGCGATGCCGACGATCATCGCGTCGCCCGCCTTGATGCGCTGCCCGCCCAGCTCGGTGTCCCCGACCGCCCAGCGGCCGAAGACCGCGGTGAACGGCGGCTCGTCCCACAGGGTCTGCTCGACCGCCTCCGGGACGGTCATGTGGCCGCCGCTGAGCCTGGCCCGGAACCGCGGGTCGGTGAGCACCATGCGGAGCACGTTGGCGATCAGGTTGGTGGTCGACTCGTAGGAGGCGATCAGGATGAGCCGCAGATGCTCGGCGACCTCCTGGTCGTTCATGTCCGCGGGGTGCTCGACGAGCCAGGTGGCGAAGTCGTCCGCGGGTTCGCGGCGGCGCCGTTCGACGAGGCGGCTCAGCGCGGCGAGCACGTAGGCGTTGCTCTCGACGGCGGTGGCGGTGCCGCGGATCATGTCCCGGGCGGCCCCCACCATCCGGTCGTTGTACTCCTCCGGCATCCCGAGGATCGCGCACATCACCATCATCGGCAGCCGCTCGGCGAACTCGCTGACCAGGTCGGTGCGGCCCTCCCGGCAGAAGTCGTTGACGAGCCGGTTGCTGTAGCGGTTGACGTGGCGGCGGACGCCGCGGGTGTCGATCCGGTTCATGGAGTCGGTGACGGCACCGCGCTGGCGCTCGTGGGTGGCGCCGTCCGCGAAGGCGCAGATCGGCTGCCAGGTGAAGATCGGGGCCAGCGGGTGGTCGGGGGCCACGGTGCCGTCCTGCAGCGCCCGCCAGCGGCGGGAGTCGCGGGAGAACTGCGAGGGCGTACGGGTCATGTGCAGGTTCTCGCTGTGCCCGAGGACCAGCCAGGCCGGCACGTCGCCGTGCAGCAGCACGGGCGCCACGGAGCCGTGCTCGGCGCGCAGCTTGTCGTACAGGCCGTGCGGGTCCTGTTCTGCCTCGGGGCCGTAGAGCCGTCGCAGGCCGCCGGGGCCGATTCCGAGGCCGTGGGCCGGGCACTCGGGGGGCGGAACCGGCCCCGTGGCCGCTCCGGGCTCGTAGTGAAATGGGGTTGTCACGATCGCTCCAGGGATCAGACTGCCAAGGGCGGACGAATGGGGGTACGCGGTGGGGGCGCGCGGAACGGGTGCGCGGGACGCGTGGGACGTCAGCCGAGCGGGACGGCCGCAGTGTGCAGGTACCGCATCAGCGTCATCAGCACATCGCGGCTGGAGGCGCGCAGTCGGGCGTCGCAGTCGACCATCGGGACCTCGTCCGGCAGGTCCAGCGCGCTGCGCAGGGCCTCGACGGGGTGCTTCGGTGCGTCGGGGAAGGTGTTGACGGCGACGACGAACGGTACGCCGCGCTCCTCCAGCCGCCCGATGACGTCGAAGCTGACCTCCAGCCGACGGGTGTCGATGAGGACGACGGCGCCCAGCGCTCCCTCGAACAGGCCGTTCCAGAGGAACCAGAAGCGTTCCTGGCCGGGGGTGCCGAACAGATAGAGGATCAGTTCCTCACTGATGCTGATCCGGCCGAAGTCCATGGCCACGGTGGTGGCGGTCTTGCTCTCCACGCCGTAGTTGTCGTCCACGCCGACGCCGGCCTGGGTCATGGTCTCTTCGGTGGTCAGGGGCCGGATCTCGCTGACGGAGCCGACCATCGTCGTCTTGCCGACCCCGAACCCCCCGACGATCACGACCTTCACCGCGGCCGTGGCCGTGGTGGGCAGGATGTCCTCGCTCCGGGGGCCCGTGATCGTGTCAGAGTTTCTGAAGTCCATGCATCACCGCTTCGAGGAGGGACCTGTCCGGGAGGGTCGCGCGGATGATCGGCGCTCGCGATTCGATCAGTTGGGTCGCGAGGAGATCGGTGAGGAGCGAGGTCACCACGCTGAACGGCAGGCTGAGGTAGGCGGAGATCTCCGCGACGGACAAGGGGGCCTGGCAGAGCCGCAGGATCACGGCCTGTTCGGGCTGGACCGTCGGTGTCGGCTGCGACTTGGAGACCACCATCGTGACCAGGTCGAGTGCGGCCCGCTCGCTGCCGTCGGGATCGCCGGTGATCACGTAGAGCCGCTCCGGATCGCTCAGCGCCGGATCGACCGTGCGGCGTTCTCGTCGGATCGAACTCATCCGGCCTGCCCGTCGTGCCGGGGCGGGCTCGTCAGATGGGCGCCGATCCGTACGACCATGTCGCGCATGCGCGATCCGACGAGCCCCGCGTCCACCGTCTCGCCCGCGAGCACGGCGAGATACGCGCCGGCTCCGGCGGCCATCAGGTAGAAGAACCCGCCGGTGACCTCGATGACGACGAGCCGCATCCGGCCGTCGCTGTACGGGATCTCGGAGGCGACGGCCGCGGCCAGGCTCTGCAGTCCGGCGCAGGCCGCCGCGAGCCGGTCGGCGACATCGGGGTCGCCGCCGTGCCGGGCGATGCGCAGGCCGTCCGCGGAGAGCACCACGATCTGGTGAATGTCCGGAACGTCGTCGGCCAGCTCTTTGAGCATCCAGTCCATGTTGCCCCGCTGCTGGATCACTTGAGGTCCCCCTTGTCCCACGCGTCATCGGAGTCTTCGTCGGGCCCGGGTTCCCGCGGAACGCCGTTGGCGCCCTTGGTGAACGCCTCCAGCCAGATTCCGGGAGGCGGTTCCTTGCCGTTCTCATGGCCGTTTCCGTGGCCGTTGGTCCGGCCCGCGGTGGGGTCTGCGGGCTGCGCGGGGAGGTGGTGCGAACCCAGCGGTGCGCGGCCGCGGCTGCGGCGTTGCGGGAGTCCGCCGGCGGTCCACTCCGTCACCACGGGGAGTTCGTCCTCCATGGCGACCGGGGCGATGGGGGCGGCCGGACGGGCGGCGGGGGCCACCGGACCGGTGGCCGGACGGGCGCCCAGCGGGCTGGGCTTGCGGTGGGTGCTGCGTGCCGGAACGACGTGCTTCATGTCCGCGAGGTCGATGTCGCTGGTCGGCCGCGAGGTGGCACCGATGCCGTGGGCGATGCCGGGCGCGGGACCGGTGGTGATCATGGAGCGGGGCACGATGAGTACCGCGCGGACACCGCCGTACGCGGACTGCCGCAGCGAGACCTGGAGGTCGTACATCCGCGACAGCCGGCCGACGACCGCCATGCCGAGCCGCGGGGACTCACCGAGGTCGTTCATGCTGGAGCCGGCCTGGGCCCTGGCGAGCATGTTCTCGGCCCGCGCGCGGGCCTCCTCGCTGAGGCTGACGCCGCCGTCCTCGATCTCGATGGCGATGCCGGTCTGCACCTCGACGGCGGTGACGTGCACACGGGTCTGCGGCGGCGAGTACCGGGTCGCGTTGTCGAGGAGTTCGGCGCAGGCGTGGATGAGCGGTTCGACCGCGGTGCCGATGATGGCGACCTTGGCGATCGAGTGCAGATCGACGCGCGGGTACTCCAGGATCCGCGACATGGCACCGCGCAACACGCTGAACAGCGGTACGGGCTTGGGCCACTGGCGGCTGGGGCGGGCACCGCCGAGGACGGCGATGGAGTCCGCGAGCCGGCCGATCAGCGCGGTGCCGTGGTCGATGCGGAGCAGGTCGTCGAAGACGTCGGGGTTGCGCCCGTGGTGCTCCTCCATCTCCCGCAGCTCACTGGCCTGCCGGTGGACGATCGCCTGGACGCGGCGGGCGACGTTGACGAAGGCGCGCTGCGCGGAGTCACGCGTCGCCTCCTCGTTGTCGATGATGTCCAGCACCGTGTAGACGAGGGAGCGCTGGGCGTCGGGCAGATGCCGGTAGACCGGGTCGGCGTCCACGACGTCGCGCAGCACCTCGTCCGGGGAGTTGCCCACCCGTAGCCGGTGGATCGCGGCGGGCAGCAGCTCCTTGCTGATCCGCACGGTCTCTTCGTCATGGTTGGCCAGCCGGCGTTCAAGGCCGCTGCAGCGGTGCTCGTACTCGGCGCGCTGGCGGCGGATCGTCCGTGCGCGGCGGGCGAGTTCGGCGGTGAGCACGGCGACCACGACGGTGGCGAAGACGCCGCACAGGACGACTGGTATCCGCGCGGCCCCGGAAACCAGCGCCACGGCTGCGGCGGTCGCGCCCGCCATCGCGACAACGGGCAGCAACACGGCGCGGACGACAGGTGTTTCTCGGTCGATCGGCGGTGATTCAACACGAACCATCTAAAACCTCTGGCGGTTGACTCGGGGGATTATTCAGGAAGTACAGCGCTTACAGGTCAGTTGGGAACAAGCGCTCGAATTCGCATCAACTCGACTTCACTGCGCGTGAGCTTAGTCAGATCGAAACAGTGCTTCGGCACATTCACCCAACCCCCTGCGCGAGCACTCCAGCGGTAATACACTCGCGGGTTTTGCACACACCGCCTCCGAGCGTGCGCGGGGAGTGACGGGAGGGGAGATTTCGGATAAATCACTCCCCTGCGTCCCGCTGTACGGGACGCACGCACCCGCCTGCCGGATCCTGTACGGCCTCAACACCCATGCGGCGTAGGGTTGCTGGGAAAACCGGCGAACACAGCGACTCCGGATCGACGCAGTCCGTACCGGACAGCGGTACAGGGGCACATGTGATCGAAGCGGATCGAAAGGAACAGATTTCTGACCGGCACGCGAGTGGAGCGCGTGGTCGCCGTCCGAACGAACAGAGGAACGGACATCTCATGGAGCCGACACGGGACTACACCATCGAGTCACTCGACACCGGGCTTCGGCTGCTGCGGCTGTACCTCACGCACGACTCGCTCACCGTCTCCGGGGCGGCCGCGCTGCTCTCCGTCGGCCGCTCCACCGCCCACCGCGCGCTCAGCACCCTGGAGGGGCGCGGCTTCGCGGTCCGGGACGCCTCGGGCCGCGGCTACTCCCCCGGTCCAGAGCTCATGGCGCTGGGGCGGCTCGCCGGGTTCCGTGCGGAGGACCGCGAACAGATCGGTGCGGTACTGGACGACGCGGTGCGGCGCACCGGCGAGACCGTGCAGAGCGTCACGCTCATCGGGGACCGGATCGTCATCACCGACGGCCGCGAGTCCGGGCAGCCGGTGCGGGTGGTGCTGGAGGCGGGCCGCACCTATCCCGCGTACGCCACGTCCGGCGGCAGGGTGCTGCTCTCCCGGATGACCCCGGAACAGGTCCACGCCCTGTATCCGCGGGAGCGGCCGGACGAGGGCGCAGACGCGGCCGGCCCGCCGTCGGCGCTGCTCGACGAGCTGGCGGACATCCGCGCGTGCGGATACGCGCTGGGCCGCGGCGAGCCGGTGCCGGGCATGAACACGGTCGCCGTCCCGCTGGCCGGTTCCGGCCGGCGGGACCTGCTCGCGCTGATGGCCTGCGCGCCCGCGGACCGGGGTGACGACGCCGCGCTGGTGCGCCGCGCGGAGGAGCTGCGGCGGTCCGCCGCGCTCCGGGCGGTCAGCGGCGGGCCCCGCCGATCCGCCCCTCCAGCTGTACCAGCAGCTCGCTGAGCTGCGCGCTGAGTCGGTCCCTGGACTCCGCGTCGAGGCCGGAGAGCACCGCGCGTTCGTAGGCCAGTTGCTGCGGCAGCAGTCCGTCGACGAGCGCGCGGCCCTCGTCGGTTAGCCGCACGTGCGCGACCCGGCGGTCCCGGGCGTCGCCGCGACGCTCTGTGAGGCCGCGCTCCTGGAGGACGCGCAGGCGTTTGGTCACGGCCGCGCCGGAGGAGAACGTCTCCCTGGCCAGTTCGCCCGGGGTGAGTTCGCGGTCGGTACGGCGCACCGCACCGAGCAGGTCGAACTCGGCACGGGTCAGTCCGGCGGCCCGCAGCGGGGCGTCCTCGGCCTGCTGGAGCAGGGCGGCACAGCGGTTGATCCGGCCGATGAGCTCCATGGGTCCGGTGTCCAGCTCCGGGTTGACTGCCTGCCACTGCCGTACCACCGAGGCGACGATGTCGTCGGTCACACCGCTCCGTTCTCCGGGGCCGGGGCGATCAGCCCCTGCCGTATTGCTGTCGCCGCGAGCGTACGGTGTCCGGCCTGCTCGGCGGCGAGTACCTCCTCCTGGGGCAGGTCGCGCTGCCACCATTCGCCGGCCGCCGTCTCGTCCGCCTCGCGCAGCTCGACCAGGCAGCCGGTGAGCCCGCGGCGGGCGGCTTCGAGTGCGGCGGGGCTCGAACCGGGGGCGGCGAGGGTCTGTACGGCGTGGGCGCGGGCCAGTTCGGCGGCGGCGAGTGCCGATTCCACCCGCCCCGCGGCGCGCCGGTTGGTGACGAGCATCGCGGTGAGGATTCCGGCCGCGGCGCCGATGACGGTGTCCAGCACCCGGTCGCCGATGAGTTCACCGGCCGGGTGGCTTCCGGCGTACTCCAGGACGAGCAGGGCCATCGGGGTCACCGCGACGGAGCCGAGCCAGTAGTTGCGGGTGATCAGGGCCTCCGCGGCGAAGCTGAAGAAGAGGCAGAAGCCGATCAGGGCCAGCGGGCCGGTCCGGGCGACCGGGAGAACGGCGGCGAAGACCAGGACGCCGACGAGGTTGCCGAGGGTGCGCTGGAGGGTCCGGTTCCAGGAGAGCGTGACATTGGCCTGGAAGAGGGAGGCCGCGGTGACAATGGCCCAGTAGGGGCGGCCGACGCCGACGGCCGCCGAGAGGTAACCGGCCAGGGCGCAGCCGATGAGGGCGCGGGCCGCGATCGGCAGCAGCGGGGAGCCGGGGCCCAGCCGGCGCAGCAGTGCGCGGCGCGCCTCGCCCGGTGCGGTGGGGCGCAGGGCCGTGCGTTCGGCTTCGATGCCGAAGAGTTCGGCGGCCGTTCCGGGGGCGGCCGGCGGGGTGGGCACCGGTCCGCGGGCCCGGGTCCGGGCGGCCCAGTCGCGCAGCAGGGCGGGGTCGGCGGCCTCGGGGACTCCCCCGCCGTGGACAGCCGCTCCCCCGTCGGCGGCGGGCGTGCCCGCGGCGAGTGCGGTCTCCGCGTGCACGACGAGGCGCTCCAGCGCACGGCGTACGGGAGTGGGGCGTCCGGCCGCGAGGAGGGTCTGCCACGCCGCGTGCACCGCGGCGACCGCGGCGCGCCGGGTGTGGTGACCGGGGTCCGCGGCGTGGGCCGCTGCCGCGTTCAGGGCGCGGGCCGTCGCGAGGCGCTCGGGCCCCTCGCGGCGGATGAGCGCGGGACCGGCGACGGTGACCAGCCAGGAGACCGCGCCCGCGCCGAGGGTCAGGGCGAGGTGACCGGGTACCTGGCTCAGGTGCTGCGGGGCGAACAGGGCTGCGGAGCTGACGAACGTGAAGATCAGCGGTCCGGGGGGACCGATCCGGGTGGCGTCGCAGAGCAGCTTCTGCCCGGCCGCCAGGAGTGCGCCGACGGCGATCAGGACGGCGGTCGAACCGGTCAGCGACGCGGTGATGAGCGATACCGCCAGGCCGGCGAGCATTCCGAGGACGACTCCGGCGATGCTCCGGGCGCGTCGCGCGTACGGCAGGTTGTGGCCGTACAGCGCGCAGAGCGAGCCGGCCATCGTGTACATCACGAGGTCGAGGCGGTCGACGGAGAACAGCACCAGGTTGGGTATCGCCGTGGCCACGACCACGCTGGAGGCCGGTTTGAGCCACATGTCGGAGGGCCGGGCCAGGCGCAGCGGTCCCGCCAGCGGGAGCCGGTGGACGGAGGGCTGCCGACGCGGCCGGGTAGTTGTATCGCTCACCCAAATACGTTAACAGGTATTACACATATAAAACACTTTGATCGAGATCTCCGTTCCAATGGCCCGCGACCGCCCACGGCCATAGCGTTCGAACGACAGAGAAGTCACGCGGACCGACGCATGTGCGGAGGAATCAGGATGAAACTCACGGCACCGGTGCCCGGTGGTCCCTGCTGGATCGAACTGAGCACCTCCGACGTCCCGGCGGCGAAGTCGTTCTACGGAACTCTCTTCGGCTGGCGGTGCGAGACCGATCCGCGCGAGGAGGCGGGCGGCTACACGATGGCGCACCTCGGTGAGGCCCGCGTCGCGGCGCTCAGCCCCGCCTACCAGCCGGGCCGGCCGCCGGCCTGGACGGTCTCCTTCGCCACCGGGGACGTGGACTCCTCGGCCGGGAAGGTGACGGCGGCGGGCGGCTCACTGCTGGTCGGCCCGATGGACATCTTCGACCAGGGCAGGTTCGCGGTGGTCGCAGACCCGTCCGGCGCGGTGTTCTCGCTCTGGCAGGGGCGCGCGTTCGCGGGCGCCGACCTGTTCAACGAACCGGGCGCACTGGGCTGGACCGAGCTCGTCACCCGTGAGGCCGGGCCGGCGCTCACCTTCTATCCCGCCGTCCTCGGCTGGACGGTCAGCGCCTCGAAGACGTACCCGCAGTGGGGCATCGACGGCGCGGACTTCGGCGGTGTGCTGACGATGGACGAGAAGTTCCCGCCGGAGGTGCCGCCGCACTGGGTGCCGTACTTCGTCGTCGCGGACGTGGACGCGACGGCGGAGAAGGCGAAGGAGGCCGGCGGCGATCTGCTGATGCCGCCCACGAGCATTCCGCAGGGCCCCAGGATCGCCGTGGTCCGGGACCCCCAGGGCGCCGTGTTCGGCGTTCACCGCACGGACGGGTAGCGGCGGAGGAACCCGGCAACGCCCCGGTCACCCGGTCTGCTCGTCCGTCGCCTGGACGTGGTCCGCGATGCCGACCACCAGGACCCGGGTGCCCGGTTCCGTCGGGCGCCAGCGGTGGACGAGACCGCCGGCGCAGTAGAGGGTGTCGCCCCGCTCCAGCCGGTAGAAGCTGCCGTCCGCCTCGACCTCGGCTCCGCCGTCCGCGACGTAGAGGATCTCGTCGTTGCGGTGCCTGAACTCCCGGCCCCAGTCGTGGTCCCCGGTGAACTCAAGGGCGTGCAGGCGCTGATGGCCGCGCACCAGCGGGCGCATCCGGCCGTCACCGCCCTCCGCACCGGTCTCCCGCACGGACGCGGAGGCGCCGCGCACCACATCGACGGGGCGGGGCGCCTCCGCCGTGGCCAGCAGCTGGACCGCGGTCGTGTCGAGCGCGTCCGCGATGCGCTGGAGCGATCCCATGCTCGGCCGGGAGCGGCCGTTCTCGATCTGGCTGAGGAAGGGCGTGGAGAGACCGGCCCGGCGCGCGACCTCCGCGAGGGTCAGCTCAAGGGCGCGGCGCCGTCGGCGAATTCCCGGGCCGACCAGTGGGGTGTCCGCCTCGCTCATCTCACTCATTCCGTGTCCCGCGTGCCGCACACCACAGCCGGCGGGGCAGTGAGCAGCCTACCGGGCCGGTTAATCTTTTAAGTCCCACCTAATAAAGTTAACCGGGAGGACCGATCCATGCCCCTCGTGGACCAGAACCAGCGACGGCGCCGCGGCACCGGACTCATAGCCCTGGACGAGGAGGCCTCCTACGGCGGGTACACCCTCTTCGCCCCGCTGACCGGCGGCGGCGAGGTGTACCTCATCGACATGCGCGGTGAGGTCGTCCACCGGTGGGACCTCCCGCACCGGCCGGGACGGCACGCCAGGATCCTGCCCAATGGCAACCTCGCGTACAGCGGTGTCCTCCCGGACGAGCCGGCGCTCTTCCCGATGTGGCACAAGTACCGCGGCGGGATCATGCAGGAGATCACCCCCGACGGCACCGTCGTACGCGAGCACCGTGACCGCTACCAGCACCACGACGCGTACCACTACGGGGACGGCCGGCTGCTTTACGCCGCGCTGGAGCCGCTGACCGGCGAGGCCGCGGCCGCCGTCCGGGGCGGGGTCCCCGGCTCGGAGCCGGACGGCACGGTCTGGGCGGACACCATCGTCGAGGTGGACGCCGAGGGCCGCACGGTCTGGGAGTGGAAGGTCTCGGAGCACCTCGACCGCGAGGGCTTCCCGCTGCATCCCGACTACTCGCGCGAGCACTACCCGCTGATCAACAGCGTGCTGCCGACCAGCGACGGCAACATCCTGGCGAGCCTTCGCTCCGCGTCCGCGGTGATCGTCATCAGCCGGGAGACCGGCGAGATCATCTGGCGCAGCGAGCCCGGTGTCGTCTCGCAGCAGCACTGCCCGACCGAGCTGGAGAACGGCAACTTCCTGGTCTTCGACAACGGCGTCTTCCGCCCGCACTGGGACGTCCCGTTCAGCCGGGTCATCGAGATCGAGCGGTCGAGTGGCACCATTGTCTGGGAGTACCACGACCCGGCACGCGAGTCGTTCTTCGCGCCGTTCATGGGCAGCGCCCAGCGGCTGCCGAACGGGAACACGCTCGTGACGGACTCCCCGGCCGGACGGCTCTTCGAGGTCACCCGGGACGGCTACCTGTGCTGGGAGTACATCGTGCCGTTCTTCGGCGGCTACCAGGAAGAAGAAGTGCGCAAGCTGTTCCCGTCCGAGCCCAACGCCGTGTTCCGCTCCTACCGCTACTCGGCCGGGGAGCTCCCCTGGCTCGACGTCCCGAAGGGCTGAGCCGGACCATGGCCTCCCCCGCCCCCGGCACGGCCGCCCCTGCCGCGCCGGTTCCGTCCGTTGCACCGGTCGACGAGCGGCTGCCGCTCCCCCGGCTGGTCCCGCTGGCCTTCCAGCACCTGCTCGCCGGGGTCGCCGCCCCGGTCTCCTCGGTCATCCTGATCGGCACCACGCTGTCACTGTCGGCGTCGCAGACGGCGTCGCTGCTCAGCGCCACGCTGGTGCTCTGCGGTATCGGGGCGCTGCTCCAGTCGCTCGGCGTACGGGCGCTGCGCGTTGGCGCCAGGCTGCCGTTCCTGATGCTGCCGGGCGGTGCGGCGGTGGCGATCTTCCTCCAGGTCGCCAAGGAGCACGGGCCCGCCACCGCCTCGGGCTCCGTGCTGATCGCGGCGGTCTTCCTGATCGCCGTACTGCCGCTCTACGGCCGACTGGTGCGGTTCTTCCCGCCGCTGGTGATGGGCACCACGGTGGTCCTGATCGGGATCAACATGATCAAGATCACCGCGCCGATGATCGCCTCCGGCCCCGGGCTCGGCTTCGCCACGCTCGGCATCATCGCCCTGTTCTTCCTGTTCATGCGCGGCGTCTGGCGGCAGATGTCGGTGCTCTTCGGGCTCGTGGGAGGCACCGTCGTCGCCGCGCTCAGCGGTACGGCGTTCCACATGGCGCACGGCAGTACGTTCGCGCTGCCCGACCCGTTCCCGTACGGCACGCCGCATTTCGACCTGCTGGCCGCCGTGCCGCTGCTGGTGTTCGCGCTCGCGTCGCTGGCCGAGGCGACCGGGCAGACCGTCCTGAACAGTGAGGCGGTGGGGCGGACTCCGGACCCGGCCCGGGACGTCCCGCGGATCTCCCGCGCGGACGCCGTGACCTCACTGGGTGCCGGGATCTTCGGTACGTCGCTGATGGTGACCAGCGCGGAGAACATCGGCATCGTCCAGCTGACCCGGGTGCGCAGCCGGTTCGTCACGGCGGGCGCGGGGGTGCTGCTGATCCTGTGCGGCCTCATCACGCCGCTCACCCGGCTGCTCGCCGCCATCCCGGAGCCGGTGGTCGGCGCGGCGGGGCTGATCATCTACGCGGTGATCGCGACGATGGGGTTCGGCATGCTCAGCCGGGAGGACCTCACGCACGGCACCAACGGCATCGTGGTCGCGCTCGCGCTCTGCGTCGGGCTGCTGCCGGTCTTCGCCCCCGAGATGTACGCGGGGATGCCGGTGTGGGCCCGGACCGTCTTCGGCAGCGGTGTGGCCGCCGGGGCGCTGGCCGCGGTCATCCTCGCGGCGGTGTTCGCCAGGCTGGGGCCGCCGGACCAGAAGCCGGACCGGGAGCCGGACCGGGAGCCGGAGCGCGCGGCGGACTGAACACGGCGACGGCCCGCACTCCTGCGGACTGAACACAGCCGAACGCCCGCGTCCCTCACCGTGTCAGGTGGGGGGCGCGGGCGGTCTCGCGTACGGGCCGCGCGGCTCAGCCGAGGCCGCGGGAGTCCTGCTTGAGCGCGGTGTCCACGGTCAGCGCCGTGGCGACCACCAGGCTCAGCAGCGGCTCGGGCAGCTGGTAGTGGATCTGCAGCACGTAGTTGTCCGCCGTGGTGAACAGCGTCTTGGCGAGGCCTTCCCAGGTCTTGGTGATCCGGGCGATCTCGGCGTCGTTGTGGTCCACGATCGCGAAGTTCCAGGCGCGCCAGTTCTCCGCCTTGATCGCGCCGACCTGCTGCCCGTCGACCATGATCGCGAAGTTGATCTTGCCGATGGCGTTCTGCTGGACGATCTCGCCGACCGGCTGCCCGTCGGGGCGCTGGACGATGACCTTGGACTTGATGAACTTCGCCGGGCGGGTGAGCAGCAGCTGCGGCTGACCGTAGGCGTCACGGATCTCAAGACGGTGGGTCATGTACTGGTCGATGCTGCTGAGGAACCGCACGACCTTGCGGAGCGCGCTCTGACCGACCTCGACGACCGAGCCGACGGTGTTGCCGTGCTGGTCGAAGACGCTGTACTCGTTGGTGACCTCGATCAGCTTGGCCTTCTGGTTCACCACCAGGACCTGCTGGTTGAAGAGCGAGCCCGCACCCGGACCGCCGCCCTGCTGAGGGTGAGCGCCCTGCTGCGGGTGGACACCCTGCTGCGGCATCGCGGCCGGCTGCTGGGCAGGAGCCTGCTGCTGGTGCTGCGGGGCCGCCTGCTGCTGGTACTGCTGCTGGGGCGCCTGCTGCTGGCTGTGCTGCTGGGCCGCCTGCTGGTTGTGCTGCGGGGCCTGCTGGTGCGGCACCTGCGCCTGAGCGGGAGCCTGGCCCTGGGCCGGAGCCTGCTGCTGGCCGCCCGCCGGGTTGGTGTGCTCGGTCCACTGGGAGCCGTCCCAGTAGCGCAGCAGCTGGGGCGCGCCGTGCGGATCCGGATACCATCCCGCAGATACGTTCGAGTGCGTTGTCACCGGGGCACACTATCCCGCCATGCCGCGGGCGGAACCCCCTCCCGGCACATCCACAGCTTCGGAACGGCCCTCCGCACTCATTTGAAAGTTCACACACCGCTAGGATGTCCGGGATGAACAGGCTGAGCGGACGGACCGTCCGGGTGCGCGGCGCCCGCGTCCCCGTGCTGCTCGGCTGGTTGCTGGTGCTGCTCTCCGTGGCGTCGTGCTGCTCGTTCAACTCCGCGGGACCCACTGCGGACCCGCATCACGGCACCGTCCCCCTCAGCGCCTTCCACTCCTTCACCCGGGCGGCGGTGGCGGACGAGGCACGCGTCGTGGTGGCCGACGCCCCGCGCAACCGGGGAAGTTCCTGCCACGTCGCACCCGACGACGCCACGCCGGTCGTCCTGACCGCCCCGCCCGCACCGGCCACGCTCCCCTGCGCACCGGCCGTCCTCCCGGCCGGCTCCCTCACCGGGGCCGCGGGCATCCGGGGCCCCTCCAACGACGCCGTCGGCGACGTCGACCACCTGCGCCTCCAGGTTCAACGGATCTAGCAGCAGCGCCTGTCCCCCCTTCCTGAGGGGGCTCATCCGTCTGCCCGCAAACCGTCCGGCTCACCGAACCAGAGGACCCACCAATGGCCTCCGCCAAGAAGCACACGCCCGCCAACGCCCGCCGCGCCAAGCTGGAGGAGGCCCGCCGCAAGGAGCGGGCCCGCGAGCGCCGCAGCCGCGTCATCACGATCACCGCCGCCGTCGTCGTCCTGGCCGGCCTCGTCGCGGGCGGCGGCTACCTGATGAACACCGCCGACAAGAAGGACAAGGCCGAGACCGCCGCCCAGTCCTCGCCCGTCCGGGGTGAGAAGAGCTGGGACAAGCTCGGGCGCGACCACGTCGACAAGAAGGTCGACTACCCGATGAACCCGCCGGTCGGCGGCGACCACAACCCGGCGTGGATGAACTGCGACGCCGACGTCTACACCGAGGCGATACCGAAGGAGAACGCGGTCCACTCGCTGGAGCACGGCGCCGTCTGGGTCACGTACAACGGCAAGGCGGCGCCCGCCGACGTGAAGAAGCTCGGTGAACGGGTATCGGCCACCCCGTACTCCCTGATGAGCCCTGTCGAGGACCAGGCCGCGCCGTTGATGCTCAGCGCCTGGGGGAAGCAGGTGACCGTGAAGAGCGCCTCCGACGCCCGGGTCGCACAGTTCTTCACGAAGTACGTCCAGGGCCCGCAGACCCCCGAGCCCGGTGCCGCGTGCAGCGGCGGGATCGCCAAGTGACCCCCTCGGCCGGGTCCACGGTCCGTGCGTCCCGCCCGCTGGTGCTGGCCGGCGGCGCCCTGCTGCTGCTCGCGCTGGCCCTGGTCGCGCTCATGCTGGCCCGCCCCTCCGCCTCGGCCCCTGCACCGGACGCGAAGGCGGCGGCGTCCGCTCCCGCCGAGACCTCCGCGGACGTCGGATTCGCCCGCGACATGGCGGTCCACCACCAGCAGGCGGTCGAGATGGCGTTCATCGTCCGGGACCGGACCACCGACGTGGCGGTGCGCCGGCTCGCGTTCGACATCATCAACACCCAGGCCAACCAGCGCGGCATGATGCTGGGCTGGCTGGAGATATGGGGCCGTGCGAAGAGTTCGCCCGGCCCG
Source organism: Streptomyces sp. NBC_00341 (assembly GCF_041435055.1). Lineage (NCBI taxonomy): Bacteria > Bacillati > Actinomycetota > Actinomycetes > Kitasatosporales > Streptomycetaceae > Streptomyces > Streptomyces sp. NBC_00341. The sequence continues at coordinate 7,731,959 of NZ_CP108002.1, read as the reverse complement.
CCCATGGAGTGGATGGGCCACACCGTCACCCCGCGCGGCGACGGGGCGCTGATGCCCGGCATGGCGACCGACACCGAACTCGACGCGCTGCGCAAGGCGAAGGGCAAGGACGCGGAGGTGCGGTTCCTGCGGCTGATGACGGCGCACCACCGGGCCGGCGCGGACATGGCACAGGCCGCCGCGGATGCCGCGGGCACCGACGAGATCAGGAACCTGGCATCGGGCATGGTGACGGCCCAGCGGTCGGAGATCGCGCTCATGGCGGACATGCTCAAGGAGCGCGGGGCCACCGGCTGAGCCCGCCGGCCCCGGACACACCCCTTGAACCGGGCGTGGCCGGGGCCGGGGGCAACCGCATCCGGACCGTACCGGTGTACGAGATCGCATAGGCTCGGCACCGATATGAAGAGCAACCTCACGCCGCTGGGGCCCAAGGCCGACAAGGACACCGTCCGGCGCAGCAACCTCAGCCTCGTGCTGCGGGCCGTCCGTGACGAGGGCGAGGGCGAGGCGACCCGGGCCGGGGTCGCCGCGCGGGTAGGGCTGACCCGGGCCGCCGTCTCCTCGCTCGTCGAGCAGCTGCTCGACAGCGGGTTCCTGACGGAGTCCGGCAAGACGTTCAGCGGGCAGGCGGGCCGGCCCGGCACCGCGCTCAAGATGGCCAGGACCGGTCCGGCCGGGCTCGGTGTCGAGGTCAACATCGACTACGTGTCGGTGTGCGTCGTCGATCTGGCGGGCACCGGCCGGGTCCGGCTCACCGAGCACCTCGACAACCGGGGCGCGCCCCCCGCGGAGGTGCTGGCGCGGGCGGCCAGGATCGCCGCGCGCACCCTGGAGTCGGCGGGCGAGCAGGAGCTGTTCCCGGTGGGCGTCGCGCTGGCGCTGCCCGGACTGGTCTCGGGCGGCGCGGTGCGCCAGGCGCCGAACCTCGGCTGGAACCAGGTCCCGGCGCAGGAGCTGTTCGCGGCCGCGCTGGCCGAGGAGCGTCCCGGACGCGAGGCGCTGGCCGTGAGTTCGGAGAACGAGGCCAATCTGGCGGCGCTGGCCGAACTGTGGTTCGGCGGGCTGGACCGGATCCGGAGCTTCCTTTACCTGACCGGTGAGATCGGCGTCGGCGGCGCCCTGGTCATCAACGGCGAGCTGCTGCGCGGGGCGCACGGCTTCGCCGGCGAGATCGGGCACGTGGTGGTGGACTCGCGGGGGCCGCAGTGCCGCTGCGGTTCGCGCGGCTGCCTGGAGCAGTACGCGGGCCAGGCGGCGCTCCTGCGGGCCGCCGGCATCGAGGAGACCGGCAGCGGCATCGCGGTCGCCGAGCTGGAGCGGCGCACCCGGGCGGGCGACGAACGGGCGGTCGCCGCCGTTGCCGGGGCGGGCCGGATGCTGGGCCGGGTGCTGTCGGGGGCGGTGAATCTGCTGGACCCGGACGCCGTGGTGCTCGGCGGGATCTACCGGAACCTGATGCCGTGGCTGTCGCCGCCCGTGGACGAGGAGCTGACGGGCCGGGTCGTGTCCGGGCTGTGGTCCCCGGGCAGCGGCAGGCTGCGCGCCTCGTCCGTCGCGGGTGACGCGGCACGGGGTGCGGCGGCCCTGGTCATGACGGACGTGCTCGCGGACCCGGTGGCGTACGCGGGGCGCGGCACGGCCTGAGGGGCGCTGCGGACAGTCTGCCCGCGGACACGACCTGCGACGCGGGGGCGGACGCGCCCCGGGGCGCCCCCCTGGAGGCGCCTCCAGGGAGGCACGTCCCAGTGAGCGCGTCCCAGTAGCGCGTCCGCCCCCGCGACAGGGTCAGCGGACGCCGAGCAGGTGGTCCATCGCCAGCTGGTCCAGGGCCTCGAACGCCATGCCGCGCTCGGCCGCGGCCGTCACGTCGAAGTCCTCGTACGCGGAGCGGTCGGCCAGCAGCCCCGCCACCCCGTCGGCGGCGGTGGGCTGCGCCAGCTCGTCCAGCCGGGAGGCGCGCAGCGCGTCCTGCACCACCGGGTCGGCGCGGAAGGCGGCGGCCCGGTCCTTGAGGATCAGGTAGTTGCGCATGCAGCCCGCGGCCGAGGCCCAGACGCCGTCGTAGTCCTCGGTCCGCGGCGGCTTGAAGTCGAAGTGGCGCGGGCCCTCGTAGCCGGCCGTCTCCAGCAGGTCGACGAGCCAGAAGGCCTGGCGCAGGTCACCGGCGCCGAAGCGGAGGTCCTGGTCGTACTTGATGCCGGACTGGCCGTTGAGGTCCAGGTGGAAGAGCTTGCCCGCCCAGATCGCCTGCGCGATGCCGTGCGCGAAGTTCAGCCCGGCCATCTGCTCGTGGCCGACCTCCGGGTTCACGCCGTACATCTCCGGGCGCTCCAGGCGCTCGATGAACGCCAGGGCGTGACCGACGGTCGGCAGCAGGATGTCCCCGCGCGGCTCGTTCGGCTTCGGCTCGATGGCGAACCTCAGGTCGTAGCCCTGCTCGACGACGTACTCCCCGAGCAGGTCGAACGCCTCCTTCATCCGGTCCAGCGCGAGACGGATGTCCTTCGCACCCCCGGACTCCGCACCCTCACGGCCACCCCACGCCACATACGTCTCAGCGCCCAGCTCGACCGCCAGATCGATGTTGCGGATCACCTTGCGCAGCGCGAACCGCCGCACATCACGGTCGTTCGACGTGAACCCGCCGTCCTTGAACACCGGGTGCGTGAACAGGTTCGTCGTGGCCATCGGAACCTTGAGACCGGCCGCGTCCAGCGACTGGCGGAACCGCTTCACGATGCCCTCGCGCTCGGAGTCCGTCGAGCCGAACGGGATCAGGTCGTCGTCGTGGAACGTCACACCGTACGCACCGAGCTCCGCGAGGCGCTGCACGGTGTCGACCGGGTCGATCGCCTCCCGGGTCGCGTCGCCGAACGGGTCGCGCCCCTGCCAGCCCACGGTCCACAGGCCGAAGGTGAACTTGTCCTGCGGGGTGGGGGTGAAACGCTCGGTCATGGTCCAACCGCCTTCGGTGCCATGGGTCCGCAGCCGGTCGGGCGGCCGAACCTCAATTTGTTCAGTGTCATGACTAATCATGCACCGACCACCCCGGCGACGTAACCCCCCAGCCCGACTCCATACCCACCCTCTCGCACGAACACCCGCCCGACTACCTAATCCGCCGCTTGACGGAAATCCACCCCACCCCCTGTTCCCCGCCGCTTCGATCACCTAATTTGTTCTCCGTACGATCAAATACCCGCAGGGCGATGTCCCCACGGCATCCCGCCACGCGGGACCGACCCCTGAGACCAGAGAATGAGGCCAGCCATGCCGCCGCTCACCGTCGTCATCGGTGTGGACAGCTCCACCCAGTCCACCAAAGCGGCGTTCGTCGACATCGCGACCGGCCGGCTGCTCGCCGTCGGCCGTGCCCCCCATGTCGTCACCGGGGAGGCCGGGGCCCGCGAGACGGACCCCGAGGTGTGGTGGCAGGCGCTGTGCGACGCGGTCGCCGCCGGGCTCGAGGAGTCGGGCGTCCCCGCCTCCGCTGTCGCCGGGATCGCCGTGGCGGGCCAGCAGCACGGCCTCGTCGTACTGGACGCGAACGGCGCCCCACTGCGCCCTGCCCTGCTGTGGAACGACACCCGTTCCGCCCCGCAGGCCGCCGCCCTCACCGCGGCGCTGGGCGGACCCGACGCCTGGACCGCGCGCACCGGCTCCGTGCCGGTGGCCGCGATGACGGCGTCGAAATGGCAGTGGCTGCGGGAGAACGAACCCGCCACCGCCGCGGCGGTGGCGGCGATCCGGCTGCCCCACGACTTCCTCACCGAGCGGCTGTCCGGCCGCGCCGTCACCGACCCCGGCGACGCGTCCGGCACCTGCTGGTACTCCACCGCCACCGGAACCTACGACCCCGAGCTGCTCGAACTCCTCTCCATCGAGCCCGCGTCGCTGCCCGAAGTGGCCGCGAGCGGCGCGGCCCGCATCGGCTCACTGACCGCAGGTGCGGCCGAGGCACTCGGCCTGCCCGCCGGTATCGCCGTCGCGGCGGGCACCGGTGACAACATGAGCGCCGCCGTCGGTCTCGGGCTCGGCGGCGCCGGGCTCCTGGACCACCCGGTGCTCAGCCTGGGCACCTCCGGCACGGTCTTCGCCGCCTCCCGGACCAGGCCCGCCTCCGCCGCGCTCTCCGGCTTCGCCGCGGCCGACGGCACGTACCTCCCGCTGGCCTGCACCCTCAACTGCACGCTCGCCGTGGACAAGGTCGCCGCCCTGCTCGGCCTGGACCGCGCCGACGCCGCACCCGGCGGCGAGGCCGTGGTCCTGCCCTACCTGGACGGCGAACGCACCCCCGACCTGCCCACCGCCTCCGGCCTCCTCACCGGGCTGCGGCACGACACCACCCCCCAGCAACTCCTGGGCGCCGCCTACGAGGGCGCGGTCTTCACCGTGCTGCGGGCGCTCGACGAACTGCTCCGCGCCTGCGGGCTCGACCCGGCGGACCCCGAGGTGGCGGCCCGGCCGCTGCTGCTGATCGGCGGCGGCGCCCAGGGACACCAGTGGGTGGAGACCGTACGGCGGCTGTCGGGGCGTCCGGTGACGGTACCGGCCAGCGGCGAACTCGTCGCGGTGGGCGCGGCGGCCCTCGCCGCCTCTGCCGCCACGGGGACGGACCCGGTCGCCGTCGCCACCGGCTGGCGTTCCGGCGAGGACCGGCAACTCGCGGCGGTGGAAAGGGACCTGGCCACCTGGGACCGGATCGGCTCGGTACTGGACCGGGCGGCCGGACCGCTGCTGGGCGCGGACCGCCCGCAGGGCTGAACGCGGGCGGTGGCAGCCGGGCGACCGGCCGACGTCCCGTCAGCGACCCGTTTTGGATAGCGAACTGATGTTCACTACTATCCGGCGATGATCATAAGAAGAAGGCTGACGGTCGGGGTGGGTATTCTGCTCGCCACCCTGACCGCCGGGCTCGGCTCGGCCCTCCCCGCCGCGGCCGATGAAACCCCCACGAAAGCGTCCCCCAAGGTCGAGCTGGTGCTCGATGTCAGTGGCTCCATGCGGACCCGCGACATCGACGGCCAGTCCCGGATGACCGCGGCGAAGCAGGCGTTCAACGAGGTCCTGGACGCGGTGCCCGAGCAGGTGCAGCTCGGCATCCGCACCCTCGGCGCCGACTACCCGGGCGACGACCGGAAGGTCGGCTGCAAGGACACCAAGGCGCTCTACCCGGTCGGCCCGCTCGACCGCACGGAGGCCAAGACCGCGGTCGCCACCCTCGCGCCCACCGGCTGGACCCCGATCGGACCCGCCCTGCTGGGCGCCGCCGACGATCTGGAGGGCGGCGACTCCACCCGCCGGATCGTGCTGATCAGCGACGGCGAGGACACCTGCGGCCCGCTCGACCCGTGCGAGGTGGCCCGGGACATCGCCGCACGCGGCATCCACCTGGTCATCGACACCCTCGGCCTGGTGCCGAACGAGAAGATCCGCAAGCAGCTGACCTGCATCGCGGAGGCCACCGGCGGCACATACACCGCCGTCCAGCACACCGATCAACTCTCCGGCCGCGTAAAGCAGTTGGTCGACCGGGCGGCAGAGCCCGTCGTCACCCCCGTGGCGACGGAGGGCGCGGACAGCTGCACCGACGCCCCGAAGCTCAAGGCGGGCCTCTACACCGACCGCGAGAAGATCGGTGAGCACCGCTGGTACCGGGTGGAGGTACTCCCCGGCCAGGAACTGCGCGCCTCGGTCAGCGTCTTCGCGGACCGCGCCGTGAACAACGACTACGGGACCCTGCTGCGGGCGGTGACCGTGCACGGCCGGGAGATCGTCAGGGGTTCCGAATCCGGGACCGGGCGCACCGACGCCATCTCGTCCGGACTGCGCTACCCCAGGCCCGAGCAGGACGATGACGACGAGGAGCCGGTCCCCGAGACCGTCTGCCTCCAGGTCAGCAACTCCTTCTCGGCGCCCGCCTCTGTGAAGACCTCGCCCGGAATGCCGGTCGAGCTGACCGTCGACGTGGTGGACGGGCCCGACAACGCGGCCGATGTCGCCGCGTTCGGCCTGGGCCGCGGCTGGTGGCTGCTCGGCGTGCTCGTCCTCACCGGACTGGTCGCGGGCCTGCTGACCGGCTGGATCTCGCGCTGGCGCATCGCCGTCTGGAGGACCAACCGATGATCCGTACGACACGTGTGCTCGCGGGTGCGCTGCTGACCGGCCTCGCCCTGCTGACCGGGGCGGGGGCCGCCGTCGCGGACGACCCGTCACCGAGCCCCAGCGCCTCCGGCGACGGCTCCGGCCCCACGGAGGCGGGCACCGCCTTCCGTACCGCCACCGCGATCCAGCAGAACCAGACCGCCACCGCCGGCGGATCCACGGGCGACTACCTGTACTGGGTGTTCCCGGCCGACGCGGGCCAGCGGCCCACCGTCAAGGCGAAGGTCACCCTGCCCGAGGCCGCCACCCGGCACGGCGTCTCGACGTGGCAGATCGACGTGTACGACGGGCTGCGGCGCCGTCAGGCCTGCATGTACGGCAAGCAGACCGGCAAGGCCGCGGCCGACGCCGCCACGGTCGAGCTCACCTGCGTCCTGCGGACCGTCAGGGCCTGGTCGGAGCCGTGGGCCAACGACCCGCTGCCCGGAAGCTATTACGTCCGCCTCACCGTCGTCGATCTGCCCTCGGCGGATCTCGGTCTGCCGGTGCGGACCGAGGTCGAGGTCACCTCGGCCGGGAAGGGCGGTGCCGGGGACGTCGACGGCACGCTCTCCAAGCCGCTGGTGCCCGGGGTGTCCTCGGCCGAGCAGGCCTCCGACGACGACGCCTCCGCCGCCCCGGTCCCGCTCGCGGGTGAGCCCGAGGACGGCTGGGCCTCGGGGTGGTGGACCGACCGCTGGCTGTGGACCGTCGGCGGCGGGGTGCTGGGCGCGCTCGCGGCCGTCTTCGGCTACTCGCTGACCCGTGGCAACGGCCGCCCGTCCCGGGTCCCGCCCGGCATGTGACGTACGCCCGTCGGCCGGACCGGAACCCCGGACCGGCCGACGGGCTGACGCATTGACGCAGTGACGCGGTGACGCGGTGACGCGGTGACGCGGTGACCCAGTGACCGACGAATTGATCAGGCCGGGCGTTCCGCGGCGAACGGGCCGTCGGGGGCGAAGGCGAGGGCGGCGAACCGGTCGCCCATGCGCCGGTGGGTGGCCGCGTCCGGGTGGAGCTGGTCCGGCAGCGGCAGTTCGGCGAAGTCCCGCTCTCCGTACAGAGCGCGGCCGTCGAGGTAGTACAGGTTCGGGTCGTCGGCGGCGCGCTGCTCGACGAGGTCGCTCAGGGCCTCCCGGATGACGTTGAGCGTCAGCTTCCCCGCGGCCCTCTCCGAAGGGTCGCCCATGGCCTTGAACTGGAGCCTTCCCTCACTGAGGTTGCTGAAGTCGGGCATGCTCGGGCCCGGGGTGTCCTCGTGGATGGGGCACAGGACGGGCGAGACGACCAGCAGCGGAGCGGTGGGGTGCCCCTCGCGGACGGTGTCGAGGAAGCCGTGCACCGCCGGGGTGAAGGCCCGCAGCCGCATCAGGTCGGCGTTGACGAGATTGAGGCCGATCTTGACGCTGATCAGGTCCGCGGGGGTGTCGCGCATCGCCCGCGCCGTGAACGGGTCGAGCAGCGCGCTGCCGCCCAGGCCCAGGTTGACCAGCTCCACCCCGCCGAGGGAGGCCGCCAGTGCGGGCCAGGTGCTGGTGGGGCTCGCGGCGTCCGAGCCGTGGCTGATCGAACTGCCGTGATGCAGCCACACCTTGCGGCCCCGGTCGGGGGCGGGTTCGACGGGGGCGTCGGTTCGCAGGGCGACGAGCTCGGTGTTCTCGTTGTACGGCAGCCAGATCTCGATGTCCTTGACGCCTTCGGGCAGCCCGGCGAACCGTACGGTGCCGACCGGTCCCGGCTGCGTCTGCGCGGTCCCGGCGGTCATGTCGACCAGGAGGACGTTGCCGCCGGTCACGCTCCCCTGCCCCGCGAGGCGGCCGTCGACGAGCAGGTCGTAGACGCCGTCGGGGCGGGGCGGCGCGCCCTGGTAGGCCGTCTTGGTGCGGAGTGCGTCCAGCTCGATCACGGTGGCGGCGGTACGGAACACCAGCCGCACGCCGGACGGCTGGGCCTCCGCCATCGCCAACTGCGCGTCTGCGCACTGTGCGCGGGCGCGGGCGGGCAGCCGGTGCGGGCGCACTCCGTGCTCGGTGCGCTCCAGGTCGAGCGCCCCGCGCAGGAGGTCTGCGGTGATCGGTGTGGTGATCCAGTCGGATTCGGTCTGCATGTCTCTACCTGTTGCCTCTACCTGTTGCTCGGAACGTTGAGGTGTTGCTCGGAACGCTGAGGTGCCCGGGAACTCCGGTCAGGGCGCGGGCCAGTTCCGCAGCAGGGCGTCCAGTGCGTCCAGGGACCACGACCAGCTCTCCTGCGAGTCGGGGGCGCTGTGGCTGAATCCGCCCTGCATCTCCAGGCTGACGTAGCCGTGGAAGACGCTGCCCAGCAGCCGGACGGCGTGTGTCTGATCGGGCTCGGTCAGTTCGTAGCCGCGCAGGATGGCCCGGGTCATCTGCGCGTGCCTGCCGCCTGCGCTGGCGGCGGCCGCTTCCGGGTCGAGCCTCAGCTGGGCGGCGGCGTAACGACCGGGGTGCTCGCGGGCGTAGTCGCGGTAGACGTCCGCGAAGGCCTTGAGTGCGTCCTTGCCCGCCCGTCCGGCGAGTGCGGCGGCCCCGCGGTCGGCGAGCTCCTCCAGGGCGAGCAGGGCGATTCTGGTCTTGAGGTCGTGGGAGTTCTTCAGATGCGAGTACAGGCTCGCGACCTTGACGTCGAACCGCCGGGCGAGCGCCGAGACGGTCACCTGGTCGAAGCCGACCTCATCGGCCAGCTCCGCCCCGGCCTGAGCCAGGCGGTCAGCCGTCAGCCCTGCGCGCACCATGCTCTTCCTTCCGTCAGCCGTCACCCACGATCCTATACCTATTAAGGATTTACCTAAGAGGTATAGGAATCGTCCGGATACCCAGGCATCTCGACGGTAGATATTGAAGCGATATGCCCCATCTATCGCCAGGAGCGTGGCATACCGTCCAGAATGTCCCTGTCGGTTGTACCGGTCGCCGGGTCCTCCGGCCACGACCGCAGGCTGTCGATCCAAGGGGAGAAACAACATGCGCCCGTCCTCCGCTCTCACCGCCGCGCTCACCGCGACGGCCGCCGTGGCCCTGACCGCCACCGGCGTGACCGCCGCCCCGGCCGGTACGTCGGCCCCCCGTCCGGGTATCTGCCAGGAGCAGTCCCTCAGCGTCTCGGCCTCGTCCGGCGGGCAGCGGAACGTGGCCCGGATCGCCGTCACCAACCGGGGCGGGAGCACCTGTGTGGTGGACCGCATCCCCACGGTCACCTTCCGGGGGCTGGACGGCTCGGCCGAGGCCGTGCCGCCGGCGACCAGCGGCCCCTATGTGCTCTCGCCGGGCGAGCACGGGTACGCCGCCGTACGCACGGCGGCCCCGGGCGCCACCGAGGGCCACGTCGTCCGCACCCTGTCCGTGGCGGCGGACCCCTCGCACCACGGCGTCACGTTCGGCGCCGCGACGGTGGGCATGGGCCGCGGGATCCAGGTGTGGGAGCCGGTCACCACCCTGTGGCACACCTCCCGCGCCGCCGCCGACCGGGCCCTGGCGGACGCGACACGCTGAGCGCGGGACGGTGCCGGGGGGAGCCGGTCACCGCCCCGCGCGTCCCGGGGGCAGCTCCCTCAGGCGCCCCGCAGCGTCACCGTGCCCGCACCCTCCCCGGTGGCTCCGGTCTCCTCGTCGACCACCCGGAAGGGCCGGTCGCTCCCCTCGGCCGTGACGCTCAGGGCCGCCCCGTCCCGGACCACCCGGAACGTCGCGGCGACCGCTCCCGTCAGGTCCGGCACCGTGACCACGGCGTCGGCGGCGGCCACCGGACCGTAGGCGCGCAGGGTGAGTCCGTCCAGCCAGTCGCCGTCCGGGCGCTGGTCCTCTGCGCCCCAGGGGAGCACCGCGCCGGGGCGGACCAGGACCGGCAGGCTGTCGAAGCCGTGGGTCTCGTGGCGCCAGACCGGCCCGGTGACGGTCTCGCCGGTCAGCAGCGACGTCCAGGTGCCCTCGGGGACGTAGTACTCGACCTGCCCGTCCTCGGTGAAGACCGGTGCGACCAGCAGGTCAGGTCCGAGCATGTACTGACGGTCCAGCATCCGGGTCGTCGGATCGTCCGGGAACTCCAGCAGCATGGGGCGCATCATCGGCACGCCCGTCCGGTGGGCGGTGGCGGCGACCCCGTACAGGTACGGCATCAGCCGGTGCTTGAGGAGGGTGAACGCGCGGGCGACGTCCACCGCCTCCTCGCCGAACGCCCACGGCACCCGGTACGACACGTTGCCGTGCAGCCGGCTGTGCGAGGAGAGCAGGCCGAAGGCGAGCCAGCGCTTGAAGACCGCCGGGTCCGGGGTGCCCTCGAAGCCGCCGATGTCATGGCTCCAGAAGCCGAAGCCGGACAGACTCAGTGAGAGGCCGCCGCGCAGGGACTCGGCCATCGCCGTGAACGAGGCGAAGCAGTCACCGCCCCAGTGCACGGGGAACTGCTGGCCGCCGGCCGTCGCGGAGCGGGCGAAGAGCACCGCCTCGCCGGGTCCGCGCTCCTTCTCCAGCAGTTCGAAGACCGTCCGGTTGTAGATCTGTGCGTAGTAGTTGTGCATCCGCTCGGGGTCCGAGCCGTCGTGCCACACCACATCGGTGGGCACGCGCTCGCCGAAGTCCGTCTTGAAGCAGTCGACGCCCTGGTCGAGCAGGGCGCGGAGCTTGCCGCTGTACCACTCGCGCGCCGCCGGGTCCGTGAAGTCGACCAGGGCCATGCCGGGCTGCCACAGGTCCCACTGCCAGACGTCACCGCTGGGCCGGCGGACCAGGTATCCGCGCTCCGCGGCCTCCGCGAACAGTGCGGACTTCTGGGCGATGTACGGGTTGATCCACATGCTGATCCGCAGGCCGCGCTCCTTGAGCCGGGCCAGCATGCCTTCGGGGTCGGGGAAGACGTCCGGGTCCCACAGGAAGTCCGACCACTGGTACTCACGCATCCAGAAGCAGTCGAAGTGGAAGACGGAGAGCGGGATTTCGCGTCCGGCCATGCCGTCGACGAACGACGTCACGGTCTCCTCGTCGTAGGAGGTGCAGAACGACGTGGTGAGCCAGAGACCGAACGACCAGGCCGGCGGCAGTGCGGGGCGGCCGGTGAGCGCGGTGTAGCGGGCCAGCACCTCCTTGGGGGTCGGCCCGGCGACGATGTAGTACTCCAGCGACTGGTCCTCGACGCTGAACTGCACCTGGCCGACCGACTCGGAGCCGATCTCGAAGGAGACCCTTCCGGGGTGGTTGACGAAGACGCCGTAGCCGCGTGACGAGAGGTAGAACGGGATGTTCTTGTAGGCCAGTTCGCTGCTGGTGCCGCCGTCCGCCTGCCAGATGTCGACGCTCTGGCCGTTCTTGACGTACGGGGTGAAGCGCTCACCGAGGCCGTAGACGTTCTCACCGATGTCCAGGGCGAGTTGGGCGACCATGTGGTGGGTGCCGTCCGACGTGGTGGCGAAGGCGGTGCCCTTGTCGCCCGCCCCGGTGAGACGGCGGCCGTCGGCGTCGAGGAAGGTGAGGCCCCACGGCCCGTCGCCGTCCATGCGCAGGGTGAGCGGTCCGCTGGTCAGTTCGGTGACGGCCCCGTCCTGCCGGGTCCGGGCACCGGCGGCTGCCGGGTCCAGTCCGGGGAGCGCGAAGTCGGGCCCCCGGTTCACCGTCCCGGCGTGGTGGGTGGCGCGCACGCCGATGATCCCCTCGGCCGGGGAGAAGCATTCGACGGTGATCAGTGGGGTGTTGAGGGTGTCGCCGCGTTCGGCGACGTGCTTGACCGCCGCGTAGGCGGTGAACCGCTCTTCGCTGACGCGCAGATCGCGGATCTCGGTGGCGTAGCAGGCACGTACGCCCTCACGCATGAGCCAGAAGCCGTCGGTGAACTTCATGAGGATTCCTTGCCGGGGGCAGCTCGAACGGGACTGGCGGGAGAGGGGGTTCGCGTCGCGGGACGGTTCACTGCGTTTCCCCGGTGAAGGACATCCGGGCCAGACGTACGGCGCCGTCCAGGGTGACGCGCAGGTCGCGGACGCCGGAGGCGCTGATCGCGGCCCGGTGGGTGCGGTAGTCGTACGGTCCGCCGGTGGCGCTCACCGGAACGGTGACCGTGGCGCCGTCGACGGTGATGTGTACGGCCCCCTCCCCCGACGCCGACACCGCGAGGTCCTGGGCCCCGGCGCCGAAGTCGCAGCTTCGGTAGAGGAGTTCGTTGCGGGTGGCGGACGCGGACACGGCGTCGCCCTCGGTCTTCGTCCGGTCGACGATCACGGTGCCCAACTGCTCGTCGTAGTCGGCCGCCTCCAGACCTCGCGTCAGGACCTGCCGCGGGCCGGCCGGTTCACCCTCGACGGTGAGCACGGTGACGGTCCGGATGTCGGCGCTGGAAGCGCCGGCCTGGATCTCGTACGCGCCGGGCTCGACGGTCCAGCGGCCGTGCGCCACGTCCCAGTGGCCGAGCTCGGTCACGGGGACGCCGAACTCGACGCGTTCCGCTGCGCCGGGCGCCAGGTGCAGCCTGCGGTGGCCGGCCAGCTGCCGCAGCGGCCTCGGGACGGACGGCGCGACCGCCCGCACGTAGAGCTGGGCGACCTCGTCGGCGGCGACGGCCCCCGCGTTGGTGACGGTCAGCGACACCCGCACGAGGTCGCCCGCACGCTCCGCGGTCAGGCCGCTGTAGGTGAACTCGCTGTACGAGAGGCCGTGGCCGAACGGGTAGAGCGGTGTGCCCCGGTAATAGAGGTAGGTCTGCCGGGAGCCGATGATGTCGTAGTCGAGCAGACCGGGCAGTTCCGCGTCGGAGGCGTACCAGGTCTGCGGCAGCCGGCCGGCCGGCGAGACGTCGCCCGCCAGGACCCGGGCGAGCGCCGTTCCGGCGGCCTGTCCGCCGTGCGCGGTCCACAGCAGCGCGGGGATCGTGGCCGCCGCGTCGGCGAGGGCGTACGGGTAGGCGGAGGTGACGGCAAGGACGGTGCGCGGGTTGGCGGCGTGGGCGGCACGCCAGAGGCGTTCCTGCTGGGCGGGCAGATCGAGCGTGGTGCGGTCCTCGGTCTCGCGGCCGTTGATGTGGGCGTCGTTGCCGGCCACGACGATCACGGTGTCGGCCGAGGCGGCGGCGCGGGCCACGGCGTCCTCACCGCGTTCGGTCACCTCCACCTCGAAGACCGTCCCGGGGGCGTCGTCCGCTCCGGGGGCTCCTGTACCGGGGGCCGGGATTTCTTCGCCCGGGACGGCAACCTTTACGCCGTCGGCGGCGACAGAGACATACCCACCCGTGCCGATGTGCAGAATCCGGTGACCGCCCGCATGCCCCTCCACCGCCTCCAGCCGGAACGTCTCCTGAACGATCCAGCCGCCGGGCTCGTCCGCGGACGCCCGCAGACAGCCGTCCTCGGCCACCGACAGATAGCGGCCCGCCGGCTCGCGCAGGGTGATCACACCGTTTCCCCAGTCCACGAGCGCCAGGTCTGTCGGGGTGTCGCCGCAGGTCAGCGGAGGCAGATCGGTGCGCCCCGCGAGGAGCGCCGGGTCAAGGGCGCCCTGGGCACCCCGTGCCGAGTCCTGGCCGGTGTCCGCGGCCGGCACCTGGAGCCAGCCGTCCGCGCACTTCAGCCGGACCAGGTCCGCGCCCTCCGCGAACACCACGTGCTCGGCGCCGAACCGTTCCCGGATCCCGTCGAGCGGGGTGGAGCGGTGGATCAGCGTGCCGCTGTACCAGTCGAGCTTGCAGGCGTCCGCGAGCAGCCCGACGACCGCCACGGTCTTCCCGGCGGCGGGCTCCAGCGGCAGCAGGCCGTCGTTCTTCAGCAGGACGACGGCCTGCTCCGCGGCCTCCTGGGCGAGCGCCCGGTGTTCGGCAGTGTCGAAGTCGGCGGCGCCCGCGAAGGGGTCGAGGCCGGGATCGAACTCACCGAGCGAGAAACGCAGTTCGAGCAGTCTGCGGACCGCGGTGTCGATGTCGTGCTCGTCGAGCAGCCCGCGCTCCAGGGCTCGCCGGATGCGGCCGGTCATGACGGTGGGGTCCTGGCCGTGATCGGTGAAGCTGTCGACACCGGCCCGCAGGGCGGCGGCCGTCGCCTCCTCATGGGTGGCGAAGTAGTGCTCGGAGTCGACGAGGTTGGAGGGCGCGCCCGCGTCGGAGCAGACCACCAGCGACTGGTCGGTCCAGCCGCGCAACTGCTGGGCCAGGAGCGGCGACAGGTGGTTGGGCCGCCCGTTGACCAGGTTGTACGCGGGCATGACCCCGGCCACCGCGCCGGCCCGGACCGCGTCGCGGAAGGCCTTGAGGTCGTACTCGTGCAGGACCCTCGGGCGGACCGAGGAGGAGGCGGTGTCGCGGTCGGTCTCGCTGTTGTGGGCGAGCCAGTGCTTGAGGACGGGGGCGGTCCGCCAGTAGAGCGGGTGGTCGCCGCGCAGCCCCCGGGTGTACGCGACCGCGATGGCGGAGGTGAGGCAGGCGTCCTCGGAGTACCCCTCCTCGCCCCGGCCCCAGAGCGGGTTGCGCAGCAGATTCACGGTCGGGGCCCAGACGTTGAGGCCGACCCGGTCGTCCTGTGCGCGCTTGGCCCGGACCTCGTTGCCGACCGCCTCCCCGACCCGGCGCACCAGCGCGTCGTTCCAGGTGGCGCCGAGCCCGACGGCCTGCGGGAAGACCGTCGCCGGTCCCATCCACGCCACGCCGTGCAGGGCCTCCTGACCGGTCCTGAAGGCGCCGAGCCCGAGCCGGTCGACGGCCGGTGCGTACTGGTGCAGCATCGCGATCCGCTCGTCGGGCGTGAGCCGCTGGAGCAGGTCGTCGATGCGCTTGGCGAAGGGCAGTCGCGGGTCGCGGAAGGGCTGCGGTTGTTCCGTCACGTGCGGGTCCCCTTGGAGAGGTGGGAGGTTTTGGTGCCAGGACCTCGTTCGAGCTTCCGAGAACCCTCAGAAGATCCTTCGAAGCGCTTCGATGCTCTGCGGCCAACCCCGCCAGTGTCAAGGCCTCTACCTCGACCACCGCTCACACCAGCTCCCGTTGAGTCAGGAAACGGTTAGGAAACAGGTCGGAGGAATCTGGAAACGGACTCTTGTGCGACCGGGACCCTTCACTTAACCTCGCTGCAACATCGAAGCGCTTCGACAGAGCTTCGACGGGGCGCCCGACGCCCTGGATTTCCCGGGACGGCGACAGGTTCTGCCACCTCCCTGTTGAACCGCTTCACCTGCGGCCGGTCACGCCGGTCCAGTCAGCAACGCTCCACCTCAGACACAGGAACCGAACGGCGGTCACCCGCCACGTGTCGTCCTGGTGCGCCTCGAAGGGTTGACGCAATGACGCCGAATTCCTCCCCCTCCTCCACGGCCCCGAGCCGGAGAAGCTTCCTCGCCACCGGCGCGGTGGCCGCTGTCGCCGTGGCCGGCGGGGTACCGCTGCTCGCCGCGTGCGGCGGCTCCGGCTCCGGCTCCGGGAGCAAGGAGGGTGCGACAACGGGCAAGGCACTCAAGAAGGTTGTGCCGGCGTACGCCCCGCTGAACCTGGTCGAGCCGGATGTCGCGAGCGTCAACGGTTCGAGCCCCGGCTTCACCAAGCTGCCGGACCCGCTGGTCACCTCGGTGAAGTCGGTCCCGGGCAAGGGTTCACAGTTCCGCGTCATGACCCCGCTGTGGGGCACCGTCCCGAAGAAGAACAACCCGTACTACGCGGCGGTGAACAAGGCGGTCGGCGCCACGCTGAACTTCGACCCGCAGGACGGCAACACCTACCAGGACAAGATCGGTGCGGTGCTGGCCGGTTCGGACATCCCGGACGTCATGACCATCCCCGGCTGGAACATGCAGGGACAGATCCGCAACGCGATCACCGCCAAGTTCGCGGACCTGAGCCCCTATCTGGCGGGCGACGCCGTCAAGAAGTACCCGAACCTGGCGAACATCCCGACGGGCGCCTGGCAGTACTCCGTCTTCGGCGGCAAGCTGCGCGGACTGCCCATGCCGACGCCGGTCATCGGCAACGCGATCTTCTACCGCAAGGACCTGACCGGCTCCGGCGCCGTACCGGCGAGCGCGGACGACCTGCTGGCGTTCGGCAAGGAGTACACGTCGCCCAGGAAGAAGGTCTGGGCCTTCGACGACCTCTGGACCTGCATCCAGAAGATCTACGGTCTGCTGCCCGACGCGCCGCACTACTGGCAGCTGGAGAACGGCAAGCTGGTCCACAAGATCGAGACGAAGGAGTACCGCGAGGCGCTCGCCTTCGCCCGCAAGCTCCACGACGGCGGATACGTGCACCCGGACGCGGAGGCCAACAAGGACGCCGACGCCAAGATCCGCTTCACCAGCGGACACGTGGTGATGTACAACGACGGCACCGGCGGCTGGAAAGGCATGGTCACCGAACAGGCGACCGCCAACCCGAAGTTCGACATGCAGGCGCTCGACTTCTTCGACCAGGACGGCGGCAGGCCGGTCCTGTGGCAGGACGACCCGGCGGGCATCTTCACCTTCCTCAGCAAGAAGCTCTCCAAGGCGCGGATCGAGGAGTTCCTCGCGATAGCCGACTACGCGGCCGCGCCTTTCGGCACCGAGGAGTTCATGCTCACCAACTACGGCGTGAAGGGCACCCACTACACGATCAAGGACGGGGCACCCGCCTTCACCCCGCAGGGTGTCGAGGAGGCCCAGCCCGCCACCTTCCTGTACCTCGCCTCACCGCCGACCTCCATCGCCTACCCGGACCAGCCGCAGCTGGCGAAGGACTACGCGGCCTGGATGGCGCGCCAGGCCCCGAACGTCAAGAAGCCGCTCTTCTTCGGCATGCAGATCGTCGAACCCCAGCGGTACGCCTCCCTCTACACGCCCTTCGACGACCTGCAGAAGGACGTCCGGCGCGGCCGCAAGAAGGTCAGCGACATCGACGACGCGGTGAACACCTGGAAGAAGAGCGGCGGCGAGAAGCTGCGCGCCTGGTACCAGGACATTCTCGAGAAGAACGGCTCCGGCAACTGACGCGTACGGCACGTACAGCGCGTACGACACGTACGACGCGCACCAACCGTACGCAGGACAGCACGAGGGCCCGCCGGGCGCACGACCCCCGGCGGCCAGGGCGGAGAGCACGACATGGGGAGCACACGGTGAAGCCACGGGCCACGGTCGCGACCGACCCGGACCGCACCGCCGACGGGGCGGACGCCCCGGCCGGCGGCAGCGGCACCGGTGACGGCGAGGGAGACGGCAAGGACCCGACCGGCGGGCAAACGGGCAGGTCACGGACGAGCGGAGCCCGCCGTGCCCGTACGCCGAAGAGCCGACCGGCGAAGAGCAGACCGGTGAGGAACGGACCGCAGGCGGGAGGCATCACCTGGCGCCAGCGGCTGCGGCGCGACCGCACCCTGGTGCTGATGACGCTGCCGGCCATCGCCCTGCTGCTGATCTTCAACTACATCCCGCTGCTCGGGAACATCGTGGCCTTCCAGGACTACGACGTCTACGACCTGGGCATCACCGGCAGCCCCTTCGTCGGGTTCGACAATTTCACCCGGATCCTCGAGGACTACCGCTTCTGGGAAGTCCTCATCAACACCCTGGTCATCTTCGTCACACAGCTCGTCCTCTTCTTCCCCATCCCGATCGCGGTCGCGCTGCTGCTCAACACGATCATGAGCGCCCGGGTGCGGGCCTGGGTGCAGGCCGTCGTCTACCTGCCGCACTTCTTCTCCTGGGTGCTGGTCGTCACCGTCTTCCAGCAGATGTTCGGCGGCGCCGGGCTGGTCGCCCAGTGGCTGCGCGACCACGGTCACGAGGGCTTCGACCTGATGACCAATCCGGGCTTCTTCAAGTTCCTGGTCTCCGCCCAGGCCGTGTGGAAGGACGCCGGCTGGGGCGTCATCGTCTTCCTCGCCGCGCTCGCCGCCGTCAACACCGATCTGTACGAGGCCGCCGCCGTGGACGGGGCGGGCCGCTGGCGCCGCATGTGGCACGTGACGCTGCCGGCGCTGCGCCCGGTCATCGCGCTGCTGCTCGTCCTGCGGGTGGGCAGCGCGCTCAACCTCGACTTCGAGCAGATCCTGCTCCAGCGCGACCAGGCCGGGGCCGGGGCCTCGGAAATCCTGGACACCTACATCTGGTGGACGGGCATCAAGACCGGTGACTTCGGCTACGCGGCCGCCGCCGGGATCTTCAAGGGGCTGTTCAGCGTCGCCATGGTGCTGGGTGCCAACAAGGTCGCCCACATGCTGGGTGAGCAGGGGGTGTACTCCAAGAAATGACAACTCTCCTGGAACGTGCGAAGGACCCGGTGGACCCCGCGCCCCGCACCGAGACCCCGCTCCAGCGCGCCCTGCGCATGGAACCCCGCCCGGTGTGGGAGGAGGAGCCCACCAAGGCGGGTCTCGCCTTCAAGGGATTCGGTCTCGTCGCGATCTGCGCGGTCGTGATCATCCCGATCTGGGTGGTGCTCGTCACCAGCCTCTCCGACACCAGGACGATCAACGAGGCCGGCGGCCTGGTCGTCTGGCCGAGGCACATCACCTTCATCGCCTACAAGGAGCTGCTCAGCGGAGGTGCGGTGACCCGCGCGGCCGCCGTGAGCGTCGGCCTCACCGTCGTCGGCACCGTGGTCAGCATGGTCGTCTCCGTCCTGTGCGCGTACGGGCTGAGCCGCCGCGATTCGTACGCGCACCGTCCGCTGCTGATGACCCTGATGGCCACGATGTTCTTCGGTGCCGGTCTCATCCCGACGTATCTGCTGGTCACCGGCATCGGGCTGAGCGACAGCTACTGGTCGATGATTTTGCCCAGCGCGATCAGCGTCTTCAACGTGCTGGTCCTGCGCGGCTTCTTCATGGACACCGCACCCGAACTCATCGACGCCGCCCGCATCGACGGCGCCGGCGAGTGGCGCATCCTGCTCCAGATCATCATGCCGCTGTCGCGTGCGGTGATCGCCGTGATCTCGCTGTTCTACGCGGTCGGCTACTGGAGCCAGTGGTTCAACGCGATGCTCTACATCCAGGACAGCGACAAGTACCCGCTCCAGATGATCCTGCGTCAGCTGGTCCTCCAGCACCAAGTCCCCCCGGGCGCCATGGGTGCGGCGGTCAGCAGCGGGGCGATCAACAGCCTCGCCGTGCAGATGGCGGTCATGATCCTCGCGCTGATCCCGGTCGCGGTGCTGTCGCCGTTCGTCCAGAAGCACTTCCAGAAGGGCATGCTCACGGGCGCCGTGAAGGGCTGATCCACAACCGAGCTCCCTGTCGCAGAACCCATTCCAAGGAACGAGAGACGCCATGCCGTCCCTGCGCGACGCGGCCCGCGGCCGCATCCTCTTCGGAGGCGACTACAACCCCGAGCAGTGGCCCGAGGAGGTGTGGGAGGACGACGCCCGGCTGATGAAGGAGGCCGGGGTCAACTCCGTCACCCTCGGCGTCTTCTCCTGGGCGAAGATCGAACCCCGCCCCGGCGCAAGGGAGTTCGGCTGGCTGGACACGCTGATGGACCTGATGCACGCCCATGGGATCGGCGTCGTGCTCGCCACCCCGACCGCCTCCCCGCCGCCCTGGATGGGGTCGCGGCACCCCGAGACGCTGCCGCGCGCGGAGGACGGTTCCGTCATCTGGTACGGCTCGCGCCAGCAGTTCTGCGCGAGCTCCCCGGTCTACCGCCGCTACGCCGCCGCTCTCACCGAGGACCTCGCCGCCCGGTACGCGGACCACCCGGCGCTCACCGTCTGGCATATCAACAACGAGTACTGCACGCACTGCTGGTGCGACGGGACGGCCGCCCACTTCCGCCGCTGGCTGCGCAGCCGGTACGGCACGGTCGACGCGCTCAACGAGGCCTGGGGCACCGCGTTCTGGAGCCAGCGCTACGACGCGTGGGCGGAGATCCTGCCGCCGCGCAAGGCGCAGTACATGAAGAACCCGGCACAGGTACTGGACTTCAAGCGGTTCACCTCCGACGCGCTGATGGAGTGCTACGTCGCCGAGCGCGACATCGTCGCCCGGCACACCCCGCACATCCCGGTGACCACCAACTTCATGCCGCTGTGGTCGGGACAGGACGCCTGGGCGTGGTCCGCGCAGGAGGACATCGTCTCCGTCGACATCTACCCGGACCCCCGGGACCCGCACGGCGGCCAGTACAACGCGATGATCGCCGACATGACGCGCTCGCAGGCCGCCGGGCCGTGGATGCTCATGGAACAGGCCGCGGGGCCGGTCAACTGGCGTGGGGTCAACCACCCCAAACCGGAGGGACTGAACCGGCTCTGGTCGCTCCAGGCGGTGGCGCGTGGCGCGGACGCCGTCTGCTACTTCCAGTGGCGCCAGTCCCGGCAGGGCTCGGAGAAGTTCCATTCCGGGATGCTCAGCCACGCCGGAGAACAGGGCCGCACCTTCCGGGAGATCAAGCGTCTGGGGGCGGAGCTGGCCGTGATCGGCCCGGCCGTCGGCGGCAGCGGGGTCGGCGCGGACGTGGCGATCCTGCACGACTGGGACTCCTGGTGGGCGGGCGCGCAGGAGGGCAGGCCGTCCGCCCTGCTGGACTACACCGAGGTGGTACGGAGCTGGCACCGGGCGCTGTGGGAGGAGGGGTTCGCCACGGAGTTCGCCCGGCCGGACGCCGATCTGAGCCGGTTCAGGGCGGTGGCCGTGCCGCACCTCTACCTGCTCGACGACACCGCGATCGACAACCTCGTGGCCTACGTGCGCGGCGGCGGGAGGCTGGTCTGCGGGTTCTTCAGCGGGGTCGCGGACGTGGACGACCGGATCAGGCCGGGCGGCATGGACGTGCGGCTGCGTGAACTCTTCGGCATCAGGACCCTGCACGAGTGGTGGCCGCTCGACGCGGGCGCGGCCGTGCGGTGCGACGGTTTCCGGGGCGGCCTCTGGTCCGAGGAGCTGGAGGCGGAGGCGGGCACAGAGGTGGTGGCCGCCTACCGCGACGGCGAGCTGGCCGGGCTGCCCGCGGTGCTGCGCCGGGGCCGGGCCTGGTACCTGTCGACGCTCCCGGAACCGGAGGCGCTGCGCGCGCTGCTGGGCGGGGTGGCCCGGGAGGCCGGGGCGCAGCCGGTGCTGGCGGGGCTGCCCGACGGGGTGGAGGCGGTCCGCCGCGGCGAGCTGCTCTTCCTGCTCAACCACGGGCGGGCCCCGGTCACCGTGACCGTGCCCGGCGCCCCGGAGGACCTGCTGACCGGCCGTGCGGTGCGGGGCCAGGTGGAGCTGGGCCGGCACGGTGTGGCCGTACTGAGAAACCCCGCGCCGTGACCGGGCGCGCGCACATCGACGGCACCTGGGAGCCCCGCCCCGCCGCCCGCTGGGAGGACGCCTTTCTCGGCGGCAACGGCCGGCACGGCGCCATGGTGTACGGGGACCCGGCCGACGACCGGGTCATCGTCAACCACCACACGCTGGTCCGGCCCAACGGCAGCGAGCACCTCCGCCCGCCCGAGCTGGCGCACCGGATCGAGGGGCTGCGGGATGCCCTGCTCGCCGGGGACACCACAGCGGGTGAGCGGTTCGGCGCGGGGCGGCCACTGGTCTGGGTGCAGCCCTTCCACCCGGCGTTCCAGACCAGGATCCGCCCCGTCCCCGGCTCGGTGCCCGACCCCGCCTCTGTGCCCGTCCCCGGTGACGACCCGGCGTACACCGGCTACCGGCGCACGGTCGACTTCGCCACGGGTGAGATCACGGCCGTCAGCGAGGGCCGGCGCAGCCAGGTCTTCGTCTCCCGCGCGCACGACGTGATCGTGCAGCGGGTGACCGGCCCCGGGCTCGCGGTGGACCTGACCCTGGACCACGCCCTGCCCGGCGCACCGCCCCGGCTGGCGATCGGGCGCAGCACCGCGCTGACTCCGGGCGGCGGCAGGCTGACGCTGCGGGCGGGCTACCCGGACAGCGAGTCGGCGTACACCGGGGTGGCCGTCGTCCGGGCGGACGGCGGGCGGGTCTCCGTATCGGGCGAGGGCATCCGCGTCGAGGGGGCCAGGAGCCTGCTGCTGCTCACCCGGGTGCGGCGCCACGCGGGTGACCTCGATCTCGCGGCGGAGTGCGCCGCGCTGCCGGGGGACGGCTACGGGGCACTGCTCGACCGGCACGTCGCGCTGCACCGTCCCGCCTTCGAGCGGGCCTCCCTCACCCTGGACACGGATCCGGCGGAACGGTTGTTGCCCGGCAGCGAGTTGGTGTGCCTCGCGGGCAGCCCCGCGCTGCTGGAGCGGCTGTTCGCGGCGGGGCGCTACCACTTGCTCTCGTCCTCCGGTGTGCTGCCGCCCCGGCTGACGGGGCTGTGGACGGGCGACTGGGACACCGCCTGGTCGGGGGCGTTCACCACCAACGCCAATCTCAACCTCCAGATCGCCTCCGCGGCGGCCGCGGCGCTGCCGGAGGTGTCCCTGGCGCAAGCCGCCCTGGTGTACGGCCAGCTCGGTGACTGGCGGGACAACGCGCGGGCGGTCTTCGGAGCGCGGGGCATCGTCGCCCCCTCCCACACCGACGGTGAATCCGGCCACACCCGCCACTACCAGCGCGCATATCCGCTGCATCTGTGGACGGCCGGTGCGGACTGGCTCCTGGAGCCGCTGCTCGCGCACGCCGAGGCCGGCGGAGTGACGGACCCGCGACTGGTCGAGGCGCTGGACGAGGCGGCCCTGTTCTACGAGGACTTCCTGACCCGTACGGGCCCGGACGGGGCCGTCGCCCTGGTGCCCTCCTACTCGCCGGAGAACCGGCCCGCCAACGCGAGCTGGGTGACGGTGAACGCGACGATGGACCTCGCCGCCGCCCGTCATGCGCTGACCGTGTCGGCGGACCGCTCCCCCGACCGCCCGGCGGCCGCCCGGCGGCGCGACCTGGCTGCCCGGCTCCCCGACTTCCGCGTCAACGGGGACGGCGCCCTCGCGGAATGGGCGTGGCCGGGCCTGAAGGAGAACGACGACCACCGCCATCTCAGTCACCTCTACCCGGTGTGGCCGCTGGACGCGATCAACCCGTACGACACCCCCGAGCTGTCGGCCGCGGCGCATCGCGCGCTGGAGCTGCGCGGCTCGGAGAACGACTCCGCCCACGGCCATCTGCACCACGCGCTGGTCGCCGCGCGGCTGCGGGACGGGGCGAGGGCCTCCGCCGCGCTGAACGCCGTGCTCGCGGGCGACTTCTTCCACGACTCCCTGATGAGCGCGCACTATCCGGGGCGTGACGTCTACAACGCGGACGCCGCCCACGCGCTGCCCGCGGCGGTCATCGAGTCGCTCGTCCAGTCGACACCCCACCGGCTGGTCCTGCTGCCCGCACCGCTCACCGGCTGCCCCAGCGGTGAACTGCTCGGGATCCGGACCAGGTTCGGCGCGGGTCTGGATCTGCGCTGGTGCGCCGACGGCACCGCGACCGCGGTGCTGCACCCCACCCGTGACGCCCGCGTCGATGTCCGCACGGGCGGCGGCAGCACACTCACCGATTCCTCCGCCGGATCGACCGCTGCTCCGCTGGAGCTGACGGCCGGCGTGGACCGCGTCCTCGAACTGGGGCCACGGTAGCGCTCCCCCACCCACCATGGAGGGACGACCATGGCACCACGCACCCGCACGCTCACACCGGGTTCGCACTGGCCCCGGCAACGGCAGTGGCGGCTCTGATCGGATCTGGGACACCGAATACGACTACGAGGTCATGCTCTTCGGTGTCTCCGCGAGCTGAGCCGCACACACAGAGGGAGCCGGTCCCCTCGCGTGGGCCGGCTCGTGCGCGCACAGGTGTGCGGTGTCACCTCGGGGCGGGCCCGGTGCTCTCCCGTACCGTCAGCTCCGGTGCCAGCAGCTCCGTTTCGTCGGTGCCCCGGCCGGAGAGCTTGGCGACGACCTGTCCGACCGAGCGGCGCCCCATCTCCTGCGCGGGGATGGCCACCGAGGTCAGCCGGACCGATGCCTGGGAAGCCACCTGCTCGGGGCAGATCGCGACCACGGACACGTCCTCCGGCACCGCCCGGCCCTGCTGCCGCAGGAGATTGAGCAGCGGCTCCACCGCAGACTCGTTCTGCACGATGAAGCCGGTGGTGCCGGGGCGCTCGTCGAATATCCGCGAAAGGGTCTGTGCCATCGCGGGATAGCCGCCCTCGCAGGGCCGGTGCAGGACCCGCACGCCGGCCTCCCGTGCCTTGGCCCGTACTCCGTCGACGGTCCGCTCGGCGAATCCGGTGTGCCGCTCGTACACCGCCGCAGCCTCACCGATCACCGCGACCTCACGGTGCCCGAGTCCGGCCAGGTGCTCGACGCAGAGCGCCCCGGTCGCCTCGAAGTCGAGGTCCACGCAGGTGAGCCCGGTGGTATCCGCGGGCAGCCCGATGAGCACGGCGGCGCGGTCGGTCTCGCGCAGCAGCGGCAGCCGTTCGTCGTGCAGTTCGACGTCCATGAGGATCATGGCGTCGGCGAGCGAGCTGCCGGCGATCCGGCGTACGGCGGCGGGGCCCTCCTCGCCGGTCAGCAGCAGGACGTCGTAGCCGTGGACGCGGGCCGTCGTGGCGACGGCGATGGCGATCTCCATCATCACGGGGACGTACATGTCGGTACGCAGCGGCACCATGAGCGCGATGATGTTCGACCGGCTGCTGGCGAGCGCCCGCGCACCGGCGTTGGGGTGGTAGCCGAGCTCCTTGATGCTCCGTTCCACCCGTTCCCGGGTGGGGACCGAGATGGACCGCTTCCCGCTGAGGACGTAGCTCACCGTGCTGGCGGAGACTCCGGCGTGCTGTGCGACCTCGGCAAGGGTGACCATTCGGCTCTCCATCACGGAACGACATCGGACACCGGCACGCGGAGGGGCGGCTTCAGTCGGACACCATTGCGGCGAAGCGCTTCGACACCCCACCCATCACCTTGGGCGCGTACGGATGGTGCGAGCCTAGACCTGCTGGCACAGCGTGTCCATACAGCCGTCGAAGCGCTTCGACACACGCACCTCGACACGCGCCTTCCGAAGGCGGTGGCCCGTGGCGGTCGCCCGTACGGCCACCGCCACGATATGCCGTCCGGCCCGGTTCAGGCGTCGAGCAGTACGGGGAAGGCCTCCATGTCGTTCTGGGTCATCACCGGGAGCTTGCGGATGTCCGCGTCCGGCACCGCGAGCCGCAGTCCGGGGAACCGGGCGAAGAGCGCGGGCAGCGCTATCCCCGCCTCGACCCGGGAGAGCGCCGCACCGGGGCAGATGTGCGGTCCGTGGCCGAACGTCATGTGCCGGACGGGGGCGGGGCGGGTGATGTCGAAGGCGTCCGCGTCGGCGCCGTGCTGCTCGAAGTCCCGGCCGATCACCCGGTACGAGACGACCACGCCCTCGCCCTTGGCTATGACGTCGTCACCCACCTGGATGTCCTCGGTCGCGAACCGCATCAGCAGATGGGTGGTCGGGGTGTCCCACCGCAGCGTCTCCTCTATCACCGTCTCCCAGGAGACCTCCCCGTCGAGGACCATCCGCAGCTGTTCCGGGTGGGACAGGAGGGCGCGTACCGCGTTGAGGATGAGCCCGATGGTGGTCTCGTGGCCGGCCGCGACCATCGCCTTGAGATTGCCCACCACCTCTTCCTCGGTGAGCGGCTCGCCGCCCTCGTCGGCGAGGATGAGCGCGGAGGTCAGGTCGTCGGTGGGCCGTGCGGCCTTCTCGCGGACCAGCCCGGCGTAGAAGACGTCCAACTCGGCCAGCAGGGACAGCCGTTCGTCCTGCGGGGTGAGCATGGAGAAGAAGGCCTTGTACTGTCTGGTCAGCATGGCGTTCTCGGCGGGGTCCACGCCCATGAGCATGCCGACGACCCGCATCGGCAGCGGCTGCGCGAACACCGCTTTGAGGTCGACGACGGACCCGTCCCTGCCGCCGTCCGCGAGCGCGTCCAGCAGTTCCTCGGTGAACTTCTCGATGTCGGGCCTGACGGCCTCCAGCCGGCGGGGGGTGAGCGCCTGGGAGGTCTTGGTGCGCAGCCGCCGGTGCTCGGCGCCGTCCACGGTGAACATGGACCGCCCGGCGTCGATCATCCCGATGAGCGGCCACGCGTGCGTCACCTCGCCGCTCTGCCACAGCCCCCAGGCGTCGAGGTCCTTCACCAGCCTCGGGTCGACCAGGAGTTGGCGGGCGTCGGCGTGCCGGGTGATCGTCCAGGCGGGTACGCCGAGCAGCTCGATCCGGGCGAGCCGGCCGGCCTCGCGCAGCCTCGCCGTCTCACCGTCCAGGTCCTGGACCATGGGGTCGATGACGACGGTTCCGCCGTCCGGGGTGGCGGCGTGCGCGGCGGCG
Organism: Streptomyces sp. NBC_00341; assembly: GCF_041435055.1. Taxonomy (NCBI): domain Bacteria; kingdom Bacillati; phylum Actinomycetota; class Actinomycetes; order Kitasatosporales; family Streptomycetaceae; genus Streptomyces; species Streptomyces sp. NBC_00341. The sequence continues at coordinate 7,705,606 of NZ_CP108002.1, read as the reverse complement.
TGAGGGCAGTTCACGAGAGGTCTCCTGTCGTACGAACGGGGGTGAACCGAACGGGCAGCGCGGTGTTCCCGCGCAGGAACGCGGAGGGCCGTCGCACCAGGTCCGCGACGGGGACCCGGAGCTCCAGGTCGGGCAGGCGGTCGAGCAGCACCTCGATGCCGGTACGCGCGATGGTCTCCGCGATCTCCTGAGCGGGGAAGGGGCAGCGGTACTCGCCGTGGCTGAAGGCGAGATGGGCGCCGTTGCCGCCCTGCGCGGAGGAGCCGCCGCCGGTCAGGCTCTGCCGGATCAGCGGATCGGTGTTGGCGGCGCCGAGCCCGAGCAGCAGCATGTCCCCCGCCCTGACCGGCCGTCCGCCGAGCCGGGTGTCGCGGGCGGCCCAGCGTCCGGCGAGGATCTGCGTCGGCCCGTCCTCCCAGAGCACCTCGTTCATGGCCTCGGCCACGCTGCGCCGGCCGCCCGCCATCGACTGCGCGAACTCGTCCTCCGTGAGCATCAGCCGCAGCGAGTTGCTGATCCAGTCGGCGGTGGTGAGGTGCCCGGCGGCCGTGATGGCCATCAGGTCGAGCATGTACTCCTCGTCGGTGAAGGCCTCGGGGAACGCGAGCATCCGGGAGGTCACGTCGTCGCCGGGGGCGGCACGCTTCGCGGCGACGAGTCGCGCCATGTGCTCCCCGAAACGCCGATGGGCCTCCTGCGCGCCCGGACCGCCGTCGGCCAGGTCCTTCAGCACCCGGGCGATGGAGGCGCCCTCCTCGTCGGGGAATCCGACCAGCCGCGCGAGGACCAGGACCGGAAGGGGCTCGCAGAAGTCGGCGACGAGGTCGGCCGTGCCCCGGCTGCACACGGCGTCGATCAGCCGGTCGGCCAACTGCTCGCAGTGGCTCCGGATCTCGAACGGGTCGGCCCCTTCGAGGGCGGGTCCGACCATCCGCGCGTGGCGCCGGTGCTCGTCCCCCGCGCTGAAGTAGATGGACGGCAGCGGCCGCCCGACCATGGGCAGCAGTGGCCAGTCCTGCGGGATGTTCTCCCACTGGTTCCACAGGCCGACATCGCGCGGGAACAGCTCACCGTCACTGGTGACCTGATGGAGTTCCCGGTAGCCGATGACCAGCCAGGCGGGGAACCCGCCCGGCAGTTCGACGGGAACGACCGGCCCGTGGTCCCGTCGCATGGCGCGGTAGACGGACTGCGGTTCGGTCTGGAACGAGGGCCCGCTGAGGGGTACGGCCCCCTGCCACGCGTGCGCGGGGCACTCCGGAGGGGGCGAGGCGGGCTCGGGCTCTGTGGAGGAAGGGCGCGTCATCGTCCTGACTTCTGTGGCGGAAGCGTCACGCGTCACGATCGTGCGGTCAACGCACGCCCACTATAAGGATTTTATGTGACACCACAGCGGTCAATGACGATCAAATGTGCGCTCGGAATGAAGCAACCGGTCGACATCTCACGACAATTGACGACCGACTCCAGGTACCGACTCCGAGTACCGACGTCGGACAGCGACTCGGCTACGAGCGCCCGGGGCCCGGGCGCCCGCACAACTCTCCCGCCTCAAAGGCGACGTTGACCAGTCCGGCGACCCGGTCGGCACCGGTCACGAGCTTGAGCGCATGCCAGCGGGAGAGCCAGTACACGCGCCCCCGGTGCCCGGCGAGCGTCTCCCGGAGCGCGTCCGGAGCGTGTGTCCACACCCGTGGAAGGGTGCCCGCGTAGTCGAACGCGGCACGCAGTCCGATCCAGCCGTCGTCCCGGACGTCGTCCGCGGTCAGCAGTATCTCGACGGCCTGACCGGGCTCCTGCCGACACTTCTTGGCGTGGATCCAGTGCACTTGGTGGCCTGCGGCGTACCGCTCGCAGTCCTCGCTCCGCACAGAGCCGTGCTCGGGGAGATGACGCAGCATGGCGAGTCCCGCCTTCCGGGGATGATGGACCCCGAGCGCTCTGCACCGCGGTCCGCTGTTCCCCGTACCTCGCGCACGGGGCAGGTCGTCACCCGGAGCACCCGCAGCGGAGCGGGGTGCCGTCCAGCAAGCCGGGGCTGCGCACTGGAACTCATGACCCGGCAAAAACCCTAACGCACCGAGCGGGCGCGCCCCGACACACGGGGCCGCCCGCCCGACGGTCGGTCAGGAACGCACGGGCAGGGCCGGACCCGGCCCGTGCGTCCCCACCGCTCTCCGATGACAGCCCGGCTGCCGCTCACCGCTCCCGGGCCGGCCGGTCAGCCGGTGACCAGGCCCGGGTCGCTCGTTCCCGCCTCACCCGTCTCGACGTGTCCGGCGAACCGGCGAAGGAAGGTGGCGTCCGCGTCCGAGATCACCTCGATGTCATACCAGCGCTTGCTTCCGCGCAGGTCAACGGTGTGCTTCACGGTCGAGCCGGCCCGCACCGCGAAGGTCTGCGCCCCGCCGCCGTAGGCGTCCGCGTTGCGCACCGTCAGCTGGACGGTCTCCGTGCCGGCCTGGGTGAGAGTCAGTTCGAGAGCTCCGCTCGCCGGGTTGTGACGCGCCGTCACCTCCGGCCCGGCCGACTTGCCGGGACCCCTGAAGGTCCGCAGGAACCCGTTCGGACCGTGGACCGTGAGGTCGGTCACGCCACTGGAGTAGGCCGTGTTCCAGCTGTCGGAGAGCGACTTGCCCGCCTCTGTGGTGTAGGTCCAGGGCCCGTCGCCGCGATTGCCGGACGTCACCAGGAACTGCGCTCCGGCCGCGTCCCCGCCACTGAAGGTGAGCTGGTACTTCCCGGTGCCCGGGTCTGCCGCCCCGTCCACGAGCGGCGCGTACCGCAGTGGCCGGGTGGGCCGCGTGCCGGACTCCTGCTTCGGCACACTGCCGGAGACCGGCGGCACCGGAACGTAGTCGGGGTGCCGCTCCCCGTCCGGCGGCGCGTATGCGTCCGTGGAGGGCAGCGAGGCGGGCGCGGTGTCCGTCGTGCGGAAGTCGAAGGCCGAGGTGAGATCGCCGCAGACAGCACGCCGCCAGGGCGAGATGTTGGGCTCGTGCACACCGAAGCGTTCTTCCATGAACCGGATGACGGAGGTGTGGTCGAAGACCTCGGAACACGCGAACCCCCCGGTGCTCCACGGGGACACGACCGTCATGGGCACGCGCTGCCCGAGCCCGTACGGCCCGGCCGCGTACCGGATGTCGCCGGGGAAGTGGTCGGCGGAGGTGTCCACGGTGGACAGCCCCTGCGCCGCGCCGGACGGCACGAACGGCGGCACGACGTGGTCGAAGAAGCCGTCGTTCTCGTCGTAGGTGATGAAGAGGGCGGTCCGGCCCCAGACCTCGGGGTCGGAGGTCAGCGCGTCCAGCACCTGCGAGATGTACCAGGCACCGTAGTTCGCGGGCCAGTTGGGGTGCTCGCTGTAGGCCTCGGGCGAGACGACCCAGGAGATCTTGGGGAGCGTCCCGGCCCGGACGTCGGCCTTGAGATCGTCGAGGAGCCCGTCGCCGTTCTTGACGTCGGTCCCGGTGCGCGCCTTGTCGAAGAGGGGGTCGCCGGGCTTGGCGTCGCGATAACTGTTGAAGTAGAGGAGCGAGTTGTCGCCGTACGTCCCCCGGTAGGCGTCGTCGATCCACCCCCACGAACCGGCGGCGTCGAGCCCGTCACCGATGTCCTGGTAGACCTTCCACGACACCCCGGCCTCCTCCAGCCGCTCGGGGTAGGTCTTCCAGCCGTAGCCCGCCTCGTCGTTGCCGAGCACGGGACCGCCGCCGGTACCGTCGTTGCCGGTGTACCCGCTCCACAGGTAGTAGCGGTTCGGGTCGGTCGAGCCGAGGAACGAGCAGTGATACGCGTCGCAGACGGTGAACGCGTCGGCGAGGGCGTAGTGGAACGGGATGTCCTCACGTGTGAGGTGGGCCATCGTCGTGGCGGTCTTGGCGGGCACCCACTGGTCGTACGCGCCCTTGTTCAACGCCCGGTGCCCACCGGCCCAGTCGTGGTTCAGGTCCTGGAGGAACTGCAGCCCGAGGTCGTCGGCGGGCGGCCGGAACGGCAGCACCTCCTTGCCGAGGAGGTCCTTCTGGTGCCAGACCGGCTTTCCGCCGGGCAGCGTGACCGGACGCGGGTCACCGAAGCCGCGCACACCCTTCATGGTGCCGAAGTAATGGTCGAAGGAACGGTTCTCCTGCATCAGTACGACGATGTGCTCGACGTCCTGGAGCGTGCCCGTACGGCCCTTCGCGGGCAGTGCGGCGGCGCGGGCGATGCTGCTCGACAACGCGCTGAAGGCGACCGTGCCTCCGGCGAGTTGCAGGAGGCGGCGACGGTTGAGTTCTGCCATGAGTGGGGGCCTCTGTGGGGTGAGGAAACATAAGGGCGAAAACGACAGGAGTGTTCCAGAACCGGCGGTCCGACGGAAGACCCGTGCAGTGTGCACACGGTGGCGTTCGGCCGAACACTCGGTGCCGGGCCGTGGCTTTCGCGCTCCTGCTCGCACGCGCCGAGAGGCTCCTGCGACCGGGCCTCATCGCCCGCTGCGACGCCGGTGGGCCCGCTGCCGGCACGTCGCGCCGCAGTAGCGTGCGGGGCGCCCCACGGTCTTGGCGTCGAACTCGGCCCCGCACTCCTCGCATCGCGGTCTCGTTGCGTGACGCCTGTCGGGTGGGTAACGAAACATCCGCCCTTCCGTGACCGGAGCGTTTCCCCGCAAGCCCTCCAGCGCCAGGTGGACCATGCGGACTCCGGCGGCCCTGTCCCGGTGGGCGGCCCGCATCGTCGCGCACCCGACAATGAGTACGGCGATGTCGTCCGGGCCCAGGTCCGCACGGACTCCACCGGCCCGCTGAGCTGCGCGGAGCAGGTCGGTCAGCGCCTGTTGGAACTGGTGCCCGGACGCGGCGAGCATCGGGCGCGGCCAGCTGGTGTCCGTGGTCACGAGGTCGCAGACGTGCTTGCGTCCGGACGACGTGTCGATGGTCTCCAGGAGGAAACCGAAGAACGCCGCGGCCGGAGGGGCCTGCGCGGCCCACCGGCGAGCCGCTGCGACCAGATCTTCGACATGCTGGACGAGTACGGCCTCCAGCAGGTTCTCCTTGCTCGGGAAGTGCCGGTACACGGTGCCTGTGCCCGCCCCGGCCTGCCGTGCGATCTCGCTGAGGGAGACATCGAGTCCCTTGACGGTGAACGCCTGAACGGCTGCGGCGAGCACCTTCGCGCGGTTGCGGCGGGCATCGGCCCGGCCGGTGCCGGAGGGAGCAGGAGCCATGTCACGTATTCCTTGTCCGTCGCCTTCAACCGCGTGCAGGATTCCACACCGTCCCCGGGGCCGCCACGCTGACGAGGCCCTCGAACTCCCCGGGGCGGAGGACGACATGACTGCTCACCCGGCACGGCCCACCTCTTCCGTTCCCGGTTCTCGTCCCGCTGCCCGGCTCGTGGCCGTGACCGGTGCGACCGGCAAACAGGGCGGCGCCACCGCACGCCGGCTTCTGGCGGCCGGCACGCCGGTGCGTGCGCTCGTACGTGACACGACCGCCCCGGCGGCCCTCGCGCTGCGGGCCGCCGGGGCCGAACTGGCCCTCGGCGACTTCGACGATCCTTCGAGTCTTCCGGCGGCGCTGGAAGGTGCGGCGGGGCTCTTCGCCGTGCCTCCGCTCGCGTACGGGCCGGGAGGCACCGACGCGGAGCGGGAGTTCTCCCGCGGCCGGGCTCTCGCGGACGCGGCGGCGGCAGCCGGAGTCGAGCACGTCGTGTTCACCGGTATCGCGTCCACTCCGGACCGGCTGCCCACAGCTCGGGGCAAGGAGCGGATCGAGGACTACCTGCGTGAGCGGATCGGTCTGGTGACGGTGCTGCGTCCCGTGCGGTTCATGTCGAACTTCCTCGATTCGTGGGACATCGGCCTGGGCGGCATCGTCGACGGTGTGCACCGGCACGTCTTCCCGCCGGACGAACCTGTCCAGGTCATCGCGGTGGAGGACATCGCGGAGTTCGCCGGGCTGGCGTTCGACTCCCCGGACCGGTTCGCCGGCCGGACGCTGGAGCTGGCCGGGGACGCGCCGACCCCGACGGAGGCGGTCGCCGCCATCACGGAAGCGACCGGCACGACCGTGCGCTATCACCAGCTCACCCACGACGAGGCCACGTCGCTCGGTCCGGAGATCGCCCACGTCAGGAACAGCTGGGCAGCCGGTGCGCGCTGGCACGCGGACATCGAGGCACTGCGCGTCGTGCACCCCGGACTGCGCACCCTCGCGGACTGGCTCAAGGAGTCCGGCGCCGACGCGCTCCGCACCACATTCCGCGGACCGCGACAGCCCTCGGTGCGGGCGGACTGACGCGCACGGCGAGTGCCGTGCGGGCCGACCGCGGCTGTTCCGGGGCGGGTTGTCCCCCCGGATCCCCTGGGGGACAACCCCCAGGAAGGTCGGGGAGAAACCGGGTCGTGGGGAGGACGCCGGGTCCGTAGATTCTGGGGTGAGATGTTCGTACCGCCCCGCACAGCCTCCGGAGGAACCCCGTGACCGCCGCCCCACCCCGCCAGCCGACGCGCACGCCCCACGCCCTTGTCGCGGCATTCGTGCGCTTCGTGGTATGCGGCGGCGGGGTCGGGGTCGCCTCCAGCGCGGTGCTGGTACTGCTCCACGACCGGATGCCACTGGCCCTGGCGAACGCGCTGGTGACCGTGGTGTCCACGGTGATAGCCACCGAGCTGCACAGCCGGGTGTCGTTCCGCAGCGAGCGCCGCGGGTGGGGCGTGCACCTCCAGTCCGGGCTGACCGTCGCCGTCAGCTACGCCTTCACGACCGGGGCGCTGCTCTGCCTGTACGCGTTCCGCTCCGAGCCGTCGGCCCTGGTCGAGCAGACCGTGTACCTGTCGGCGTCGGCGCTGGCCGGGGTCGGGCGGTTCGCCCTGCTGCGGGTGGTGGTCTTCGGGGACCGGAAGAGCGGCGCGGCCCCTGGCCCAGTGCTCCGGAAGACTTCCGTGGCGATGGCCGCCTGACAGGGCGCCCGGCCGGGCCGATTGGATATCGTGGCTGGTCGGCCGGGCAGTCGCGCGGCCCATGGGCCGAGTGGGGGCGCGGGTGACACAAGGGCGGGCCGGATGGCTGCGAGTGCCGGTCGGGGACGGTGCCGTGCGGTGGGCCACCCGCGGGAAGTGCCTGCGGGTGCTGGTCGTCGTGCACAACGTGACCTCCGCCACCCGGCTCCTGGACGTGCTGCCGCTCTTCGACGGCGATCTGCGGATCCAGCTCCTCGCCACCTGCCCGGAGTCCTCGGCGTTCTCGGCCGGCACGGCCGAGCTCCTCGCCGGAACCGGAGTGCCGGTGCTGCCGTGGGAACAGGCCCTCGAAACGCCGGTGGACCTGGCCGTCTCCGCCAGCTTCGGTGGCCAACTGGACCTCCTGTCAAGCAAGTTGGCCGTCCTCTCGCACGGTGTCGGATACACTAAGAGGCTGGCGACACCGGACACCGGACACCGGACACCGGACACTGAGGCCGGGGCCGGGGCGGAGCCCAGCCCTGTGCCCGTGTTCGGACAGGCCCCGCAGTGGGTCCTCGCGGACGGCGTACCCATCGCGGACGCTCTCGTCCTCTCCCATCCAGAGCAGTGCGACCGGCTGCGTGCCGCGTGTCCCGAGGCCGCGCCGACCGCCGTGCTCGCCGGAGATCCCTGCTTCGACCGCGCACTCGCCGCCCGCCCCTACCGCGAGCGCTTCCGCCGGGCGCTCGGGGTACGGTCCGGGCAACGGCTGATCGTCCTCAACTCCACGTGGAATCCGGCGTCCTTCTTCGGGGACGGCGGCGCGGGCGGCGACGACCTCCTGCCCGCGCTGCTGCCCCGGCTCGCAGGCGAGTTCCCCGTGGACGAGTACCGGTTCGCCGCCGTCCTGCACCCCAATATCTGGCACGGGCACGGCCCCGGCCAGGTCCGGGCCTGGCTCGACCGGGCGCGGCGCCGCGGGCTGGTGCTGATCGATCCGCTGGAGGGATGGCGGCAGGCGCTGGTGGCGGCCGACGCGGTGGTCGGGGACCACGGGTCCGTCACCTTCTACGCGGCGGCGCTCGGCACTCCGGTGCTGCTGGCGGCGGCGCCGCTGCACGAGCTCGATCCCGGGGCACCGATCTCCGACTTCATGCGGGTGGCGCCCCGGCTGGACCCCGGTGCGCCGCTGCGCGAGCAGATCGACCGGCTCCTGGAGCACCACCGGCCGCTGCCGGGGCCCGCCGAGTACACGACCTCCGTACCGGGTGAGGCCGCGGTCCGACTGCGGTCCCTCTTCTACTCGATGATGGGTGCGGCGGAGCCGGAGTGGGCCGCCTCGCTGGAGCCGTTGCCGCTGCCCGGCCATGAGCCGGTGTCCGTCACGGTGCCCCTCCACGTACTGACCCGGGTGACGCGGCCGGGCGAGGTCTCGATGGCCCGTTGGGCGGGGCCGCCGTCCTCGGCCGAGTACGCGGGCGGTGACGCGCACATCGCCGTGCACGAGGACACCCGCGACGTGGACGGGCTGGAGCTGGCCGACGTCGTCTTCCGCGACGGCCGGCCCGACGATCCCCGGTTCGGGTCTCCGGCGGTCTGGACGGCCGAAGTGCTGCACCGTCACCCCGGCTGTGCGCTGGCCGCCTTCACGGTCGGCCCGTCCGAGTGTGTCGTCAGGCCGAGGGGCGGGCGGCTGCTCGGCCTGACGTCCCCGGCGGAGGCCCCCGTGGACCCGGCTGCCGCCGCCTCCGCCCTCCATGCGCTGCTGGGGGCCGGGGGCGCCGGCGACGACGTCATGGCGGAGCGGCTCGTGACCCTGCTGGATGACGGCGGGTTCACCGTCCGGGCCGGGGCCCGGAGTGTGCGGGTGCGGGTCACCGGTCTGCCCGCCGGGTGACCCGCTTCAGCCGGTGCCGTGCTCCCCGGCCGTGCAGCGCTCGCGCATGGACCGCAGATGCGCCACGTGGTACTCGGCGCTCTGGCCGCTCAGCGTCGTGATCGCCGCCTCCACCAGGGGGCGCGCGGCGGCGGTGTCCGACTCGTCCAGCCAGGTCTCGGCCAGGTCGGTCAGCGACCGGGCCGTGTTGTACGTGTCGCCGTCCGCGCGGAAGTGACGCAGCGCCGTCCCCAGCCGGTCCCTGGACTCCTCGAACCTGCCGAGGCCGCGCAGGGCACGGCCCCGGTGGCGTTCCAGCAGGGCACGTGCGCGGGGGACGTCGGCAGTGCCTGCGTCCCCCGCCCCGATCGTGACCAGCACGGCGTCCGCCTCCTCGAAGCACTCGTACGCCTCCTGGAACCGCCACTGGCGAAGCCTCAGCAGTCCGAGGAACTCCGTCGCCGACGCATGGCCCCGCTTGTGCCCCGCCGCCGCCTCGGCCCGCCCGGCCGCGAGCGCTTCCGCCTCCGCCTCGTCCCAGAGGCTCAGCTCGGTCAGCGTGTGCGCGAGTTGGGCGTGCAGGGCTCCCGCGTCCGCGCTTCCCGGCAGGTGGGCGTCGGCGAGCCGTGCTCCGGCGCGCAGGGCGGGCAGCAGCATCTCGTGGCGGCCCGCCTTGAGCTGCAGCGGCCACAGGGAACGGCACAGTCGTACGGCCGAGGCCGGGTCGCCGGATTCCTCCGCACAGTGGACTGCCTGGATCAGGTTGCCGGACTCGGCGATCAGTGCGTCGAGCGCCTCGCCCCGGCTTTCGAAGGCCGGGGTCTCGCGGTTGCCGGAGGGCGCGGGGACCCGCCAGCTCTCGGGCAGCGCCTGATGCGCCGCGGATGTCGACAGATCGACGTACCAGCGCAGGGCGCGGGCCATCGCGGCCGAGCAGCCGGCGATGCCGTCCTCCTGTACGGCGACGGACTCGGCATGTCCGCGGACCGCCGGGCGGTAGTGGTAGCGGGCCCGGCCGTCGGCAGTGGTGTTGCGCTCCAGCAGGAGCCCGTCCGCCAGTTCGTCCAGCCCCCGCTCGGCGTCCTGCGGCGTCACCCCGGCGACGCGGGCGGCCACCGCCGCGTCCAGGGCGGGCCATTCGCGTACCGCCAGCAGGCGGTACAGCCGCGCCGTCCCCGGGTCCAGCGCGCCGTAGGTGTCCTGCGCCGCCGCCCGTACGGGGTCGCCGCCGGCCTGCGTACCGGGGACGGGCTCTGTGAGCCGTGGCGCCGCCGCGCGCAGGGCGTACGGCGATCCGCCGCACCGGGCGAGGACGGAGGGCAGGGTGGCGCGGGCCGCGGCGATCGCCGGTTTGTCCAGGAGCTGGGTCAGCAGCCGTACCGCGTCCTTGTCCGCCAGCGGGCCGACGGGAACGCGCACCGCGTCGAGGCCGGGGAACGGGCTGCGGGCCACCACGATCGTGAACACGGATGGCGCGGAGGTGAGGAGCGGCCGGATCTGGGCGGCCGAGTGCACGTGGTCGAGGACGATCAGCAGCCTCAGGTCCGCCACCCAGCCTCGGAAGAACTCACTCAGCTGGTCGGCGGCGGTCGGCATCTCCTCTGCGGGCACGCCGAGTTCCCGCAGCAGGCCGCGCAGCACGGTCCCCGTACCGCGCACCGCGGTGGTGCCGGCCGCCAGATCCGCGTAGAGCTGACCGTCCGGGAACAGGCCGGCCCGGCGTACCCCCCAGTGCACCGCCAGCGTGCTGGTGCCCATGCCTTCGGCGCCGTGCACCAGGGCCAGCCTCGGGGTGCCGTCCGCGCGCCGCGACGCCTCGCGGTCGAGGCTCTTCAGCGCCTCCCTGCGGTCGGTGAAGAACCGTGTCGAGGCGGGGAGTCCGGGCTGCCCGGGACGCGGCGCGAAGTGCGCTGCCGCGCCTCGGCCGGTGCCGCTCACCCGGTTCGCGAACGCCGTCCAGGAGGAGGCGAGCCGGGGGTCCTGGCGGAGCCGCTCCGACACCATGAGCGCCACCGCGTCGAGTTCGCCGGGTGCGACGGGCGCCGGGATCTCGCGGCCGACGATGCGGCGGACGTATCCGCCGGTCGACTCCCACGCCCATCTTCCGGCCTCGTTGGCCATTCCCGAGCCGACCGCACCGAGCACCGCCGAGACGGCTGTCAGCGAAATGGGATCCAGCATGTGGCGCACTCCCCGTTCCCGGTGTTCCGCGCGATGCGCCCTCCCCGGCACCGCCGCTGCCACCGTGCAGATGCAATCTACCGAGTGGGGCGCCGCGCGGTGCGCTCCCCGCGCTCCCCGGACGGGGGTTGGCTATCCTGACGACCGTTCCAGGTGATCACGGTGGGCCGTGCGGGTCGCACGCCTGTCGGAGGGGGAGACACGTGCAGGGTGCAGCCGCGAGCCGGGGGTCGGTCAGGAAGTCCGAGCAGGCGTGGAACCAGGCGATGCTGCTGATGCGTCAGGGGGACACCACCGGCGCGTCCGCGCAGTTCGCGCTCGCCACGTCGCATGATCCCGCCGCCACCGACGCGTGGCTCGGCCTCCACGCGACCGGCCAGGGCCAGCAGGAGGCGCTGGACGCCATGCTCCGGAACTCCGGGGCCTTCGGCGCGCTGCGCACCAAGTTCGGGCTGCCGCTGCGGTCCACGTTCCAGATCGGCCACTACGTCACCTTCCGGCTGGAGAACGCGCGGGATCTGTGGCTGGCGGCGATGTCCTCACTGCTGGACAACAGCCGGCTCGACGAGGCCTGGGCGGGGCTGTCCACCGCGCAACTGGACTGCGACGAGACCCGGTTCGTCTGTACCCGGTACGCGTTCCTCAAGAACGACTGGGCCCTCGTGCTGCGGTTCGCCACCGGGATCGGTGACGCGTTCCTGTTCGACGAGGCGCAGTTGTACGTCGGTATGTCGCTCTTCGCCCAGGGCGTCCACCACGAGGCGCTGAACGTGCTCAAACCTCTTCCCAGGAAGCTGGAGAAGGGGAGCCGCTTCGATGCCGAGGCCCATTACTTCATGGGGCGGTCGCTGGAGGAGCTGGGGCGGACGGAGGACGCGCTGAAGCGGTACCAGTACGCCTTCCGGTGTTCGCCGGGCCTCTTCGACGTGGATGTCCGCGCCCGGGCCCGCGCGACGCCGGCCCCGGCCGCCTCCGAGGGTGTTTCGGATGCCGCTCCGGAGCGGCGCTCCGGTGAGCCGGCGGCGTCCGTGTCCGCCGCTGCCGGCTCACCGTCGCCGCAGGCCGGGCCCGGTGGTGACGCGAGCGGCGGCAGCGGGGACGGGCCGTCGGCCGAGGAGCGGGCCGCGCTGCTGGCCGAGGCCCAGCAGGCGCTCGACGGCATGATCGGGCTCGAACCCGTCAAGCGCCAAGTCCGCACCCTCATGGCTCAGTTGCGCATGGCCGCGCTGAGGGAGGAGCAGGGGCTCCCCGGGGGCGCCAAGCCGCGCCACTTCGTCTTCGCGGGGCCGCCCGGCACCGGCAAGACGACGGTGGCCCGCATCATCGGCAAGGTCTTCGCCGGGCTCGGCCTGCTGCGGTCCGGGCATGTGATCGAGGCCCAGCGCGTCGATCTCGTGGGGCAGCACCTCGGGTCCACGGCCATCAAGACCAGCGGGGTCATCGACTCCGCGCTGAACGGCGTGCTGTTCATCGACGAGGCGTACGCCCTGTCCAACAGCGGGTACAGCGGCGGCGACGCGTTCGGGGACGAGGCCTTGCAGGTGCTCCTGAAACGGGCCGAGGACGACCGGGACCGGCTCGTCGTCGTACTCGCCGGATACCGCGACGAGATGGCCGGTCTGCTGGCGGCCAACCCCGGCCTGGTGTCCCGCTTCACCACACGCGTGGACTTCCCGTCGTACTCCGCGCGGGAACTCGTCCTCATCGCCCGGTCCGTCCTGGCCGCCCAGGGCGACGAGCCCGACGAGGAGGCGGTCGGGGTCCTCGGTTCGCTGTGTACGACTGTCGTGGACGAGGGCATGGCCGACACCGTGGGCAATGCCAGGTTCGCCCGTGAGCTGTGCCAGAAGACCGCCGCCCAGCGGGATCTGCGGTTGTTCTCCAAGCACTCCGACACCACGCCGACGCGCGAGGAGATCGTAACGGTGCTCGCGGAGGACGTGCTGGCCGCGCACCACGAGCTCATGGAGTCGCACAGCGGTCAGGGCTGAGAGCCGGCCGTCCCGGGATCACGGCGCCGTGAAGTACGCCGGGAAGCGGGGGCCTGTCCAGGGCTTGCGCCCCCAGGCCAGGACCCGCCCCCTGGCCATGGCGCCCGCCGGGGCGATGCGGCCGAGTGCCATCAGCAGGAACGTGACCGGCTCGATGGAGATCGTGCAGTCCGGGCGGTCCGGCGGCCGGTGGCCCACCGCCACCGTGCCGTCGGTGAACGTCACCCCGAAGCGGCCGCCGCCCCACAGCCGGACCGTGTAGCGGGCGGTGAGACCTGCCGTGGCCCGGTCGTCGGTCACCCGGGGCATGACCTCGACGAAGAAGGGCACGGTCAGCCCGGCTCGGACCCGGTTGCCCATGTGCGGGCGCCCCAGTGCCCGCGCCAGGTCGTAGCCGTGGCCCAGCATGTGCGTCAGGAGGTACGAGCCGAGGACCGCGCGGTTCATCGGGCCCATCGGCGTCATCAGCGTCTCGTCCGAGGGGTGCTCGGCCACCGCGGTGATGAACGCGGCGGCCTGCGACACGATCATCGCGGCCAGCGGCTCCCCCGCCCGTTCACCGAATGCCGCGAGAGCCCGTTCGTTGGCCTCGGCCAGACTCTGCGGGGTGCCGTCCCCGTAGTCGCGCGGGCGTCCGGCGGCCACGTCGGCCATCAGCTGGTTGGCCTGCGCCAGATGCGCCGCCGCCTCCCCCACGGTCCACTCGGACCTGGGAACCGGCAGCCCGGTGTCGGGGGCGGCGCGCAGCAGCGCCGCGATCTCCGCGGCCGTCTCCCGTATCGCGTCGGCCAGTCCTTCGGGCAGCCTGTCCCGTACCTCGTGCCCTGCCACCCGCTCCACCCTGCTCCCTACCCTCGTGAACGCCGTGCCCGTCGCGTACGCCTCGTCCGGCGCCCGACCCGCACGACTGTCCCACCGCACGGCTGTCGCACCCGTACAACCGTCGCGCATGCCAGTTACCTGCGGGTACACAAGACCAGTACGAGGGCGCCTCGGGCAAGAGGCCGACGTCCACTGTTCGAACCCCTCTACGATCGAGCACGTGTGTGCAAACGTGATCGTCGCTGAAGACGACGAGAAGCAGGCCGAACTCCTTCGCCGATACCTGGAACGGGAGGGCCACTCCGTCACGCTCGTCGGCGACGGCCTCGCGGCCCTCGATCTGGTCCGGCACCGGGAACCGGACCTGCTGGTCCTCGATGTGATGATGCCTCGTGCCGACGGTCTGGATGTGGTGCGCGTGCTGCGCGCCGAGTGCCGGGAGTTGCCGGTGCTGATGCTGACGGCCCGCACGACAGAGGACGATCTGCTGCTCGGGCTCGATCTGGGCGCCGACGACTACGTGACCAAGCCGTACAGCCCGCGCGAGCTGATGGCCCGGGTCCGTACGCTGTTGCGGCGCAGCCGCCGCGCCACGGGCGCGGAGCCGGCCGACGACTCGGCTCTGACGGTCGGTTCGCTCGTCGTCGATCCGACCCGGCATCTGGTCTCGGTCGGCGGTGAGCCCGTCGAATGCACCCCCGGTGAGTTCAGGATCCTCGCCGCGCTCGCGGCCGAGCCCGACCGGGTCTTCTCCCGGCAGCAACTGCTCGCGGAGCTGCACGGATTCGACCGGTACATCAGCGACCGAACGGTCGACGTGCACATCATGAACCTGCGCAAGAAGATAGAACCCGCCCCGCGCCGGCCGACCCGGCTGCTCACCGTCTTCGGTGTCGGGTACAAGCTGACGGACCCGGCGAAGGCGGCGGCACGTGCGTCGTCGTAGCGGAGAACAGCAGGCGGCGGACGCCGGGCAACGGGCGCGGCTGCCCCTGCGCAAGAGCCTTTTCGCCCGGCTGCTGGCCGTCTCGGCGCTCGTGGCGGCCTGTTCGGTGGCTGCCACCGCCTGGCTCGCCGTGCAGACGACGTCCGGCGCGATCCGGCAGGAGCAGGGTCAGAACCTGACCGCCGACGCCCGGATCTACCACAGTCTGCTCGGATACGCGGCGGCTCATCCCACCTGGGACGGCGTCGGGAAGACCGTGCGTGATCTGGCCGAGCAGTCCGGCCGGCGGATCGCGCTGACGACGGAACGGCGCGCCCTGCTCGCCGACTCGGCCGATCCGGAGTCGGCGGCGGCGCTGCCGGCGCAGGCCTCGGCGATCGTCGATCCGCTGTCGGTGGACACGGCGCTGGCGGCCGAGACCGCGGGCGCGTCAGGAGCTCCGGCCGACCGGGTCGATCCGCGAGCGGTCGGGCCGTTCCGGCTGCCCGCCTCCGAGCGGGCGGCGCTGCAGAAGACCGCGGACCGGAAGGTGTCCTGTCTCAGCGCGACCGGGATCGCCTCCGACGTGGTGCGCAGCGCGAGCGGGCGCCCCCGGATCCAGGTGGTGGGCAACGACCCCGACCGCGTCCAGGGCACGCGCTGCGCCACCGATGAACTGGACAGCCCGACCGCGACCGAGAGGAAGGCGCTCAAGGCCCTCAACCAGCTGGCCGACGCCTGCCTGAAGCGCCAGGGCCGGGCCGGCGTCCAGCTGAAGCTGGATCTGTCCTGGGGCCAGCCCATGGAACCCAGGCCGGCCGTGGCGGTTCCCACCAAGCTGCCGAGTGCGTCGCCCACCCCCGCGCCGACCTACCCGCCCACCGACGCACCCAGCGCCGCTCCGGGCACCCGTCCCTCGCAGTCGGCCGGGAACGGTGAGGGCGACCGGGCGATCGCCTCCTGTGTCGGCACGGCCCGCCGCGAACAGCTCGGTTCGTACGTCGCCTCGCCCGCCCTGCTGTTCATCGGTGACACCGGCGGCACGACGGTGCCCGGTTTCGATCTCTCACCGGCCAACACCGCGAAGATCGCGGGGGCGGCGGCGCTCGTCCTCGCTCTCACCGTCGGCGCGTCGGTCCTCGTGGGCGCCCGGCTCGTACGCCCCCTGCGCGCGCTGACGGGCGCCGCCCAGCGGATGCGGGACGGCGAGGACAGCGTGCCGGTGCTGGTCGCCGCGGACACCGAGATCGGGCGGCTCGCCGCCACGTTCAACGACATGTCCGCCCACCGCGCGCGGCTGGAGGCCCAGCGCAAGGCCATGGTCAGCGATGTCGCCCATGAACTGCGCACCCCGCTCAGCAACATCCGCGGCTGGCTGGAGGCGGCGCAGGACGGGGTGGCGGAGCCGGACCCGGCGTTCATCGCCTCGCTGCACGAGGAGGCGGTGCAGTTGCAGCACATCATCGACGACCTCCAGGATCTGGCCCAGGCCGACGCGGGCGCACTCAGGCTGCACGCCGAACCGGTGCGGATCGAGGAGCTGCTGGGCCAGGTCGCCGCCGCGCACCAGGCCCGCGCCGAGACGTCCGGGGTGGCGCTGACCGTGCTGCCCGTGGCCCCGGACCGCCCGGTCCCGAGGCTGACGGCCGATCCGGTCCGGCTGCGCCAGGCCATCGGCAACCTGGTCTCGAACGCGGTACGCCACACCCCGTCCGGCGGAAGCGTCACCCTGCGCCCGTACGGCTCCGAGTCCGGCGACGCGGTTCTGGTGGACGTCACGGACACGGGCAGCGGCATACCACCGGAGGACCTCGCCCATGTCTTCGACCGCTTCTGGCGCGGCGAGAAGTCCCGCAGCCGGCGCACGGGAGGCAGTGGACTGGGGCTGGCGATCGTACGCAAGCTCACGGAGGCGCACGACGGCACGGTCACGGCGGTGAGCGTGCCGGGGCGGGGCTCTGTGTTCACGCTCCGCCTCCCGGCCGACCGCGAGGGCGCGTACGGGGACGGCCCGCCGGAGCGGGAGCAGGAACAGGAACAGGAGCCCGGCTCAGCGGGCGACTTCACGGCCGACGGTCTCCCACCCGGCGGTGTACCGGCCCACCGCGTCCCGGCCCACGACCTGGACGGGTCCGAGCGCGGGTCCGAGCGCGGGTCCGAGCGCGGGTCCGAGCGCGGGTCCGAGCGCGGGTCCGAGGCCGGGTCCGAGCAGCCCTGATGCGATGAACACAGCGTCCTGACAGCTTCTTCATAACTTCGGGACAGCCTGTCGGCACGCCTCGCGCCGCGGTGCGATTCCGCATCGCGGCGCCGTCGGGGCCGTCCTGAACGGAGCCATACATGTCCCTGCGCTCGTCCTTGCGTACCGCTGTCCTGGCCGCTGTGGTGGTCGGTGCGGTAAGCGTCCCCGCCGCCTCGGCCTTCGCCGACTCCTCCCCCTCCGCCTCGCCCGCGCCGACCAAGGCGGCCACCCCCTCCGAAGCGCCCTCGGCCGCCCCCGCCACCGCGGCACCGTCCAGGGCCCCGCGCGGCGGAGTCGCCGCGGGCGACAGCCCCACGCCCGCGGTCCGACCCGCGAACCAGGCCCCGCGCGGCGGAGTCGCGGCGGGCGAGCGCCCGGCCGGCACGTCCGGTGACAACACCGCTGCCGTCACGGGCTCCGCCGTCGCGGCCCTCCTGGTCGCGGGCGCCGGAACGGTCGTCCTGCGCCGCCGCTCCACCGGCCGTCGCAACGGCTGACCACCCCTCAGCCGATAGAGCCGACAGTGGCGTCGTCCTGCATCAGGGCGGCGCCACTGCCGTCGGCCGATCACTTCTGGAGTCCGTCCTCATGTCCCGCACGCCCCAGATGTCCCGCACACCCCGGTTCCTCCGGCGTACCGCACTGCCGGTGTACGCCTGCCTCGCGCTCACCGCGCTGACCGCGTTGACCGGCTGCTCCGACGCCTCGCCGTCGAAGTCCTCGGCCGCGGCCCGGAGCGTCGAGTCGCCCGCGACGACCGGAACTCCCGCGCCCGGCCCGGGAACCGCGTCCGATTCCGCGCCCCCGTCCCCGTCCGTGAAGTCCGCCTCGCCGCCCGTCCATGTCTCCATCCCCTCCCTCGGCATCAACAGCGCGGTGATGCGCCTCGGGCTCAACCCCGACGGCACGGTGGAGGTGCCGCCCGCCGACAAGGGCATGACGACCGGCTGGTACACCGGCGGCTCAGTACCCGGCCAGCCGGGCCCCGCCGTACTGATCGGCCACAACGACACCCGCTTCGGCCGGGCCGTGTTCCACGACCTCAAGAAGATCACCAAGGGTGCGGACATCAGCGTCCGCGACGACCGGGGCACCGAGATCCACTTCGAGGTCACCGGCCGGGAGACGGCGAGCAAGAAGGCGTTCCCGACCGCGCGGGTCTACGGACACACCAAGGCCCGTGCGCTGCGGCTGATCACCTGCGACGGTGCGTTCGACGCCGCGGGGCACCCCGTGGACAACCTCATCGTGTACGCGACAAGGAAGTGACGGAATAGGGCCATCGTGTCCGGTGACCTGGACGGCGACTCCCGCTCCCCGAGTACGCCTGGCTGAAAGGGCTGAAGGGCACCCCCCTGCCCGCTCGCTGCCCGCTGAGCGGTCCCGCCCTCGTGGAGCACCCCGGGGCGGGCCGGTCAACCGGCTCGCTTCCACTCCGCACACCGACTCGTCTTGAAGTACTCCCCCTTGTTGAGCGTCACCCGGCCGGGGCCCTCCAGATTGTTGTTGGCAATGATCGACCCGAACTCCCCGCTCGCGTCCTTGGCCCGTTCCCAGTAGCAGCCGAACGAGCCGTCGGCTCCGGCCGTCTTGTACGTCCCCGCCGCGATGTCCTCGCCGACCAGGTACTCACCGTCACCGCTGAAGCTCGTGGCCGGGCCGGGGGCCTCGGTCTTCTTCGGGGGCTTGGGCTTCGCCGTCACCGTCTTGGTGACGGTCGGCGCCGGACGGGCCTTGACCGCCGCCCCGGTCACCGTCACGGTCGGCGCCGGCTTCACCGGCCCGCCGCCCTTCGCGTCATCCGCCTCCGCGTCCGAGCCACCGCTCGCACCCATGCCCACCCCGATGAACAGCGCCACGAAGGCGGCAGCCCCGTGGGTCATCCACGCCTTGGCCCGTGAGGGCTTGCGGGGCGGGAGCGCAGGCGGGACCGCGGCGGTGAAGTAGGCACCCTGGTGGGATCCGGGCGCCTGGTAAGGGCCGGGGCCCTGGGCCTCGGGAGTGTTCATGGCGTGCTCCAGTTGCTGGTGGATGGCTGAGCGGTTCGTGGCTGTGCGGAGTGCGACGGATCGCGGGGAACGGACGGGAAGGAGCCGGAACGCGAAGGGCTCACTGCCCCCGGATCCGGCGGCCCGCCTCCGTGCCCGGGTACAGGAGCGCGTCCGCGACGCGGCCGCCGGAGTCCTTCACGCCGCCGCTGAAGTTGAGGCGCCCGGACGCGCCGGCCTTCGCCGCCACGCCGTCCCAGTAGCGGGCCTCGCGCTCCCAGCAGATTCCGGCGAGCAGCCGGTCCAGTTCGCGCGCGCTCATGGCGTTCGAGGGGTCGGCCCACGGGGTGGTGTGGTGCACGGCGATGCCGAGGCCGGCCAGTACCGCGGGCGCGGTGAGGGCGCTGCGGGAGAGGAAGTGCTGGGCGTGCTCGGCAATCAGGCGGGCCAAGGCCGGGACGACGTACTGCTCCACCTGCTCGGCTGTCGCCCCTGACGGCAGTTCGTCCTCGTGAACGGTCTCCGCCGACCGGGACAGCCCACCCTTGCCGTAGACCGCCGTGATGACCAGGGCCCGCATCGCGGACAGGGTGACGACCTCGGGCTCAGCCTTCCCCACCTGCCGTTTGGTGGCGTTGACGAACTTGGTGAACGGTACGAGCCGGCCATCGATGTCCACCTTGACGGCCTCGGCTACGCGGTGCGCGAGGCGGGTGGCGAAGTCGCGCTGGTCCATGGACATCGCCAGGTTCTTCGCGACGGCGACGCCCTGCACGTTGCGGTCGTAGAAGATCTGCCGCGCGTCGGCGACGCTCAGGTCCACGTACAGCTCGAACGGCACGCGCACCTGGGCGAGTTCGGCGTACGTGAGACCGAACCGCTCGGGGTCGTCGTACAGCTCGTGCCACGCGGTCGTCTGCGTTTCACCATCGATGGCCACGACCGACGTGCCGGGCGCGATGGTCAGGCTCCGCAACCCGGTCCCGGGCAGCAGTTCGTCACTGAGGGCGGCGAGCGGACCGGCGTGCCAGAAGGTGATCGGCGGGGTCGACCAGCCGGCGCCGAGTTCGCCGTTGACCCCGTCGGCGAGGTACTCGGCGTAGGAGCCGACGTTCTTCCCCTTCTGCGTGGACTTCAGTGCCCGCTGTACCAGCGCCCGCAGTTCGGCGTGGCGCCGCACGGCCCCCGAGGCCGCCTTCAGCGTCTTCGTGTCCTCCTCGCGGCGCGGTGACGGGACGAGCTGGACGAGTGTCGGTACGGACATGGTCCCGATCACCGCGTCGGCGCGGAAGGGCATGACGGTGAGCTGGGTTCCCTCGATGACTGCGGTCGGCATGGTGATGCGCATGGCGATCCTTCCCCACGGGTTCGACGAGTGCCTGCCGAGCGCTTTCACTCGGAAGCAACTCCAGAGAAACAAGAACATGAAAGCGTTGTCAATCACTTTCATCCGTTTGACTGGTGGTGTAGGTTGTGAGCTGTTCACTACCGAGAGGTTCAGGACTCCCGCCATGCCACAGCCATCCGCCCAGGTGACCGCCGCCGAGATCTCACGCATCGCAGGAGTCACGCGCGCCACGGTCAGCAACTGGCGCCGCAGGCACGACGACTTCCCGGCCCCGTCGGGGGGCACGGAGTCCAGCCCCTTGTACGGCCTCGTGGAGGTACAGGCCTGGCTCGGCGCCCGCGGCCACGTGACAACAGCCGATCCGGCGGAGGAGCTGCGGACCACGCTGCGTCTGCATCAGCAGGGCGGCGGCGTGACGGGCAGCTTGCTCCCTCTGGTGCTGGCCGCCGCCCAATGCACGCCCGAGGAGCGCACCGCGCTCGCCGGCCTGTCCGATCCGAGCCTGATCGTCCGCGCGGAGGGGGCGTCGGCCGACGTCGCGGACCTGGTCCCCGGAGCGGCGGCTGTCCGCTTCGCCGGGCAGGACATTGACGCGCTGCGGGCGCTGCTGCGCTGTGTGGACGCCGACGGGACGGGTGAGGCAGCCCTCGCCGTGCTGGCTGAGCGGGAGCTGGAGGACAGCTCGGTCGGCGGCACCTACCGCACCCCCGCCCCCCTCGCGGACCTGATGGCCCGGCTGGTTCCTGGCCCGTGCGCGCGAGTGCTCGACCCGGCGTGCGGAAGCGGATCGCTGCTCGCGGCGGTGGCCCGACGAGGCGCGGGCGCGTTGTACGGACAGGACACCGTTCCTGTTCAGGCCCAGCGCAGCGCGGTGAGCCTGCTGCTGGCCGCGCCCGATGCGGACATCACGGTCCACGTCGGCGACAGCCTCCGCTCCGACGCCTTCGCAGACCTCACCGTCGACGCCGTCCTGTGCAATCCGCCGTACGGTGACCGCGACTGGGGCCACGACGAGCTGGCGTACGACGCGCGCTGGGCGTACGGCGTCCCACCTCGCGCCGAGTCCGAGCTCGCCTGGGTCCAGCACTCGCTGGCCCACCTGGTGCCGGGCGGCCACGCCGTGATGCTCCTGCCGCCGGCCACCGCGTCGCGCGCCTCGGGCCGTCGCGTACGCATGGATCTTGTACGCAGCGGAGCTGTCCGCGCGGTCATCGCCCTACCCCCAGGTGCTGCGACCCCCTTTCACGTGGGATTGCAGATCTGGGTGCTGCAACGCCCCGAACCGGCGGGCCCGGAGCGGAAGTCGGTCCTCTTTGTCGATCCGACGGAGGCGGCGGACGCGGGCGACCGCTCGGCGGCTTCGGCGGCGACGGCGACCGGTACGCGCGGCGCCCGTTCCGCGCTGGACTGGCCGGTGCTGGCGGAGGCCGCCCTGGGCCAGTGGTCGGCGTTCACCGAGGCCCCGGACACGTTCACGGACGAGCCGGGTACGGCGCGCGCGGTCCCGGTGGTCGACCTCCTGGACGACGTCGTCGACCTCACGCCCGCCCGCCACGTCCGCGCTTCCCGTACGGACATCGCCCCGGCGGACCTGGCCCGCGAGGCGGAGGAGGTACGCCGTCGACTCGTCGCCGGGGCCGCGTCGCTCGGCAAGGCGGCGCGCTACACCGACTGGAGCGCGGCCGGCCCGACACTCCGCGAGTGGCGCACGGCCACCGCGGCCGACCTCGCACGGGGCGGCGCGCTCACACTGCTGCGCACGGCGCCGGAGTCGCGGGATTCGGCGGCCGACGCGTCGACGGTCACGCTCCCCGTCCTCACCGGCCCGGACATCGCCCGGGGTGCGGCTCCGTCCGGTGCTCCGGGCAGTCTGCGTACGGACTCGGCACCGGTGATCGCGCCGGGCGACGTCGTCGTACGGGCGATCGCGGGCGGCAACGGTGCGATGGCCCGGGTGGCGGACGAGGCGGACGCGGGAGCCCTGCTCGGCCCCCAGGTCCACCTCTTCCGCCCGGACCCGGCCCGGCTCGACCCGTGGTTCCTGGCGGGCTTCCTGGGCTCGGCGGAGAACATCGCCGCCGCGTCGACGGGCAGCACGATCCTGCACGTCAGCCCCGGTCGCCTACGCGTCCCGCTGCTGCCCCTGGAGGAGCAGAGGCGCTACGGCGACGCGTTCCGCCGCGTGCACACGTTGCGCGCGGAGGCGGCACGCGCCACGGAGCTGGCTGACGAAACGGCCCGGCTGCTGGCGGGCGGCCTCACCGGGGGCGGCCTGATCCCGTCACCACCTCCGGCCGCACCCGACAGGACAGCGGGCGCCGAATCGGCCTGAACCGGCACCACACCCTTCACGTAAGCACCACACTTGCCCATACCCGCTCCAGCAGAGCGGGGTCGATATGGAACCGGGGAACCCCTTGAACAGCAGCAAGCACACGGAGCTGGCGAACCACGCCTGGTCCGTCGCCGACCTTCTGCGCGGCGATTACAAGCAGTCCGACTACGGAAAGGTCATCCTTCCGTTCATCGTGCTGCGCCGCCTGGAGTGCGTACTGGAGCCGACGCGGGAGGCGGTCGCGGCGGAGGTCGTCCGGTGCAAGGAGGACCAGCTCGACCGGGACTACTTCCTGCCCCGAGCCTCGGGCCACTCCTTCTACAACACGAGCAGTCTGACCCTGAAGTCGATCGTCGGCGACGCGGGCAACATGGCCTCGAACCTCCAGGTGTATGTCGGCGCCTTCTCCCCCAACGCGCGTGAGGTGCTGGAGAAGTACGAGTTCGCCCAGCAGATCCGCAAGCTGGACAGCGCGAACCTCCTCTACCAGGTCATCGGCAAGTTCACCGATCTCGACCTGCGCCCGGAGGTCGTCTCCAACCACAACATGGGCTACATCTTCGAGGAGCTGATCCGCCGCTTCTCCGAGCAGTCCAACGAGACCGCGGGTGAGCACTTCACCCCGCGCGAAGTCATCAAGCTGATGGTCGGCCTGCTCATCGCCCCGGACGGCGACGCGCTCAGCCTGCCCGGTGTCGTACGCACGGTCCTGGACCCTGCCTGCGGCACGGGCGGCATGCTCAGCGCGGCCGAGGAGCACATCAAGTCGTACAACAAGGGCGCCACGGTGGAGGTGTACGGCCAGGAGCTCAACCCGGAGTCCTGGGCGATCTGCCGGTCCGACCTGATGATCAAGGGCCAGGACCCGGAGAACATCGCCTACGGCAACTCCTTCTCGGACGACGGCCACGCGCGGGAGAAGTTCGACTACCTGCTGGCGAACCCGCCGTTCGGCGTGGAGTGGAAGAAGGTCAAGGAGGACGTCGAGTACGAGCACACGAACCTCGGCGACTCCGGCCGCTTCGGCGCCGGCCTGCCACGCATCAACGACGGCTCGCTGCTCTTCCTCCAGCACATGATCTCGAAGATGAAGCCTGTGGACGTTAAGGGCAAGGGCGGCTCGCGCATCGCGATCGTCTTCAACGGCTCGCCGTTGTTCACGGGAGCGGCCGGCTCCGGCGAGTCGGAGATCCGCCGCTGGATCCTGGAGAACGACTGGCTGGAGGCGATCGTCGCCCTGCCGGACCAGCTCTTCTACAACACAGGTATCTCCACGTACTTCTGGATCCTGACGAACCGCAAGGACACTCAGCACAAGGGCAAGGTCGTGCTGCTGGACGCGCGCGACCAGTGGGTGAAGATGCGGAAGTCGCTGGGCGACAAGCGGAAGGAACTGGGTGACGGCTCGGGCAGCAAGCCGAACCATATCGGCGACATCACCCGGTTGTACGCGGACGCGGTGGCTGCGGCCGCGAACCCGGACCACTCGATGCACGCCAAGGTGAAGGTCTTCGACAACACGGCGTTCGGCTACCAGCGGATCACGGTGGAGCGCCCGTTGAAGCTGCGCTTCGAACTGACGGAGGAGACGCTGGCCGCGCTGCTCGCATCGAAGCCGGTCCAGAAGTGGGCGGAGGAGCGGTTCCTGCCGCGTGAGCCGGAGCTGGCCGCGAAGGCGAAGGCCCGGCGGAAGCTGACGGAGGACGAGGAGGCCCAGTTCCGGAAGCTGGCCGATGCTGAGGCGGCGGTACTCGGGGATGCGTTGAAGCCGCTGCTGGGCTCGGAGTGGGCGACCAAGTCGGAGGCTCAGGTGGCGGTGCGCGATGCGATGGCGAAGGCCGGGGTTCCGGGGCCGGCTGGGGCGCCGTTCGCCAAGGCGTTGCGGGATGCGGTGGGGGTGCGGGATCCGGAGGGGGAGGTGCAGCTCGTCAAGGGCGGCGCTTCGGAGCCGGACAGTGAGCTGCGGGACTACGAGAACGTGCCGTTGGGCGAGGACGTGGAGGAGTACCTGAAGCGGGAGGTGCACCCGCATGTGCCGGACGCGTGGATCGACCATGCGAAGACGAAGGTGGGGTACGAGATCCCGTTCACGCGGCACTTCTATGTGTACGAGCCGCCGCGGCCGTTGGCGGAGATCGATGCGGAGTTGAAGGCGCTTGAGGCGGAGATCCAGGCGCTGCTGGGCGAGGTGACGGAATGAGCCCCACCAGCCACAAGCGTCTCTCCGAGGGTTCTTCTGTCTCTTGGCCGTCTCAGTGGAACTCAGCCCCACTGTGGTCGATGTTTGAGCGCGTGAAGGACATCAACCACCCTGAGCAGGAACTTCTGAGTGTTTACCGCGAGCATGGCGTCGTTAAGCGTTCAGATCGGGACGACAACTTCAACAAGGCGGCACTGGACAGAAGTATCTATCAATTGGTGCATTCCGGCTGGCTCGTCGTAAACAGGATGAAAGCATGGCAAGGATCCGTCGGCATCTCCTCGCATACAGGGATCGTTTCCGGTCACTATATTTGCTTTCGCCCAAATCATACCGAAGACCACCGGTTCCTTAATTGGCTTTTTCGCTCCACTGTATACACGGCAGAATACTCATCCCTCTCTCGAGGCGTTCGACCCAATCAAGTGGAGATTGACAACGATTGGCTGCGGTCCCTGCGAGTAATGCTTCCACCAATAGAAGAGCAGCGCCGCATCGCCGACTTCCTCGACGCCGAGACTGCCCGGCTCGATGCACTCACTACGCTTCGAAGTCAGCAAATCGCACTGTTGCAGGCATCTCTGGAGAGTGTCACCACTGAAGCAATTGATGCCTCACCGGGGCGTTCCGTGCGCCTAAAATACTTGACGAAGAAGATCACCAGCGGTCCCCGCGGGTGGGGAGAGCTTACCGTAAACTCCGGCAGTCCATTTCTCAGAATCACCAACATCCCGCGCCAGGGCATCACGCTTGATTTGCGCGATCTCCTTTACGTAGATGCGCCGCCCGGACCAGAACGAGAGCGTTCCCGGACACAGATCAATGACGTCCTAGTGAGCATCACTGCAGACATTGGATCTGTAGCTTTGATTGACGAACGCGGAAAGGATGGGAACATTAGCCAACACGTAGCATTGGTGCGCCCCGCCGACGGGCTCTGCGATCCACACTGGTTGGCATATGCGCTAAAGTCCACCCGGTCACGTCAGGCTCTCCAAATGAATAGCTACGGGGGAACGAAAATGGGGCTTGGCCTCGGGGACGTCGCCAATCTCGCTCTCAATGTACCGTCGTTGGCCACTCAGCAATCAACTGCAATGCAGATCACTCGTTCTCTGGATCGTAGGAATGCACTTCAAGTAGCTCTCGCAAGGCAGGGTCAGTTGCTGAAGGAACGCCGTAAAGCTCTCATCACTGCCGCCGTAACCGGCCAGTTCGACGTCTCCACCGCCAGCGGCCGCAACGTAACGGATGGAGTGCCGACAGCATGAGCCCCATCCATAACGAGTCCGCCTTCGGCGACGCCATCGTCGCGGCCATGACCGCGCGCGGCTGGCGCGAGGCGCAGCCCGAGGACTATCAGGCCGACCTCGGCCTGGACACCAACGAGCTGTTCACCTTCCTCGGCGAGAGCCAGATCCGCGAGTGGGACGAACTTGTCGCCGTCTACGGCGACGACCACGACGCCGCCCAGCGCGGCTTCGCCCAGCGCCTCGACAAGGCCATCAGCGAAGACGGTCTCCTCAACGTCCTGCGCAACGGCGTCAAGGACCGCGGCGTCCGCCTCCGCGTGGCCTACTTCAAGCCGAATCTCGTCGCCGACGACTCCGTGCTCGACGGCTACCGGGCCAACCGTCTCACCGTCGTACGAGAGCTCACCTACGCCACCAAGCAGGCCGACTGGGGCAACAAGCTCGACCTGACCCTGTTCCTGAACGGCATCCCCGTCGCCACCGCCGAGCTGAAGAACCCCCTCACCCGGCAGGGCGTCGAGCACGCCAAGGAGCAGTACCGCACCGATCGCGACCCCACCGAGCTGATCTTCACCCGCCGCGTCGTCGCGAACTTCGCCGTGGACCCGGATCTCGTCTTCGTCGCCACCCATCTCCGGGGCAAGAACACCCGCTTCCTCCCCTTCAACACCGGCTCCAACGGAGCCGGCCTGCCCGGCGGTGCCGGAAACCCGGACCCGACCGCCTACGGCACGTACGCCACTTCCTACCTCTGGGAGCAGGTCTGGGCACGGGACAACTGGCTGGATCTGCTTCAGCGTTACGTGCACCAGCAGAAGACGAAGACGCCCGGCGGCGGGACCGCCAAGTCAACGATCTTCCCGCGCTTCCACCAGTGGGACGTCGTCAAGAAGTTGGCCGCCCACGCCTCGACCCACGGCGTGGGGCAGAACTACCTCGTCATGGCGTCCGCCGGCTCCGGCAAGTCGAACACCATCGGCTGGCTCGCTCACCGGCTGAGCGACCTGCACGCCGACACGGACCCCCGCACGCTCGACGCCGACGCCCTCGCGGCCGGCCGGATCAAGCCGGGTTCACCCGTGTTCGACAAAGTCATCGTCATCACGGACCGGCGCAACCTCGACGCCCAACTCCGTGAAACGGTCGGCAGCTTCTCGCAGACCGAGGGCCTGGTCGTGAAGGTCGATGAGAAGCACGGCTCGAAGAGCGAACAGCTCGCCCGTGCGCTGTCCCGCGACACCGGCAAGATCGTGACGGTCACCCTGCACTCGTTCCCCGCGCTCATCGACTACATCGAGCGCAACCCGACCGAGATCAAGGGCACCACCTTCGCGATCGTCATCGACGAGGCCCACTCCTCGCAGTCCGGCGACGCCTCCACCGCCGTGAAGGCCGCGCTGCGGGACCTCGGTCTGGATGCGGACTCAGAGGACAAGGGCGCGAGCACTGCAACCGTCTACGAGAAGCTGAAGCAGAAGGCCGCGGAACGCTCCAAGGCCGCGAACCTCTCCTACTTCGCCTTCACCGCCACCCCGAAGGCCAAGACCCTCGAACTCTTCGGCACGGAGGACACCGTGGACGGCGAGGCGGCCTACCGCCCCTTCCACACGTACTCCATGCGTCAGGCCATCGAGGAAGGGTTCATCCTCGACCCACTGCGGAACTACGTCACGTATAACACGTACTGGAAGCTGGTGAACGAGAACCGGGACGAGCGCGAGGTGGACCCCTCGAAGGCCAACAGCCTGCTCGCCCGGTACGCGCTCATGCACGAGAGCACCGTCACCCAGCACGCCCAGGTGATCGTGGAGCACTTCGTGACGCACTCCCGAGGCCGGCTCGGCGGGCGCGCCAAGTCCATGGTGGTGACGGCTTCGCGGGAGTCCGCCGTGGAGATGGCCCGTGCGATCAAGAGCTACATCAAGGACCGGGCGTACGACACCAAGTATCCGGACCTCGGCGTCCTCGTGGCGTTCTCCGGCTCACTCAAGATCAACGGCGACGACCAGGAGACGACCGAGCCGAAGGAGAACGGCGGCATCGCGGAGAGCGGGCTGCCGAAGGCGTTCGCCTACACCCGGGCTGACGACAAGGCGGTCGGCGCGGGCGGGCGGGGGCAGCAGGAGTACAAGATCCTGGTCGTCGCGGAGAAGTACCAGACCGGCTTCGACCAGCCGCTCCTCACCACCATGTACGTCAACAAGACCCTGACCGGCATCTCCGCCGTCCAGACGCTCTCCCGGCTCAACCGCACGGCCGACCGCAAGACGCAGGCGGACCTGGCGGTCCTTGACTTCGTGAACGCCGCCGAGGACATCCAGGACGCGTTCCGCCCGTACTTCGAGGAGGCCAACACCCTCCCCTCCGACCCGAACCTGCTCTACACCGCGCAGGGCCGGGTTATGTCGGCGCCGATCATCTCCGAGTCCGAGATGGACGAGTTCGCCGCCGCGTACTTCGCGGCGAAGGAGAAGGCCGCCGGCTCGCAGGCGAAGTGGGAGAAGCTGCACGCCGAGCTGTACCGGCTCCTCTCCCCCGCCGTCGCCCGCTTCACGCCCCTCCTGGAGAGCGAAGAGGAGGACGACGTGAACGTGGCCGAGGAGTTCAGGGCGAACCTCAACGACTACGTACGGAAGTACGGCTTCCTCGCCCAGATCGTTCCCTACCGCGACGCGGAGTTGGAACGGCTGCACCTCTACGGCCGCTACCTCCTCAACCGGCTCCCCCGCCTCGCGGACGGCGGCGTCGACATAGGCGAGATCGATCTCAGCCATCTGCGGGTGGAGAAGACGGGGGAATACGACGTCTCTCTGTCCCCCGAAGGGCCGACCGCGCTCCCCGGCTTCGGCGACGGCACGGGTGGTGCGGCTGAGCCGGAGAAGTCTCTGCTGTCGGAGCTGATCGACGCGTTCAATGCCAAGTTCGGCACGGAGTTCACCGAGGACGACGTCCGGAAGCCGTTCAAGAAGACGACCGAGGACCCGAAGGTCCGGGCCGCGGCCGTCGTCAACGACGAGGCGAACTTCGGCAAGGTCTTCGACCGCGCCTTCGCCGACAACATGGCCGATCACATCGAGTCGACCGCCGGCATAGGGCGCCAGTACTTCGGCCCCGACAAGAACTTCCGCTCCAGCCTGGACCGCAGTGCTCGCCGGGCGGCCTGGCGGATGATCCGCCGGGACGAGGGCGTGGACGAGTAGTTCGTCGCCCGTACGAACGAGAGGGCCCCGCCGCATTGCCGATTCGGCACGCGGGCGGGGCCCTCCTGCGTAGGCGCGGCTCAGCTCGCGACGAGCCCGACGAACCCCGCCCATGCGCCCGGCCCGACCGTCAGCACGGGACCGCCGGTCTGCTTCGAATCGCGGATGTGCACGCGGGTGGCGGCGGCAGCGACCTCAACGCACTCACCGCCTTCAGCCCCGCTATAGCTGCTCTTGACCCAAGCCAGCCCCTGCGTGACAGGAGCATCAGTGGTCTTCATAGCTCTCCCAGCAACTTCTCGATGAATACCAGAGACTCCTGCGGAGTCAGAGCCTGCGAACGGATGATCCCATAGCGTGCCGCCACAGAGCGCACCTCATCGCGATCGGTCAGCAGGATGCTGCGCCCTTGTACCTCCAGATACGCAAGTTGCTCACCGCTCTTGCACGTGATCAAGGTGAACGGCCCATCCAGTCCCGCGTTGTCCTCACGGACCGTCGGCATGACCTGAATCTCGACGCTCCGCTGCCGACCAACCAGAAGGATCTGCTCAAGGACGCCCCGGAGCACTGCCGTTCCGCCGAACGGCCGCCGCAGAACGGCTTCCTCGATCACGAAACTCGTCAAGGGAGCGGGCCACCGATTGAGTACCTCCTGTCGAGCCATGCGAGAGACCACACGCTGCTCGATAATGTCCCCGTCGAGCAGCGGCCGTCGCATCGCGAGAAGGGCACGGGTGTACTCCTCCGTTTGCAGGAGCCCCGGCACGGCACTCACCGCGTACAAGAAGAGCTCCAACGCCTCAGCCTCCAGCCGCGCAGCGTCCCGAAAGAACGCCGGATACTGTGACCGCGCCAGCTCCTCCTTCAACGCCATCAACAGCCCACCCGCGTCCAGCACCCGGTCAGCCTTGTCGACGAACTCCGGCTGCGGAATCCGCCGCCCCTGCTCGAACGAGGCGATGGACTGTGCCGCATACCCCACCCGCTTCCCGAACTCCACCCGGTCCAGACCAGCCCGGATCCGCAGAAGCTTCAGCTGCCGCCCGAACGCGACCGCCACCCCGTTTTCCGACTTGCCCTCCGGCCGCGTCCCGGTTTCAGGCCCGCCGACCGCCTCCGCACCCGGCTCCGCCCCCGCGTCGTCCAACGCCATCGTCACCACCGCCTGTCCGTACATACGCGCCCCACGCCCGGCCTCAACTCAGGACCTTCCGAACCACGTTCACGCCTGCGCACCGCAGCGCCCGGCCTCGGTTCGTCCCACTCGGGCACCGTAATCACCTGCCGACCCACCTGCACCGCGTTCACAGGGGCTTCCCTCCAAAGAGTGCGCCCAGCGAGCCGACGCTCAGCGATACCCGCTACCGATAGATCGCATACCCTTCGCAGTGGCGCGCTCCGAGTCGACCTGCGAGAGGACACCCTCATGCCCAAGACCACTCAGCTCCGCACCTATACCGTCCGCGACGGCCTGCTGGACGAGTGGGTGGAGCGATGGACGTCCGACATCGTGCCGCTGCGGCTGGAGTTGGGGTTCACCCTCGGTGGCGCCTGGGTCGACCGGGAGCGCAACCAGTTCGTCTGGCTGATCTCTTACGAAGGACCGGAGACATTCGCTGAGCGCAACGCGACCTACTGGGCGTCGTCTGCCCGCAAGGCGATGGATCTCGATCCTGACGACTACCTCGTGAGCACCGACGCTCGGACGGTGGAGGAGCGGTACTGAGTCGACGTACTGGCTACGTCCCCGCCAGAGGCAGCAGGTGGCGTCGGCGTTCGTCCTCGTCGAGGGTCCGGAATACGCGCCCCCGGGCGTGGGCTTCGAGCCGGTCGTAGTCGGGGGCGGCGGACCAGATCCGGGCCGTGCCGTCGAAAGAGGCGGTGAGCAGGCGGGTGCTGTCCCGAGACCAGGCGACCGACGAGACCTTGTCCTGGTGGACACCGATGACGGCGACCTCCTCCAAGGTGTCGGCACACCAGACGCGCACTGTCCGGTCGTCCGAGCCGCTGGCGAGATGGCGGCCGTCGGGAGACCACGCCACGCATCGGACGCGTCCTTCATGGCCCTTGAGCACATCGATGCGGCGGCCCGTCGCGGTCTCCCACACCGCCACCGTCCAGTCGCCGGAGGCGGTGGCGATCCGCTCTTCGTCCGGGGACCAAGCCACGTCGTCGACATAGTTGTCGTGGCCTCGCAGGACGGTGAGCTGCCGGCTCTCCGCGACGTCCCAGAGACGGCAGGTACGGTCGTCCGACGCGCTGGCGAGCATGCGACCGCCCGGCGACCAGGCGACGCGTCCCACCCAGTCCTGGTGGCCGGTCAGGACGGTGAGTTCCGTGCCGCTGTCCGCCTCGCGGACGCGCACGGTTCCGTCGTGTCCGCCAGTCGCGATGCGGCGGCCGTCCGGCGCCCAGGCGCACGACTCGACGACCTCTCCCCGCTGCTCGGCCAGGACCGTGCCGGCCTCGTCCACGATCCGGAAGAGACCGTCGTTCGTGCTGAGGGCCAGCCTGCCGTCCTGAGGCAGCGGGGACCACGCCACGCTCCAGACCCTGTCATCGAGCCTCAACGGCTCTCCGACAAGGGCACCGTCGTCGGAACTCCACCGGCGTACGGTCGCGTCGTCGCAGGCCGTGGCGATCCACTGCTCATCGGCAGACCAAGAGGCCTCGTTCACCGGGCCTCGGTGGCCGTCGGCCGCGAGGACCTCCGCGCCCCGGGGCCGTAGGTCCCACACGATCGCAGCGCCGTCCGCGGAACTCGTGGCGAGCTGGCTTCCGGAGGGCGACCAGCTCACACCCCAGACGGTATCCGCGTGGCCGCGCAGCACGGCCAGCACCTTCGCGTCCTGAGTGCTGACGAGGCGCACGGTGTGGTCGGAGGACGCGGAGGCGAGGGCACGGCTGTCCGGAGACCAAGCCAAGTTCCATACGTAGTCGGTGTGGCCACGCAGCAGTAGTTGAAGCGCACCGGTCCGGGCGTCCCAGATGCGGGCCGTGTGGTCGCCCGACCCGGTGGCGATCGACTGGCCGTCCGGGGACCAGGCGACGCCTTCGACGAAATCCGTGTGTCCTTCCAGAACGACGACGGCGGTTCCCGTCGCCACGTCCCACACGCGGGCCGTCTGGTCGTGCGAGGCCGAGGCGAGACGGTCGCTGTCAGGTGACCAGGTGACTCCCCAGACGTCGTTCCGGTGTCCCGTCAGTTCCTGCACGAGGCGACCCGTCCCGGCCTCCCACACCCGTACGACGCAGTCCTTCGAACTGGCGGCGACGCGCGTTCCGTCGGGTGACCAGGCCACCTGTCTCACGATGTCTGTGGCTCCTGTCAGCAGCCGGACGGGCGCGCCCGCCACGGTGTCCCAGATGCGCACCACACGCTCCCGGCCGGCCGTCGCGACGTACGCGGAGTCAGGCGACCATGCCACCGACTCGACCATCGCCCCGTCGGACGACAGGACAAGCAGAGACTGGCCGGAGCGGGCGTCCAGGACGCGTGCGCTGCCGTCGCGCGAGGCGGTGGCCAGTCGGCGGCCGTCCGGGGACCACGCGATGTGCCGGACTGTGTCCGTGTGCGCGTCCACGCGTGTACGGAGATGGCTCGCGGCCAGCGCCGCCATGAGGCCTCGGCGGGCCGAGGGCGTGGGCGTGCATTCGCCGAGAGCGGCCAGAGACAGGAGTATCGCCTGTTCCGGGTGAGTCTCCGCGCTACCGAGCGCGTACTGGCCAATGCTGTCCGACACGCGGCGCAGGAAGGCAAGGTCGCGTCGCTGCGAGCACTGCACGAGCACGCGGACCGGGTCCGGGGCGATGCCCGACTCCTCAAGTGCGGTGAGCCGGCGTTGAGCCAACCTGAGCCGCTCCCCGGTCAGAAGGTAGTCGTCGCTCCGGCCGGAGCGCTCCCAGTCCTCGGCCCAGCGCTCCAGTTCGGCCCGCTCGCGAAGCTGATCCGCACGCGATTCGACCTCCTGGCGCAGGGGTGCCCATTGTCGGAACAGCGCCTCATGCGTCACCTGTGCGTAGGGTTGTTCCTGGCCTGCGGTTCCGTCGCCTGCCGCATCGGACGTCAGTAGACGCGCGTCGACGAAGGCGTCCACGACGTGCCGTTCGGGCTCGGTCAGTTCGGACAGGAGGACACGTTTTCGGGCCACTTCGTGCCCCCGGACCGTGACGAACCTGAGGAGGACCCTCAGAACGAAGGTGATCCCGTCTGCATGGTCGAGCTCGGACACCGTGTTGTCCGCCTGCCGCGCGAGAGCACCGGCCACGCCGCCCAGGCCGAGGTACAGCTCCTCGGTGACCGTACCGCCCGGACCGGCCGCGAAGTAGAGCTCCTGGAGGAGGTAGGCGAGCAGCGGCAGAGCATCGTCCGCGCCGGCGTCATCAATGATGGTGTCGACAACTCCGGGCTCGAAGGTGAGGCCCACCAGTGCGGCGGGACGCTCCACGACCTGCGCGAACTGACCCCTGCCGAGTGCGCCGACCGTGAGTGGGCGCTGGCAGATCTCGGCGTGCCCCGTAGTCAGGAGCCTTCCGAGGAAGTCCACCCGGAGGGTGGCGAGCACGCGGATGCTCGTGTCCTGCTCAACGCAGTAGCGGAGCGATTCGAGGAACTGGGCGCGTTCCCGTTCACCGGTCAGGGTGAGGACCTCTTCGAACTGGTCCGCCACCAGGAGGAGCCGACGGAACCGGCCGCCACGCAGGCGGGTCAGTTCCGCTCTGAGCGCGGCCGGGCCCTGCCGCAACCGGCGCAGGACGGCGCTTGCGGGTTCCTGACCCCCGCCAGCAGAGGCGATAGCCGATGCCAGCGCGCCCAACGGGCTCGCCCCCGGGGTGAACGCAGGGACCACTGTCCATCGGCGATCCCGCAGCCGGGGCATCACGCCGGCCCTGACCAGGGATGACTTTCCGCTTCCGGACGCGCCGACCAGGACCAGAAACCGTTCCGCCGGCCTGTCCGGCGAGGTATTGAGCCTGCGCGTCAGTTCGGCGGCCAGGGCCTCCCGCCCGAAGAACACAGCACTTTCGTCCTCCGCGAAGGCGTCCAACCCCGGGTACGGGGGCCGGTCACGCGGCCAGTCGGCCTGCGGCGGTGCCGGGTTTTCCAGCCGGTACACAACGACTTGGACCACGACCATCGCGATGACCAACAGACCAATGGCGGGGACGGACGCCCTCTGAATGACCTGTAACAGCCAGGGTGCCTCGTCGACACCGGTGGCGTAGTTGGTGACGATCCCGAACAGACTCGCCACGAGTACCAGGAGCACCTGAAGCACCAGTTGCATGCGCTGCTTCATGGCGCACCGACCGACGTGCCATCATCTGCGCTCAGCACAGCGCGCCCCCGTCCGTTGTTCGCCCCGGCCATCATCGGACCCGCAGTACTCGATCTCAACCGCAAGTCAGAGAACAAGCCACTTCCGGCGGCAGCGCCGATCCGTACAGGCAAGCTCGAATCTGGAGAGCTCAGCTCAAATCCTGTGCATCAAGAAGGTCTTCAGCCCCCGGCACGCGCGAGCGATCCACGCTTGGTTCAGTTGAGGTCGGGTCCGCCCGCTTCGGCCAGCTCGTCAAGCACACTGATCGCCACGTCGGCTTCGTCCGGGGCGTCCGGTCCGTCATCAGGACGCGATGCGTATGCCTCCTCGTCACCAAGATGCGGGTACTTCTCGAGGAGGAACCGCCGCCGGTACGCCACGTCGGCGGCGTCGACGATCGACTCCAGAGTGGTCCAGTTGAGGGTGCCGCCGACGAGGATCCCGAATGCGGGCAGGGCCTTGCCGAGCCCCTTCTTGGTAAGGCGGAAGCCGAATTCCTTCGCGAAGCGCGCGGAGACCCTGGCGACAACTGCCTCGTTGAGGACGCTCCATGACTTGCCGCGGACGAGTGCTTGGGTGAGCCTCGAGATGTCGGCCATCGCAGCGGTCTTGGCGGTGGCCGACGCGGCAGTTCCGGCGTTGATGACAGACATCACAAAGAGTTTCTCGGCAGGCGCTTCGGGGTCGTAGCCGTAGATGAGCGAGACCTGGCCGACGCAGCGGGATGCGAGTCCGAGGACGACTGCGGTATCGGCAGCGAAAGCGCCGACGATGGCACCTCCCGAAGGCGCTGCCGCAGCCCCTGCAGAAGCGACGGTGACGAGCTGCCCTCCGGAGATCACCAGCCCCGCGCTCGCTCCCGAGAGAGCGGCGACAGCAGGGTAGTACCAGCTCGCCGCTCGTCCACGGACCGCGTCGATCTGTTGAAGGTCGAGGCGGTGCAGGTCGGACAGCGCTGCGACGTCGTGCCCGCGCTTCTTATGGAGCGCCACCACCCGCTTGGAGGAAAGTCCCGCCCGCGAGACCCGCCCCACCGTCTGCCGCACGGACTGAACCGCGGTGCCGCTCCAGTCCGGGAGGGCGTCAGCGGCTCCGCGCGCCTTGGTCCCGACCGTGTCAGCGCCCTTGGCGACGAGCTTCTGACCACGCGCTACCGCCGATTGAGCCCTCGGGTGCTTCTCCAGGCGTTTCGCGGCCCGCTTGCCGAGTTCCGCAGTGCCTATCGCCACTTGCTCACCGGCGTTCTTCATCATTCGTGACAGTGCCCGGTCCTTGAACCGCTGGATGTCACGCCATGCCAAGAGCTCATATTCCGAAGGGTCCGCCATTTCGTGATCGTAGCGGCCGAGACCACTGCACAACGTGGGATTCCCGCCACTGGTTCACGCACGCAGCGGCTCTGTTGTACTGCGAAGCGCGAGGGTGTCGGAATCTGCTCGGCCGACGCGACGTCACCACGGCCTGCCCCACCCGCGTACAAGCAAGACGCCCACCGCGTACAAGCACACCGAGACCGCGCGTCGCCCATGGTCACAGTGAGCGGCACCGCGAGAGCGTGGGCCCATGACCAGCACCCCACCCCTCCCCATCCGAACCCCCCAGTCCCCACACCCCGCCCAACCCCGCCTCCCCCGGCACCACTTCGCGATGCGGTTCAGCTCCACGCCCCGCGGCGCCCGGCTCGCCCGCCGGCTGGCCGGAGAGCGGCTCGACGCCTGGGGCGTCCCGTACGGCAGCGACACGCACGACACGGTGACGCTGGTGGTCGCCGAGCTCAGCGCGAACGCTTTGCGCCACGGGCACGTGCCCGGGCGGGACTTCCGGCTGAACCTGTCCGCCGAGGGCAGCGCCCTGCGCGTGGAGGTCACCGATACGCGCGGCGAGCGGCTTCCCGTACGGCCGACCGTCGCGGCGCCGGTTGCCGGGCTCGACCTAGAGGGAGACGGGGGCAGGGGGCTGCTCCTGGTCTCGGCGCTGACGGACCGTTGGGGCTGGTTCCCGTGTACGGACGGGCCCGGCAAGACGGTCTGGGCCGTTGTGGAGGTGCCGTCCGGGTAAGGCATCGTGACCGGAAAGCAACCCTCCGCGACGGTCGGTCGCGCACCGGCTGGACCAGAGATCACTCTCCGGAGAGACTTGCTCCCGACGACGCCGGAGCCGGGTCCGTCCGCACGCGCCGTACGTGCACGTGTCCGGGTCCGCACCCGCACGTACGCACACACGGGGGCCCTGTGCCGCAGCAGCAGTCGATCGCCGGACGGTACGAACTCCTGGAGCCGCTCGCCAACGGGGGCATGGGCGACGTGTGGCGCGGCTACGACA
Source organism: Streptomyces sp. NBC_00341 (assembly GCF_041435055.1). Taxonomy (NCBI): domain Bacteria; kingdom Bacillati; phylum Actinomycetota; class Actinomycetes; order Kitasatosporales; family Streptomycetaceae; genus Streptomyces; species Streptomyces sp. NBC_00341. The sequence goes on along the minus strand of NZ_CP108002.1, from coordinate 7,668,668 downwards.
CCGTGCTGGACCGGCCCGTCGCGGTGAAGCGGATCAGGCCTCAGGCCGTGGCCGGCTCGCCCCAGCTGGCCGAGGAGTTCGTCAAGAGGTTCCGCCGCGAGGCCCGGATCACCGCACGGATCCAGCATCCCGGCGTGCCGCAGGTGTACGACGCGGTGCTCGACGACAGCTACGAGCGGCTGTTCCTCGTGATGGAGCTCGTGGACGGCATGCCGCTGTCCACGTACATCCACCCGGAGCGCCTGCTGCCGGTCAGCTGGGCGGTGGCCGTGGCGGCGCAGGTCGCCACCGTGCTGTCACACGCGCACGAGGTGCCGGTCATCCACCGGGACCTCAAGCCGAGCAACATCCTCGTCGCGCGCGACGGGACGGTGAAGGTCCTCGACTTCGGGATCGCCGCCATACTGCGGACCGACGTCACCAAGCTGACCGCGACCGGCAGCCCCATCGGCACCTATCAGTACATGGCCCCCGAACAGGTGCGCGGCGGGCGGATCTCCCCGCAGACCGACCTGTACGCGCTGGGGTGCGTGCTGCACGAACTACTCAGCGGACGGCTGCTGTTCAGCGCGGACGGCGAGTACATGGTGATGTACCAGCACGTCAACGCGGCTCCCACCCCGCTGCGCGTGCTGCGCCCCGACGTGCCGAAGGTTCTGGAGGACCTCGTTCTTCAGCTGCTGCTGAAGTCCCCGGAGGCACGGCCGGCCGATGTGCAGGAGGTGTACGAACGGCTGCGGCCGTTCCTGCCGCCGCCGGGTCAGAACCTCGCCCCCGGGGACGCCGGCCCGCAGGGTGTGCCCGATCCCACGGGGATCTTCCGCGATCCGTACGCGCCGCGGGCACGGGCGGGCACGCCTCGCGGCGCCGCAGCGACAGCGATCGATCCGCAGGCCGGCCTGCCCGCACCCGTACCCGTGCCCGTTCCGGCGCAGCTGCGCGAAGAGATCGACGATGCCTACGCGCACTCCGAAGCACTCCTGGAGGAAGAGAGGTTCGCGCAGGCGGCCGAGGTGCTGGGCGAGGTCATCGAACCCGCCGCACGTGCCCTGGGTGCGGAGAGCAAGCGGGTGCTGGCCTTGCGGAAGAACCGGGCGGCGATCCAGTTGCTCGGCGGCGACTACCGGGCGGCGCTGCCCGAGTTCGACGCCTTGGCCGACGCGTATGCCCGTACCGACGGGCCGACCGGTGCACCGGCGCGCGCCTGCCGCGCCCAGGCCGCCCGCTGCCGCGCCGAGCTGGGACAGGCCACCGACGCGCTCGCCGCACTGCGCGGCCTCCTGGATGTCGTACGGACCGTCGACAGCGACCTGAGCGAGGAAGCCGTCGAACTGCGCCGTGACATCGGCATGTTGCTGCTTGCCCAGGGGCGGGCGGCCGAGGCGGACCGGATTCTGCGGCCGCTGCACGACGACCTGTGTGTGGTCTTCGGAGCCGATGACGAGATGACCGAAGAAGTCGCCGAAGCGCTCTCCCTGATCCGTCTCGGCCTCGACGGGCCCAGCACCTGACCTGCACCACACCCGTGACCGCAACCGCTGCTCCCCCGGAGAGTCCGCACATGCCCCATCTCGCGTTCGACATCGGCTTCTGCGCCCAGCTCGGCAAGCTCCAAGGAACCGTCAAGCAAGGGGTGTTCGATGCCTGGGAGAAGTTCGAGCGGCTCACCCTGGACCAGCTCTTCAAGGACCCCGGGCTTAAGCTCGAAACGCTGAAGCGCGCACGCGATCCGCACATCCGGACCATCAGGATCGATCAGGGGACGCGAGGCGTCGTGCTCGCGCCCGACAGCGGGGACACATACGTGCTGCTGCGGGTGATGCCGCACGACAAGGCCATCGACTGGGCGATCAAGCAGAAGGCCAGCATCAACACGGTGACCCGTGCCGTCGAGGTGCGGGACATTGCGATGCTGGACGAGCTCACGCCCGCGTACGAGCGCATCGCCCCCGCGCCCGAGCGGCGGCTCTTCTCGAAGGTTTCCGACGGGGATCTGGCCGCCCTCGGGATCGACGAGACCACACTGCGGCAGGCGCGAGCACTCACCGATGCCGAGCAACTGGAAGTCTTCGCACCGTACTTCCCCCAGGACCAGCGCGAGGTCCTCGAATACCTCGCCGCGGGGTTCACCGTGGAGGAGGTGTGGCGGGATGTGGTGTCCGTCGGTCTCGCGGCCGCACCAGGGGACGACGCGCCCGTGGACACCGAGGACTTCGCGACCGCCATCCACCGCACCCGTACCCGGATCGCGCACGTCACCGGGTCCGAGGAGTTGCGGGACATCCTCGACAAGCCGTTCGCGGCCTGGCGGGTCTTTCTTCACCCGTCGCAGCACAAGGTCGCCTACCGGGCCTCGTACTCCGGCCCCGCTCAGGTCACCGGAGGCCCCGGCACCGGGAAGACCGTCGTCGCGTTGCACCGGGTGCGGCATCTACTGGGCTATCTGAAGGACGGCGAGCGCATCCTGCTCACCACCTACACCAACGCACTGGTGGGCGCCCTGCGGATGGGGCTGGCCTCCCTAGTCGATGACGAGGCGCTGCGCGACCGGGTGGACATCATGACCGTGGACGCGTTCGCGGGGCGTGTCCTGTCCACGTCGCGTCGGCCCCTTCGCGGTGGGGAGGAGGACACGCGGTGGGCGCAGGCGGCGAGCGCGACCGGGTTCACCGGCAGCGCGCAGTTCCTCGGGCAGGAGTACCGGCACGTGATTCTGGCGCGGAATCTGCAGTCGGAGCAGGAGTACGTGGACTGCGAGCGCTCCGGTCGCGGCAGCAAGCTGCCCGCGTCGGCCCGTCCGCCGGTGTGGCGGACGGTGCAGGAGTTCACGGGGCGGCTCGCCGCCGACGGCTTGCGCACGTATCTGGGCACGTGTGCGGAGGCCGCTGATCTGCTGGCGGCCGAGGGCCCCCGCTACCGGCATGTGGTGGTCGATGAGGCACAGGACCTGCACCCGGCCCAGTGGCGGCTGCTGCGGGCGGCGGCCCCGGCGCGCCCGGACGATCTGTTCATCGCCGGGGACCCGCATCAGCGCATCTACGACTCGAAGGTGTCGTTGAAGGCGGTGGGGATCAAGATCGCGGGCCGGTCGGCCAAGATGCGGAAGAACTACCGCTCCACGCACGAGATCCTCAGCTGGTCCACCGCCCTCCTCATCGGGCGTCCCTTCGAGCAGTTGGCGGACGACACGCGCAACGAGACACTGCTCGGCTACCGTTCGGCCCTGCATGGCAACGGGCCCGAGGTGTACGCGGCGGATTCGGAGGACGCAGAACTCGATGCCGTTCTCGCGCGGGTTCGCGGCTGGATCGACAGCGGGATCGCACCGGGCGAGATCGGGGTAACGGCCCGGTTCAACAACAGCTGCGACAAGACCGTGGCCCGGTTCCGCGCGTCCGGAATCCTCGCGGCCCGGCTGCGGGGGGACGCATCCGCCTCACCGGACGCCGTGCAGGTCGGCACGATGCATGCGTTCAAGGGACTGGAGTTCCGCTGCGTCGCGGTCATCGGTGTCAACGAGGCCTCGCTGCCCTATCCGCGAGCGGTCACTCCCGTCGACGTCGATCGCATGCAGCACCAGTCCGACCTGATGGCTGAACGCTGTCTGCTGTTCGTCGCCTGCACGCGGGCGCGCGACGGACTGCACGTGTCGTGGTCCGGTGCGCCGAGCGAATTCCTGGTGGAGGCGGGCGTGGGGCAGAACTCGTAGCCGGGTAGGGCCGAAGCCGTCGACGCGCGGGAGCGGCTGACGCCTCCGGCCATCCTGCCGCCCGTGCCGCGCGATCTGGCCGAGTGGCAGGAACGCGGTGACGAATCTCGTGGCGCTGATCGCCGAGCCGGGCGACACCGCGCTGGGGGAACCGCAGGAAGGTCGCCGCGTACCGGCTCCGCTTCCCCCATCGCCGCCTCCGGGCCCCGGGACCGCGCTGCTTGCCGGAATCAGGAAGGCACGGGCCCCGGGGGCTGCCGGTCCCGCTTCTTGATGCCCGACCGGGCGCGGCGCAAGCTGGCCCCAGCCATGCAGGGGGTATGGCGATCGCGACGCGAGGGGGACCGGATGAGGGGGCATGTGCCTGTGTTCCGGTGGGTGCTGGCGGTCGGCCTGGTGCTGATCGGGTGTTCGCTGGGGGTGTATCTGGCCTCGCCCGGCTATCCCGAGCTGCGGCAGGTGGACCTGACGGTGCTCCACGAGTCGGCCGACGGGACGTGCACCGTGCGGTGGGCCGATCCGTTCGGGCAGGGCGAGCGCGAGGGCCCGTACCGGTGTGATCCGGAACGCGATCCGATCCTCAAGGCGCCGTACTACGACGAGGGTTCCGGGCTCGGCTGGGACACCGGCTTCGTGCGGTCGGAAGGTCCGGACCGAGGCGATCTGTACGAACTGGAACAGGACAGCGGGCCGGACGACGAGCTGACCCGGATCTCCGACACGCTGGTGGCAGTCGGGCTTCTCGTGACGATCGTCGGTCTCGTCGGCGGGAACATCCGGGCCATGGCGCGGACGAGCGGGGTGAGTCCGCAGGTGATGCGGCGGGCACGGCGGCTCAGCGACGCCGCCGGAACCGTCGCTGTCGACCACCAGCGGGCCGTGGAGGCCGTACGGGCGGCCTGGGCGCCGTTGCACAGAGAGCTGGTGGACGAGCGGCTGGGCCGGCTCCCGGTGGCGCGGCTGCGCTGGGCGGTCAGGGGGCGGCCGGGCTCCGGTGAATGGGAGCAGGGCGGCATCCGGAGCGTGCGGGACGTGCTCGACGCCGGGGCCTGGGAGCTGGGCCGGTTGCCGGGGGTGGGCCCCCGGGCGGCCGGGCGCGCGGTGGCCGCCGCGCGGCGGATCTCCGACCGGGTCGACGCCACCGCCGCCGTACGGGTCGACTCCGACCGACCCGAGCCCCGGACCACTGCTCTGCTGGTCGCCCTCCAGGTGCTGGTGGACGGCGGAGCGGCGGCCCGGCGCACGGCGGTCGCGGGACGGGCTCTGGCCGAGCGGCTGGAACCGCTGCTGGCCGACGCCGAACCGTGCGGTGGGTACCGGGAGATGCTGCGTGCCGGGCCCGAGCGGCGCCGTCTCGCCCGGGAGTCCGTGGCGCTGCTGCGTGAGGAGTTGGCCGCAGCCGCGCGGGACGACCTCGCGGACCGGTTCACGCAGACGTCGGTGGACCTGCTGCGGGGCCAGAACAACGACGCCGCCGGGCTGGCCGCGCGGGTGGACTTCGACGCCCGCCCCGCGGAGTACCGCCGGGTGCTCGTGGGCGTCACCGGCCATGGCATCGTCACGGCGGACTGACCACGCGGGGACCGCCCATGCACCGTGGGCGGACGCGCAGGGACCGCCCTCGCGCCGTCGGCGGTCTGTTCAGAAGAAGACCCCGCAGCGCAGCAGTACGTTCGCGTACGGCCGCGCTTCGCCCGTACGCACCACCAGGCGCGCGTGGGCCGTGAGCGCCTTGAGTGCGTCGTGGGGTACGTGGGTGAGGTCGGGGAGGCGTTCGGCCAGGAGGCGGGACGCCGCCGGATTGGCGTCCCGGATCTCCTCGGCCGCCGTCGCGCCCTCCACCACGAGTTCGTCCAGCAGGCCGTCGAGCACCTCCGCGAACGCCGGGACGCCCGCCCGGAAGGCCAGGTCGACGATGCGGGGGCCCAGGGGGATGGGCATGCCGACGTCGCAGATCAGGACGGTGTCACCGTGGCCCAGCTCGGCCAGGGCGCCCGCGAGGTGGCGGTTGAGGATGCCTGACTTCTTCACCGTGCGCCGATCTCTTCCGCGGTGGGGAACGACGCCTGCGCGCCCTGCCTGGTGACGGCGGCCGCGCCGACCCTGACGGCGAGGGCCGTCGCCATGGGGAGCTCCTCGCCCAGGCCGAGCCGCCAGGCCAGGGCCGCGGTGAACGCGTCGCCCGCGCCGGTCGTGTCCACCGCGTCGACCTCGGGGCTCGGTACCCGTACACACTCCCCGGTACGGGTGTCGGCGGCCAGTGCGCCGCCGGCGCCCAGAGTGATCACCACCGAGCGGGGGCCGAGTGCGGTGAGCGCCCGTGCCCAGGACTCGGGGGTGGTGCCCGCGCCCTGGCCGAGGATGAAGCGGGCCTCGTGCTCGTTGACCACCAAGGGGTCGCAGGCCGCGAGCACTTCGGCGGGAAGCGGGGCGGGCGGGGACGGGTTGAGGACGAGCCGGGTCCCCGCGGGCAGGACGCGGGCCGTCTCGACGACCGTTTCCAGGGGGATCTCCAGCTGGACGGAGACGACCCGGGCGGCGGCGAGGAGGGGGGCCGCCGCCCGGATGTCCGCCGGGGTGAGCCGCGCGTTGGCGCCCGGCGAGACGACGATGCTGTTGTCGCCCGTCGGGTCGACCGTGATCAGGGCGACACCCGTCGGCGCTCCGCCCACGAGGACCCCGGTGGTGTCGACGCCCGCCGACCGCTGCGATTCCAGCAGCAGCCTGCCGTGCGCGTCGTCACCGACCCGGGCCAGCAGCGCCGTGCGGGCGCCGAGGCGGGCGGCGGCGACCGCCTGGTTGGCGCCCTTGCCGCCGGGGTGGACGGCCAGGTCGGAGCCGAGCACCGTCTCCCCCGCCGCCGGGCGCCGGTCGACGCCGACGACCAGGTCGGCGTTGGCCGAACCGACGACCAGGAGGTCGTACCGGACGGGGCCGGAGTCCTCGTTCTCGTACATCTGCTGCTACTGCCTTCCTTCCGTGGAGCGGGTGGCCGGGGTGGTGTGCCGCCCGGTCAGGAGAAGTCGGCCACGTTCTGCCGGGTGACGACCTTGACGGGCACCTTGACCGTGCGGGCGACCTTCTTGTCCTCGGCCGCCCGGACCGCGTTCCGCACGGCGATCTTCCCGAGCTCCTTGGGCTGCTGGGCGACCGACGCGTACAGCGTTCCGGCGCCGACCGCCTTCAGTCCGTCCGGTGTGCCGTCGAAGCCGACCACGGAGACCGACTTCCCGGCCTTGCTGCCGAGCGCCTTGACCGCGCCGAGCGCCATCTCGTCGTTCTCCGCGAAGACACCGGTGATGCCGGGGTGGCCCTGGAGCAGGTTGGTCATGACGTCCAGGCCCTTGGTGCGGTCGAAGTCCGCGGGCTGGGTGGCCACGGTCTTGATGCCCGGGTACGCCTTGATGCCCGCGGCGAAACCGGCTCCGCGCTCGCGGCTCGCGGAGGTGCCCGCGGTGCCCTGGAGCACGACGATGCTGCCCTTGCCGCCGAGCTTGTCCGCGAGGGCCTTGGCGGCGAGCTTGCCACCGGCCACGTTGTCGGAGGCCACCAGTGTCGCGGTGTCCGCCTTGTTGACGCCCCGGTCGGCGGCGACCACGGGGATGCCCGCGTCGTTGGCGCCGCGTACGGCCGGTCCGACCGCGTCGGAGTCCACCGGGTTGACGATGACCGAGTCCACGCCGGAACTGGTGAAGTTCTGGAGCTGGTTGGCCTGCTGCGAGGCGTCGTTCTGCGCGTCGGTGACGGTGAGGTCGATCCCGGCGGCCTTTGCCTCGGCCTGCGCACCCGCCTTCATCTGGACGAAGAAGGGGTTGTTGAGCGTGGAGAGGGACATCCCGATCCGGGTGTTGCCGCCGGAGGAACCGGAGTTGAAGAACGTCACGGCGGCGATGACGGCCGCCACGCAGACCAGTGCGAGACCGGCCTTCATCGCTCCCCTGCGCCCCGAGCCCGGTGATCCCGGCCCGGCGGCGGAGGAGCCGGCCGAGGACGGGGCCCCGGAACCGGCCTTGCGGCGCAGCGTGTCGAGCAGCACCGCGAGGGCGATGACGACCCCGATGACGACCTGCTGCCAGAAGGCGGACACGGACATCAGGTTGAGGCCGTTGCGCAGCACCGCCAGGATCAGTGCTCCGATCAGGGTGCCGGAGGCCTTGCCGACGCCGCCCGCGAGGCTGGCGCCGCCGATGACGACCGCGGCGATCGCGTCGAGTTCGTACCCCTGCGCGGCCTGCGGCTGAGCGGAGGTCAGCCTGGAGGCGAGGACGATGCCCGCGACGGCGGCGAAGAGGCCGGACAGCGCGTAGATGGCCAGCTTCTGCTTCTTGACCCGGAGCCCGGAGAGCCGGGCCGCCTCCTCGTTGCCGCCGATCGCGTACATCGAGCGGCCGAGGTAGCTGCGGGCGAGGACGAGGGCCGTGATCAGCCCCATCGCGATCATGACGAGGACCGGTACGGGCAGCCAGCCGCCGAGCGTGTCACCGAGGGTGGAGACGGAGTCGGGGAACGCGATCGGGCTGCCCTGGGAGATCACCAGGGACAGGCCGCGGGCGATCGACAGCATGGCCAGCGTCGCGATGAACGAGGGCAGCTTCCCGTACGCGACGAGGGCGCCGTTGACGAAGCCGCAGGCGATGCCGGTGGCGACGGCGAGGAGGACCGCGAGGACGACGGGCATCCCCGCCGAGGTCGCCGACCAGGCGAGGACCGTCGCGGAGAGCGCGGCGACCGAGCCGACGGACAGGTCGATGCCGGCGGAGACGATGACGAAGGTGACGCCGAACGCGAGGATCGCGGTGACGGCGGCCTGTACGCCGACGTTCAGCAGGTTCTGGGTGGTGAGGAAGTCGCCCGAGAGCAGCGACATCGCCAGCAGCAGGACGACCAGGGCGGTGAGGGCTCCGTTGTCGAGCAGCAGGCGGCGCAGGCCCGGCCCGGCGGCTCCCGCGCCCGCCTTGCGCGGATGGGTGTCAGTGGCCACGGGGGCCCTCCTCGTCGTTCTCGATGCGTTCGGTGGGTTCGGTGGGTTCGGTGCGTTCGGTGGGTTCCGTTGCGGGGGCGGAGCCGACGGCGAGGGCCATCACGGCGTCCTGGGTGGCCCGCTCTGCGGGGAGTTCACCGGCGATCCGGCCCTGTGCCATGACCAGCACCCGGTCGCTCATGCCGAGGACCTCCGGCAGATCGCTGGAGATCATCAGGACGGCGTGGCCGGAGGCGGTCAGCTCGTTGATGAGCTGGTAGATCTCGACCTTGGCGCCGACGTCGATGCCCCGGGTCGGTTCGTCGAGGATCAGCACCCGGGTGTCCGCGAGCAGCCACTTCCCGATGACGACCTTCTGCTGGTTGCCGCCGGAGAGGGTGCGGACGTGCTGGCCGAGGCCCGCCATCCGTACGCCGAGCTGTTCCGCGATCCGGGCGGCGGCCGTGCGCTGGCCCTTGAGGTCGACCAGCCCGGAGCGGCTCGCCGCGCGCAGGGTGACCAGGCCGAGGTTCTCCTGCACGGAGGCGTCGAGCACCAGCCCCTGGCCCTTCCGGTCCTCGGGTACGAGGCCGAGCCCGGCGGTCATGGCGGCGGTGACGTCGTGCTTGCCGAGCCGCTCGCCGCGTACGTCGACGGTGCCCGCGTCGTACGGGTCGGCGCCGAAGACGGCGCGGGCGACCTCGGTGCGGCCGGCCCCGACGAGCCCGGCGAGGCCGACGACCTCACCGGCCCGCACCTCGAAGCTGATGTCGTGGAAGACGCCGCCCCGGCTGAGGCCGCGCACGGACAGCAACGGCTCCCCGGCATCGGCACGTTCACGGGGGTACTGCTGGTCGATGCTGCGGCCGACCATCAGCTGGACGAGTTCCGACTCCGGGGTCGAGGCGGGCACCTGGTCGATGCTGCGGCCGTCGCGCAGGACGGTGACGCGGTCACCGAGGGCGGCGATCTCGTCCAGGTGGTGGGTGATGAAGACGATGCCGACGCCGTCCTCGCGCAGTCTGCGCACGATCCGGAAGAGCTTGTCGACCTCTTCCGAGGTGAGGACCGCGGTCGGCTCGTCCATGATCAGGACGCGCGCCTCCAGGCTGAGGGCCTTGGCGATCTCGACCATCTGGAGCCGGGCGATGCCCAGTTCGCGGATCTTCGCCCGGGGCGACACGTGCAGGCCGACGCGGTGCAGCAGCACCTCGGCATCGGCTTCCATCCGGCGCCGGTCGATGAGTCCGTACCGGCGCGGCTGGCGGCCGAGGAAGATGTTCTCGGCGACCGTGAGATCGGGGACCAGGTTGAACTCCTGGTAGATCGTGGCGATCCCGAGCTTCTCGGCGTCCTGCGCCCCGTTGATGCGGACTTCCTGTCCCCGGGCGAAGATCCGGCCGCTGTCGGGGCGGTAGGCGCCGGAGAGCATCTTGATGAGGGTGCTCTTGCCGGCGCCGTTCTCACCGAGCAGGACGTGGACCTCGCCGCTGCGCAGGTCGAAGTCGACGCTGTCCAGGGCGACCACCCCGGGGAAGGTCTTGCGCACGCCTTCGACGCGCAGCAACTCGACTGACTCGTCGACGCGCAGCAACTCCATTGACTCGCTCACGCGTTGCTCCTCGGCTCGGTGGCGGACGGTTCCGGCGCGTGCGTGCGCTCGCCGCAGGAGCCGCGTACGACGAGACGGGCGTGCAGGGTGACGGACTGCGGGGGCCTGCCCTCGACGATGTCGACCAGGGCGCGTACGGCCGCGCGGCCGAGTTCGCCGGTCGGCTGGGCGATCGCGGTGATCGGCGGTCCGGTGTGGACGAACCAGGGGATGTCGTCGAAGGCGGCGAGCCCGATGTCCTCGGGCACCCGCAGGCCCTGGGCGCGGATGGCGTCCAGGGCGCCGAGCGCCATCAGGTTGTCCGCCGCGAACACGATCTCGGGCGGCTCGGGAAGGGCGAGGAAGTGCTCGGTGGCGCGCCGGCCGCTGGCCGCCTGGAAGTCGCCCTGGCCGATGTAGGCGTCCGGCAGCGCGAGTCCGTGCGCGCTCATCGCGGCCCGGAAGGCCTCGACGCGCTCGTCGCCGGTGGTGGTGGCCGCGGGCCCGGCGATGATGGCGAGCCTGCGGTGGCCGAGCGCGTACAGGTGGGCGACCAGGTCCTGGATGGCCCGGTGTCCGTCGGCGCGTACGACGGGGACGTCCACACCCGGCATCCAGCGGTCCACGAAGACCATCGGCGTTCCGGTGCGTGCGACGTCGTGCAGCAGGGGGGAGTCGCCGTCGGCCGGCGAGACGAGGAGCCCGTCGATCCGGCGGTCCAGCAGGGTGCGGACGTGTTCGTCCTGCTGCTCGGGCCGCTCGTCGGCGTTGCCGATGATCACGCTGTATCCGAGGGCGCGGGCCTCCTCCTCGACGGAGCGGGCCAGGGCGGTGAAGTACGGGTTGAGCACGTCGCTGATGACCAGTCCGAGCGTGCGGGTCTGATCGGTGCGCAGCGAGCGGGCCAGTGTGTTGGGCCGGTAGCCGAGGGCTTCGACGGCGGCGAGGACGCGTCCGCGCGCGTCCGGGCTGACGGAGGGATGGCTGTTGAGGACGCGCGAGACCGTGGCGACAGAGACTCCTGCCTGGGCCGCGACATCCTTGATGCTCGCCATTTCCGGGACCACCTCCTTGTGGTTTCCGTACGCCTCGAAACCAGCGACCCAGGGCCGTGGAATCGATTACACGGATGATTGGAATCGATTACATGACCGAAAACAAGCCCCCACCCGCCCTCCGAGACCGGATCGTGACGCGAGGGTGCGAGGTGTCATGGGGTGGGGTAACCGCACGGTCCGCGTTCACGCGCGGGCGGCAGCGGGACGGGAGCCCGGTGGTCGTACAGGTGCCGGGAAAAGCAAAAGACCCCTGATCAACAGGGGTCTGAGCTGGTGGGTTGTTGACACAACTCGCCTGCCTGCATCTATGACCTGGTTTGAGATCCTCCTGCGCAGGTTAGGACCTCGGGCCGGCACAGCGCTCTGCCCGGTACCAGCAGCATGGCTCGCCGAGCATGCCCAGATCATCGATGCGGTCGATGCGCTCACGGTAGTAGGGCGACCAGTCGGCGACCGGGCCGACGTTCTCCAGGTGCAGCCCCGCGGCGGCGAACTGGCGGATCAGCAGCGCGTCGGGAACGATCAGCTTGCGGTAGGAGTGAGCGGCGACCACCGTCCGGCCGGTCGCGGCCTGGAGGATCTCGCAGTCCACGTGCAGCACTGCCATGCCGCTCCCGTCCAGCGGCGCAACCCGGCGGGTGCGGCGGTCGATCACCTCGATGTCACCGTCCGGGCCGTGCCACATCTGTGACCACTCGGTCGTCTCCTGCCCGCCGGGCGGCAGGTAACGATCAGCGACGTAGTCGAAGACCAGCACCCCGCCCGGGGCCAGGGCCCCGGCCAGCGCTGCCACGAAGGCCTGGTGGCCGGCAGGGGCGGTGATGTCGCCCAGGCTGTTCCCCCCGAGAAACGCCAGCTCCACCCCGCCCCGGGGAAGCACCGGGGTAGCGTCGCGGATGTCGCCATGGTGCACCGAGAGGTGTTGGCGGACCTCGGCCGGGACGTTGCGGGCCAGCCCGGCGAGCAGGCTCGGCAGTGACAGGTCCACCGCGACCACCTGCCCGGCGCCCTGCTTCAGGATCGCCGGCGCATGGCGCAGGGTGCCACAGCAGGGAAGGTAGACGACCTGGGGCAGCGGTCGGCCGTAGACCTGGACTGCGGCTGCGACATCCGCCCGGCTCAGGTCGGTGTCGAAGTGGATCTCCCCCGCGAGGCGCATCAGCGGTTCGTTGTCGTAGTGAGCACGCACCATGTCGATCAGTTCCGCCTCGGCGGTCTCGGCCGCCCCGAGGGGGTGCACGCGCATGGGCAGAGAATCCACTGATGCCTCCCGGGGGACCGATGTCATCACTGCCCGCCCCTCGGAGGAGTCACACGGCGCCTTCCAGCCGTTGTGCTCACCACGCGGTGGCCTTGAGCGTTCAGGACGCGTCGATGTACAAGAGGCGGTCGGGGGAGCCCGTACCGGGTGAGACGACGGCTCCGGTGGTGGCGGCGTCGGTGAGGCGGCGGGTGATGTCCTGGGGGGTGGCCCCGGGATCCTGCTCCAGGAGGAGAGCGGCGGCGCCGGCGACGTGTGGGCTGGCCATGGAGGTGCCGCTGAGTGCGCGGGAGCCGCCGCCGAGCCGGGCGGAGACGATGTTGACGCCGGGCGCGTACAGCGACAGGCACGGCCCGTAGTTGCTGAAGCCGGCCTGATGGTCCTGGCGGTCGGTGGCGCCGACGGTCAGGGCCTTCTCCGCGCGGGCGGGAGAGGCCGTGCAGGCGTCCTTGGCGTCGTTGCCGGCCGAGACAACGGGCAGGACCCCGGCGTCGGCGACGGCGTTGGTGGCGGCGTCGAGCACGGGAGACGTGGGGTCACCGACGGACGCGTTCAGCACGGCCGGATGATGGGCGTGGGCGGCGATCCAGTCGAGGCCGGCGAGGGTCTGGGCCGTGGTCCCGTCGCCGGTGCAGTCCAGTACACGCACGGCGACGAGGGAAACGTCCCTGGCGACACCGTAGGTCTTCCCGCCGACGGTTCCCGCGACATGGGTGCCATGGAAGTGACAGTCCTGCCCCCCGCGCCCGTCCCCGACGGCGTCGAACCCCACGGTGGCGCGCCCTTCGAACTCGGTGTGCCCGGTCTCGATCCCGGTGTCCAGGATGTACGCGGTCACCCCGCGGCCGGTGCCGGTCACGGTGAAGTGGTCGTCAAGGGGGAGGCTGCGCTGGTCGATGCGGTCCAATCCCCAACTGGCGGGCGCCACGTCACGAACCGGCCCCGGCTTCCGGGCGGCAACGGCTCCCTTGCCTTCGTCCGGCGACGCGCTGTCGAGGGAGACCCGGCTGTTCTCCTCGATGGCTTCGACACCGGGCAGAGCGCGGGCGACGTGTCTTCGGCGCCCTTGACCGGTGTGCGCATGCCGAATGCGGCGCCGATGCGGCGCTCTCGGTGGCCGTCCGTGTCGGACCGGCCGGCGGCCGGGACGAACGGGACGGCTCACATGTTCCACATGGTGGTGGCGGGCTTGGGGGTGGGCTCGTAGGCGGCGGGCGGTGTCCAGTCGCCGGTGGTGAAGAAGCGTTCGACGGTGGGCATCCAGGGTTTGTGGTCGATCTGCTTGTCGGCCAGCCAGGCGTCGTTGTAGTACTCGTTCACGTACCGGTCGCCGGAGTCGCACATCACGGTGGCGACCGCCCCGGTCTGTCCCGCCGCGTGCATGCCCAGGAGGACCCGCATCGCGCCGAACAGGCCCGTTCCGGTCGAGGGTCCGGCGACGATGTCCCAGTTCGCGGCGGCAGCGAACCTCATGGCCGCGACGGACGCGCCGTCGTGGACCTGGATCATGCGGTTGACCAGCGGGGGCAGGAACGAGGGTTCGACCCGCGGCCGGCCGATGCCCTCGATGTGCGAACCCTTGTCGGTCGCCGCGGGGTTCTTGTCCCGCCAGCCGCGGAAGAACGCGGAGTGGTCAGGGTCGGTGACGCACACGCGCAGGGTCCGCCCGGTGTAGCGGCCGTAGCGGGCGACCGAAGTGGCCGTGCCGCCTGTGCCGGCGCCCATGACGAACCAGGCCAGGTCGGGGACCGCCCGGATCAGCTCCGGTGCGAGGCCCTCCTCGCCCCGCCAGTCGTAGGCGCGCTCGGCGTAGGTGAACTGATCCATGAAATGGCCGTCGAGTGCGGTCGTGAGCTTCTTCGCCTCCTCGACGATGTCGCCGTCGACCGGATGCACCTGTCCGCCGTACTGCGTGATCAGGGCCAGCTTCTCCGGGGCGGTGCCACTGGGTACCACGGCGTGGAAGTCGATGCCGAGCCGCTCGCAGTACCACGCCTCGGAGATGGCCGTAGAGCCGCTGGACGCCTCGATCACGGGGCGTCCGGGGGTCAGTCGTCCACTCGCGAGGGCGTGGGTGAGCAGCGCGGCGGCGAGGCGGTGCTTGTGGCTGCCGGAGGGTTGCTCGGACTCTCGCTTGAGGTACAGCCGCAGCCCGGCGAGCTTCGGTGGAAGCGGGATCTCACGCAGCGAGGTTCCCAGTGGCGCGAACTCGCCCCGGATGCGCTGGACGCACTCGTTCACCCACGCGCGGTCTTCGGGGTAGACGTCCGACACGTCCTCGTCCACGTCGTGTTCGACTTCCGTGTACGTCGTCGTTGTCATCGACAGCCTCCGTCGGGTTCGGGTGGTCGCCGCGCGCGGTGTGGCGGGCGACACTCGACGATGATGGGCCGTGCGATCCCGGCGCGGGGCAGCCATGTCTGTGGATCACCTGCATGGCCCAACGCCGAACGCCACCACCTCCCCGTCGGCCGACGGCCACCAGGCGATCGCCTACGTCGCCGACCCGTCAGCTCACCCCTGCCGAACAAGATCCCGAACGCAAAAAGAACCCCCAGCCCGGACGAGTCCGAACTGGGAGTTCTATGAGGCCAAGCAGGGTATTTGTGTGAACTACCCCTGGTGTCCGAGGGGGGACTTGAACCCCCACGCCCGATAAAGGGCACTAGCACCTCAAGCTAGCGCGTCTGCCATTCCGCCACCCGGACTGGGTGGTCAGCCGCGGTCTCCCGTGGCGACAAAGAAAACAATACCAGGGGTTTGGGGTCCGCCTCACCTGCATATTCAGTGGTCAGCGGGGTGCGGGCCGATCGGGCGGACGCTCGGGGCGACGCAGCCGCACCCTCGCGCACGTTCCGTCGCCGGCCCCGTACGCACGGTGCGCCCGGAGGGTCGGCGGCGGGGTCCACGAGGGGGCGGGCGGGGCGGGTTACGTTCGCCGGCATGAGTGATCGCGGCTATCGGCCACCCCGTGCCCTGTCACCGCTGCGTGAGCACCTGCGCGAGACCTTCTGGTTCGCTCCGACCCTGACGCTGGTCTGCGCCATCGTGCTCTGGTTCGCCGCCTCCGCGCTCGACGAGCAGCTCATCGGCTATCTCAAGGACGAGCGGGCGTACGACGAGATCAAGGACCTGCTCGCGGTCGCGGAGGACACCAAGCAGATCGTCGTCACGGTCAGCTCGGCGATGATGACCTTCATCGGTGTGGTCTTCAGCATCTCGCTGGTGGCCGTGCAGATGGCGAGCGGACAGCTCACGCCCCGGGTGGTGCGGATCTTCGTACGGAGCCGGATCAGCAAGCTCACGCTGTCGGTGTTCCTGGCGACGTTCGTCTTCTCGCTGCTGGTCCTGAGCTCGTACGAGAGCGAGACGGATCCGCACCTGGTCACGTCCGTACCGTTCGTGCAGAGCGTGCTGACCGCCGCGCTCGTCGGGCTCAGCCTGCTGCTCTTCATCGCCTATGTGAGCTCCACCCTGCGCCTGATGCAGGTGGGCCCCGTCGTCGACCGCATCACCCGGGACTCGTTCCGGGTACTGGGGCGGATGCCGGCCGGGCGGCCGCAGGAGGGACCGCTCGGTGCCGAGAGCGGGCAGCTCGTGCACGAGGGGCGGGCCGGGGTGCTGCGGGACGTGAACGTGGCCCGGCTGGTGCGGGCCGCGCGGCACCAGGGCGTCGTTCTGCGGCTGATCCCGCGGCTCGGGGACTTCGTCGTGCCGGGGACGCCGGTGCTGGCGGTGCACGGCGGAGCCGCGCCGCCCCGGCGTGCGCTGCGGTACACGGTGTCCGTCGGGGTCGAGCGCACGCTGCACCAGGACCTGGCGTTCGGGCTGCGCCAGTTGTCGGACATCGCGCTGCGGGCCCTGTCCACGGCGGTGAACGATCCGACCACCGCCGTGCAGTGCCTCGACCGAATCGTGCAGTTCCTCGCGGCCGTCGTGGACCTGCCCCTCGGCGCCGTCCACCACCGGGACCGCAAGGGGGCCGTGCGGCTGGTGCAGGACGTGCCGGGGTGGGCGGACCTGGTGGATCTCGGGTTCGAGGAGGTCCGGCGGTGCGCCGCGGACAGTCCGCAGGTCACCCGGCGGCTGCTGGCCGGGATCGACGATCTCCTGCTGCTGGCGCCGCCCGGCCGGCGGCAGCCGCTGGTCCGGCACCGGGCGCTGCTGACTCAGGCGGTGGAACGGACGGTGCGGGGCGCGGCCGAGCGGGAGTTCGCGCTGCTTCCCGACCGGCAGGGGATCGGGTGAGCCCGCCCCGTACGGGACGCGGGAACGGGGCGCCCCGGACCGGGCTACCGCTCGATGGCCGACAGCAGCGTGTCGCGCTCAGGCTGCTCGAAGTGCTGCACGACAGCCGCGCGGACCGCCGCCGGGGCGACCTCTGCCATGTCCGCCAGCAGCTTTCCCCTGAGCGCGGCGGGGGCCCACGCCGAGGTGTAGACGAGCGTGTCGACCCACTTCTCGTTCGCGCGGATCAGCGCGCCGCCCTGGGCCCAGAGCCAGTCCGGGTCGTAGTCGCGGAACGTCAGGGGGCTGTCGCCGGGCCCCAGACCGGCGAGCGCGAGTTCCTCGGCCAGTCCGAGAGCCGGACCGTCGACAGGGGCGCCGGTGTCGTCGACGACCAGCAGCCGCTGGTGCAGAAGGAGGGCCGCACTGCGGAGCAGCGAGGACGAGGGCCGGCGCGGGTCCGGCGTCGCACTCAGCCATTCCCGGCGCCCGGCCACCGATGCCGTCACGTGTTCGGCTCCGACGGCCTTCCTCTCGGTGGTGAAGAAGTCGTAGGCCGCCCGCACCAGGCGCGGGTCCTCGGCGTCCAGCAGGCCGGCGACCGCCCGGCCCAGCAGCGGCCGTTCCGCCCCGAGAAGGCGGTGGAGCCGGGTGATCCACAGGGCGTTCAGCTCCACGCCGGGCGGCTCGAACGGCGGACGGAGGACCGCCTCGACGACCAACGCGTCCCAATCGGTGGCGTTCCCCAGCTCCACCCCGTCCAGTACGGCCGGGAGGTCGAAGTCGGGGTGCCCGGCGCACACCCATTGCGTGAACGCCGGATACAGATCATCGGATTCGGCCCCGATCCGGTGGCTCCAGACGGTGTCCCGCCGGTGGCACCCGCAGGCATAACGCCGGTGCTCGCCGTCCGGCAGCACTTCCGAGTGCACCGGCTCACCGCAGCTCGTGCAGCGAAGGGCGTTGCAGCCCACGAGTGCGGCCCAGCCGAACTCGAACGGCTCCGTCGGCAGCCAGAAGCGCGCGCCCACGAGCTCGGGAAAGGGACTGCACCACTTCGTCATGCCACGCTCCCTGTCCCGGCGGACGCCGTCTCACCGGGGAACTTGCCGCCCTCGCCGCAGGATCGCAACTCCTCCTGTGTGAGAGGCCTGATGTTCCGGTAGATCCCCTGCGTCGGATCGTACTCGCAGCCGAACGGCTCGGCCGCGGCCATGATCTCGACCAGGGTGTGGTGGCTGGCCCCGATGAGGAACCCGATGGAAGCGAGCCTGGCACCGTAGTTGTCCGCGCCGAGCAACTTGGCGGCGCTCATCATCGTGTTGGTCGTACCCGACGGCCCGCCGCCGAGCGGCAGGCTCAGCTTGCGCCGCGCCTCCACCCAGCTGTGCTCCTCGTTGATCATCCAGACCCTCGCACCGGCCACCCACTTCAGAGCGTCCTGCTCCTTGTCCCACGCCGGGTCTTCCTTCGTGTGCATCGCGTTCTGCCGGTCGCTGAACTCCAGACCCGTCTGCGCGACCGTGTGGCCGCCGAGCCCGATGTCCTCGGTATCCACGTCCGGGTCGATTTTCTTCATCACCTCGTCCCGCCGGACTCGCGCTCCTGTCTGGTGTTCCACCGCCGAGCCCTTCGGAACCGGTGCGATGTCACGGGTTTCGACCTTGTCCGGAGTGAGGTCGGCCTGCTCCATCGCCCGGCGTCGCTCCTGGAGCAGCGGCACGTTGAACTGGGCCTGCCTCATCTGCTCGTCGATTTCCTCCCGCTTCTCGGTGCCGGCGAGATCCCTGGCCAGCACCTCGGTGAAGAAGCGCACGATGTGGGTGTAGCGCTCGCTGAGGGTTCCATCGTCGAAGACTGCCATCACGTCGGAGACCGCTGTGCCGACGAAGCCCGACTTACCGACACCTTCCTGACCGACGATCTTGAAGACCTCGGCCAGCCGCTGGTCCGCATGGTTCCACGCGCCACCCACTCCGCTCCGGATGTACGTCTTGGCCTTCGCCGCCATGTCGGCCAGGGCCCCGTTGGCTGCCTCGTGCGAGGACGCCTTGGCCGCGAGCTTGCGCTCGAACGCTTCCGCTTCCTTTTCGAACGCCGGATCGGAGGCCCGCGAGACCTCGCTGGTGTTGGCCCCGAGTGTCAGTCCCCCGGCCACACGCTGGACCACCGGGGAGGCCGTCGTACGGTCGCCCGCGCCGGCCGGCAGCCGCTGCACGGCGTGCGCGGGCTGCGGGTGGCCGGCGGTCTCCCCGCCCTCGGTGGCCAGGTCGGGGGCCGGCCCGGCCATGACGCGCCGCGCGTTGCTCTCGGCTTCCCGCTCGAACCGGTCGGACGGGTCGGAGACGCTCAGGCCCGCACCGTTGTCGGTGCCCGCGACGGGCCCGCTGCGCTGCTGGAGGACATGGGTCAGCTCATGGGCCAGGGTCAGCCGGTCGGCGCCTCCGGAACCGATCACCACATGGCTGCCGGAGGTGTAGGCACGTGCTCCCAGCTCGGTGGCGGAAGCCCTGGCCGCGCTGTCGTCGTGCACGCGGACGTCGGAGAGGTCGGCGCCCAGCCGGGCCTCCATGCTGGTGCGGGTCGAATCGTCCAGCGGCCGCCCACCGGAGTTCAGCACCTTGTGGACGGTGGATCGCTGCACCGCCGACGGCAGCGCCTCCGGGGTCCCCCCGTCGCTCTCCCGCTCCTGCGCCTCCGCGTGCCCGGAGCGCCGGAGCGTCTCCACCACGGCTCTGTTGCCTATGCCCCTCTGCAGGGACATCAGCCCGGGCAGACGCTGGTCGCCCCGCTGCGCCGACGGATGAACCGATGGGCGCTCCGTCTCGGCGCGACCGGTCCGGTCCCTGTCCCTCCTGAATCCCATGGGCTCCCCTTCTCACAGGCCAGTACGCGGAAACAGCCCGTTGGCGCGGCCCGGTCAGCCTATTTCCGGAACACGCCCGGGGCTACGTCCCAAAGGGCAGAGTCCGGTGGCTCCATGGGGCAGGGCCAGAGGCTTTCGACGGCAGGACGGGCGCTGGAGGCGGCACCTTCCCGACACGTACTCGGGCCTCCCCGCACGGTGTGCGGAGAGGCCCGGGTAAGAGGAGCGACGGGGCGGACCCCGCAGGTGGTGCTACTTGCGCAACGCTGCCATGCCCTGGTAGCTGATCCGCGCCTGCTTCAGGGACTGCGCGAGGTCGGTCGAGCTGGGCGCGGTGTCCTGCTCGATCATCGGGTTGCGGTAGTTCGTCTCCCCCACGCGGCGGAAGAACGTCCGGTAGTCGATGACCCCGGTGCCGAAGGGGACCATCTCGTAGCCGTCTCCGTTGGTCGTGCTGACCACGCCGTCCTTGGCGTGGAAGAGCGGGTAGCGCTTGTTGTAGCGGCTGACCAGTGCCGCGGGGTCGAAGATGTTCTCCCGCTGCGATCCGTCACGGGTGGTGTAGGTGTGGAACTTGTACTGGGCGACATGCGCCCAGAAGATGTCCATCTCAAGCCATACGGTCTTCGGATCGGTGACCTTGAGGAAGTATTCGAGCTTGCGGACGCCGGAGCTGCGGGTGGGCCGCCCCTGATCGTCCAGCGGACCGCTGTCGAGCAGGAAGCCATAGGCCGCGTCGTGGTTGTGGGTGTACAGCTTGATGCCCGCGCGATGAGCGATCTTCCCCAGTGCGTTCCACTTGTCGGCGGCCACGTCCCAGTCGGCGCGGTAGTTGCTGCCGGTGGGGTCGCCACCGGTGCCCATGTGGTCCATGCCGAGGATGTTCGTTATTTCGAGATGCCGCTTGAACTCGTCCTGGTCGCTCTGGCTCAGCGGCCAGGACCCCGGGATGAAGCCGTGGTTGCCCTGGGCGCGCAGACCGTAGTCGTCCAGCCACGAGCGCAGCAGCTTCGCGCCCTCCACCGTTTCGAGGTTGCTGCCGCCGGGCGCGTTGGCGTGCTGGCCGTACCCCGCGAACTCGACCTGCTTGTAGCCGTAGCGGGCCAGCTCCTTGAAGACCGCGCGGAAGCCCGAGGGAAGGCTGGTGCTGAGCGGGTCCCGGGCCGTGGCGTCGCGCACGGTGTACAGGATGATTCCCCGCTTCGACGCCGGAACCAGATCCTGGCCGTGGCCGTGCCCGTGGTCGTGACCGTGGTCGTGGCCGTGGCCCCGGTGGGAGGACTGGGCGAAGGCCGGCGATGCGCCGATCACGGGCGCGGCGATCGCCGTCGCCGCGGCGGCGGTACACGTGCTGAGGAAGCGGCGGCGGTCGACACCGAGGGTGCGGCGCAGGGCGTTGTCGGTTCCGGATTCGTCGTTGTACTCGGTCACGGTCTCTCTCTTTCTGGAAGAAGCGCGCAGGGCTGCTGTGCACGGACCGATCTCATGCGAGGCCGGCAAGCGTGAGGAGCAGGGACTTCACTTCGGTGGCCCGGACCGGGCCGCTGAACGCGTGGGGGGTGGAGCAGAGGATGAGCGGCCCTTCTTCGTCGCTCAGGGGGAGGCGGCCGTGGCTGCCCCGGATGGGTGACGGGTCCAGGGGGACGACCGCCATGCGGTAGCGCATGCCGAGCTTCTTGCGGGCGACGGCCGTGGCCGCCTTGACCCGGACGTACGGGTCCTGGGGGTCCAGGAAGAGTTCGACGGGGTCGTAGCCGGGTTTGCGGTGGATCTCGACGAGCTGGGCGAAGTCGGGAGCGCGGGCGTCGTCGAGCCAGTAGTAGTACGTGAACCAGGCGTCCGGGTCCGCGACGGCGACCAGTTCGCCGGAGCGCGGATGGTCGAGCCCGTGGGCCTTCTTGCCCTCGTCGTCGAGGAGTTGCTCGATGCCCGGGAGCCCGGCGAGCGCTTCGCGGGTCGCTTCGAGGTCCTCGGGACGGCGTACGTAGATGTGCGCGATCTGGTGGTCGGCGACGGCGAAGGCCCGGGAGGTCATCGGGTCCAGGTACTCCATGCCGTCCTGGGTGTGGACCTCCAGGAGTCCCGCGCGGCGCAGGGCGCGGTTGATGTCGACGGGCCGCTCCACCCGGGTGATCCCGTACTCGGAGAGGGCGACGACGGTGCGGCCCTCGCGGCGGGCGTCCTCCAGGAGCGGGGCGACGGCCCGGTCGAGCTCTGCCGCGGCCTTGAAGGCGCGCGGGTCGTCGGGGCCGTAGCGCTGGAGGTCGTAGTCGAGGTGCGGGAGGTAGCAGAGGGCGAGGTCGGGGTGGCGGGTGTCGATGATGTGCCGGGTGGCGTCGATGATCCACTGCGAGGAGACGAGGTCGGCGCCCGGCCCCCAGAAGTGGAAGAGGGGGAAGGTGCCGAGCTTCTCGGTCAGTTCGTCGTGGAGGGCCGGCGGCCGGGTGTAGCAGTCGGGCTCCTTGCGGCCGTCGGCGTAGTAGACGGGCCTCGGGGTGACGGTGTAGTCGGTGTCGGCGCCCATCGCGTACCACCAGCAGATGTTGGCGACGGTGTAGCCGGGGTGGGCGCGGCGGGCCGCGTCCCAGAGCTTGTCGCCCGCGACGAGCCCGTTGTGCTGACGCCACAGGAGGACGTCCCCGAGCTCGCGGAAGTACCAGCCGTTGGCGACGATGCCGTGCTCTGCGGGGGTGGTGCCGGTGAGGAAGGTGGACTGGGCGGCGCACGTCACGGCGGGGAGCACGGTGCCGAGCGGGGCGTGGGCGCCGGTCCCGCCGAGGGCCTTGAGGTTCGGCATGTGTTCGAGGAGGCGGGGGGTGAGCCCGACGACGTCGAGGACGAGGAGGGGCGTGGGTGAGCCGTCGGTGGTCATGGCAGCTCCTTGAGGCCGAGGTCGACCAGCAGGTCGCGGGCGAGGGTGAGTTCGGCGGCGATGCCGTCCGCGAGCTGGGCACGGCTTCTGGGGCGCAGCTCCACCGGGAGCGCCTGCCAGGTGTACGTCTCCACCTCCAGGTGCCGGGTGAGCGGCTGTGCCCCGCCGACCAGTCGGGTCAGCGTGGACCGGAGCACGGGGAGGGTGGAGGTGAGCGGTGGTGCGGGCGGCGCGTGCAGGGGGACGTGGAAGTGGGCGCGCCAGGGGGCGCTGTCGGGCAGGGTCTCGCCGCTGACCGCCTCGTCGAGGTCGTCGGTGCCGCGCAGCCCGGCGGCGGTGGCGACGCGGGTCTGGTGGAGGAAGCGGGGTTCGGCGAAGGCGGCGAGCGCGGTGCGTACCTCGGGGAGGTGGGGGTGTTCGGCGTGCAGGGCTGCGGAGAGCTGTGCCTTGACGGCGGGGATGCCCGCGGCGGTGAGCGCGTCGAGTGCGGCGTCCGGGTCCTCGAAGGAGGTGGCGAGGTGGCACGTGTCGACGCAGATGCCGATGCGCGGATGGCCGATGGCGGTGAGAGGGGCGATGGCGTCGGCGGTGGTCTCGACGGTGCAGCCGGGTTCGGGTTCGAGGCCGATCCGGATGGACTTCCCCGTGAGTTCGGCCAGCGCGTCGAGGCGTTCCCCGAGTGTGGTGAGCGCGGCCAGTGCGGTGCGGGCCGCCTCCGGGTCGCCGGTGTACGGGGTGCGCCAGGCGAGGGGCAGGGTGGAGATGGTGCCGTCGGTGACGTCGTCGGGGAGGAGTGTGGCGAGGAGCCGGGCGAGGTCGGTGGTGTGTGCGAGCCGTTCGGGGTCCGTCCAGTCCGGCTTGTACACCCGGTACTTGACCTCTTCGGCGCCGAATCCCTCGTACGGGAAGCCGTTGAGCGTGACGACTTCGAGTCCTCTGTGGTCGAGTTCGGCGCGCAGGGAGCGCAGTTGGGCGGGGTCGTTGATCAGGGTGCGGGCGGCGTCCCTGGCGAGCCAGAGGCCGATGCCGAGGCGGTCGCGGCCGAGCCGTTTGCGTACCGGTTCGCAGTGGTCGCGCAGTTGGGCGCGGACGCCTTCGAGGTTCTCCGCGGGGTGGACGTTGGTGCAGTACGCGAGGTGGACGACGGAGCCGTCGGGGTGGCGGAAGCGCATGGCCTCACTCCCCGCCGCGGAGGATGGAGTTGCCCTCGTGGAGCGGTTCGGGGGCGGCGGTGTCCAGGTGGAGGCGGCCGCTCTGGCCGTAGAAGGCGACGGGGTTGCGCCACAGCACCTGGTCGACGTCGTCCTCGGTGAAGCCGGCGGCCAGCATCGCGTCGGCCACGCCGCGGGTCTTCAGGGGATCGCTCTTGCCCCAGTCGGCGGCGGAGTTGACCAGGATCCTGTCGGTGCCGTGCAGCTTGAGGACGGCGACCATGCGGTCCTCGTCCATCTTGGTGTCGGGGTAGATGGAGAAGCCGGCCCAGCAGCCGCTGTCCAGGGCGTCCTTCACCGTCGTCTCGTTGAGGTGGTCGAGCACCACCAGTTCCGGGGCGAGGTGGGATTCGCGTACGACGTCGATGGTGCGGCGCAGGCCGGCGAGCTTGTCGCGGTGCGGGGTGTGGACGAGTGCGGGCAGCCCGTGGTCTGCGGCCAGCTGGAGCTGGGCGGCCAGCGCGGTGTCCTCCGCCGGGGTCATCGAGTCGTAGCCGATCTCGCCGACGGCGACGACGGAGTCCTTGACGAGGTAGCGCGGCAGGGCGTCCAGGACGGGGGTGCAGCGCGGGTCGTTGGCCTCTTTGGGGTTGAGGGCGAGCGTGCAGTGGTGGGCGATGCCGTACTGGGCGGCGCGGAACGGCTCCCAGCCGAGCAGCGCGTCGAAGTAGTCGAAGAAGCTGCTCGGTGAGGTGCGGGGCTGGCCGAGCCAGAAGGAGGGTTCGACGAGCGCCCGGACCCCGGCGTCGTACATCGCCTGATAGTCGTCCGTGGTGCGGGACGTCATGTGGATGTGGGGGTCGAAGATGCGCATCAGGACTCCTCCGATGGGGCCGTTGAGGCCATGGGGGCGGCGGGACCGGGGGCTTCGGGGCCGGGGGCCGTGAAGGCGAGTACGCGGTGCAGGTCGGCGGGTACGGGGCGGCCGGCCGCGATGCGCTCGGCCGCGTAGTCGCCCAGCATCCGGGCGAGTTCCGCGTCGCCGCGGGCGCGCCGGGCCAGCTGGTCGACGGCGTCGACGGGGACGCCCGTGAAGAGGCATTTGAGGACGGCGTGGCGCCAGTTGTGCGCGTCGAGGTGCTCGCCGGCGTACGGGCCGACGGCGGCGGCGATCAGCGTGGTGTCGTTGGCGCGCAGGGCGTCCTCGACGAGGGCCACGGCGGTGGCGCCGAGGTCGAGTGCGGGCAGGGTGAGCAGCACGGCGCGCCGTTCGGCGGCGGTGCCCTGTTCGTAGAGCCGGGTCACGGCGTCGAGTCCGGCGCGGGACTCGGTGAGCAGCAGGGAGCGTACGGAGTCGGCGCGTTCGAGTCCGCAATGCCGGCCGGCGGCGGCGAAGCGGAGTTCCCACGGGGGGACGGCGTAGGCGTTGGCGGAGGGTCCGGCGTCCGGGTGGGCGGCGGCGTGGGCGGCCTCGGCGAGGGCTTCGTCGAGCCAGGCGCGGGCGCCGCCGCCGAGTTGTGCGTCGAGTTCCCCGCGGCTCAGCAGCGGGGCGTCCGGCGAGGTCATCGGCATGGTGCGGCTCCCTTCCGCGCGTTGTGGGCCGAGGGTCCGTGCTTGCGCAGGAACTCGATGGAGGACTGGGCGAGTTCGGGCCCGGCGTGGGAGTGCCGGGGCAGTTCGACGACGGTGAGCCCCTGGTATCCGTTGTCGCCCAGGGCATCGAGGGCGGCGAGCACGGGCGGGAAGTCGATCTCGCCGTCACCGAAGGGAAGGTGTTCGTGGATACCCCGGCACATGTCCTCGATCTGGACGTGTCGCAGCCAGGGGGCCACCTCGCGTACGCAGTCGACGGGCGCCTCGGTCTCCAGGCACTGGCAGTGGCCGATGTCGAGGGTGAGTCCCAGTGGTTCCGGGTCTCCGCACAGGGCGCGCAGGTGGTGGAAGTCGGAGAGGTGGCTGAGGAGGTGTCCGGGTTCGGGCTCGATGGCCAGCGGCACCCCCGCTCGTCCGGCCGCCTCGATGACCGGTGCGAGGGCGCCGGTCAGCCGGTCCCAGCCGGTTCCGGCATCGGTGCCCAGGGGCATGACCCCGCTGAAGCAGTGCACGGCGTGGGCGCCCAGTTCGGCGGCGACGTCGACGGCCCGTACGAGCAGCCCGGTTCTGGCCGCCCTGGCTTCGGGGTCCGGGTCGAGCAGGGAGGGGCCGTGCTTGTGGCGCGGGTCCAGGACGTAGCGGGCCCCGGTCTCCACGGTGACGCCGAGCCCCAGCTCCTGGAGCCGTGCGGCGACCCGGCGGGTGCGGACGAGGAGGTCCGGGCCCATCGGATCGAGGTGCATGTGGTCGAGGGTGAGGCCGACCCCGTCGTAGCCGAGGTCCGAGAGGAGGCCGAGGGCGTCGTCCAGGCGGAGGTCGGTGAGGCCGTTGGTGCCGTAGCCGAGGCGGATCGTCATGTGGGGCTCACCTTCCGGGCGAGGCTGCGGGCGAGGGGGACGAGGCCCATGACGGCGAGCGCGGTGCCGGAGGCTCCGGCGCGGGCGGCGAGGGCGGCCTGGAGCGGGATCATCGCCCGGATGCCGCCGCCGACGGCGCGCTGGGTGAGCGGTGGCGACGGGTTCAGCGCGGCGTGCGCGAGCGGACGGCCCGCGGTGCGGAGGTAGGCGCCGGTGAGCGCGGTGACCAGCAGCCGGGCGGGGGCCGACGCGCGCTTCGTCTCCGCCGGCCGGTCCCGTACCACCGCACCGCCGAGCGCGGCGACCGCCGTGAGGGCAGCGAGGGGCGCCGTGGTGGAGCCGCCCTGTGCCTCGTGGCGCGAGACGGCGGTGACCGCGTAGGTGTGCGCCGTGAGCAGGGCGGCGGCGGGGAGCGCGGCGGGTACGGCGGCACGGGCCGGTGGCGCGGGGGCCTTCGTCGTCGTCGCTCGGGCTGTCGCGGTCGGCGTCGCGGTCGCCGTCGCGCCCAGGAGCAGGTCCAGGCCGCGGGCCGCCGCCATCGCCGCCGGGCCGGCCGGCGTGTGCTTCAGCCGCAGGTCGTACGCCCAGACCATGGCCGCGAGGCCGGTGGCCACCGTCAGGGCCGGGCGGCCCGCCCGTGCGGCGAGGGCCAGGCCCGCCGCGGTCAGCGCACCGGCCGCGGTGAGCGCCGCACGGGGCGTGATCCGGCCGGAGGGGATCGGGCGGTGCGGGCGGTCCACGGCGTCCTCCTCGCGGTCGGCCCAGTCGTTGAGGGCCATGCCCGCCTCGTACAGGCAGAGCGAGGCGCCGACGGCGAGGGCGGTGGAGCGGTTGGGTCGGCGCCCGACCGCTGCCGCGCCCGCGAGCGCGTCGCCCGGCACGGTGAAGAGCGCGGAGACCCTGAGCAGCTCCGCCCAGGCGCGTGCCGTCACTTCTCGCCCCGCAGCCGCTCCGCGAAGGAGAGCAGCGCCAGGTACTGGGCGGACAGTGCGGCGGGACCGCCGTCCGGGTCCTTGAAGTAGAAGCCGAGTTCGGGGCGCGGGCCGGTGAGGCCCACCTCGTGGGCGCGGGCCAGCAGCCGTGCCAGGTCCAGCACCAGGGGCGCGGCGAGCGCCGAGTCGCAGCCCTGCCAGGTGGTCTGGAGCACCATGCGGGCGCCGAGGAACCCGTCGAACGCGATGTGGTCCCAGGCCGTCTTCCAGTCCCCGAGCGCCGGCACGTCGTCGATGTGGACCTCGCCCTCGGGGGCGGCGCCGAGCGTGTCGGCCAGGACGCGTTCCTTGCCGGCGTTCTTCGCGGCGGCCGCCGCCGGGTCGGCCAGTGCCGCCCCGTCGCCGCCGCCGAGCAGGTTGGTGCCGGACCAGGCCCGTACCGGCAGGGCCCGCTGCACGAACATCGGGGCGAGCACGGAGCGCAGCAGGGTCTGGCCGGTCTTGCCGTCGCGGCCCGCGTGAGGAAGGGCCGAGGCCGCGACGGCGGCCTGGAGGGCGGGGGTGCGCAGTCCGGTGGAGGGGGTGAAGTTGACGTACGGACAGCCGGCGCGCAGGGCCGCCGCGGCGTAGAGGGAGCTGGCGGGCAGCCGCGGCGCGCCGGGCTCAGGGGCCGGCTCCGTGGAGGCGACGTTGACGACGACGGTCCTGGCCAGGCCGTTGCGGCGGGTGAACTCTGTGAGGTCGGCGGCGAACGCGGTGACGAGTTCGTCATCCGTCCGGGTGTCGCCGGGGAGCGGTCCGCCGGGGCGGATCTCCGCGTCGGCCGCTGCGAGTTCTGAGCTGACCGCGGAGGGGAGGCCGTGCGGCAGCACTCCCCCGGCGGCGAGTACTTCGGCCCGTTTGGGGAGCGGGCAGTCCAGGGTGTCGTGCCCGCCGAAGACGAGCGAGCCCACGGGTGGCAGGCCGCTCCCGGCGAACGGCTCGGTCTCGGTGACCATGCCGGCGGCCGGGTGGAGGCCTGCCGCGAGCGCCGCGCACCCCGCCGTGGCGGTGGTGGCGACGGAGCCGCGTGCTCCGATGAACCAGACTCCGGTACGAACGGCGGGTGCTGACACGGGCTGCCTCCCTGGCTGGGGGTCCTGGCGGTGCAGAGCTGGTGGCGCGGTGCCTGAGGGGAAGGGCTGCGGACGGCGGGGGCCCGGGGCCGCGGACGGCGGGGCCCGGGGGGGGTTCGGACGGCGGGCGGGTGTGGTGCCCGCCCGCCGTCCGGACGTGTCCCTACGCGGAGGGCAGTTCCTTCAGCTGGATGTTGCGGAAGGACACCTGGTCGTCGGCCCCGTGGTTCTGGAGGCCGATGTAGCCGTCCTTGAGGCTGCGGGCCGGGTCGGTGTTGGTGAAGTCGTTGATCTTCACTCCGTTGAGGAAGATCTGGAGCCGTTCACCCTGGACCTTGATCTCGTAGCTGTTCCACTGGCCGGGCGGCCTCAGGACCTGGTCGCGGGCCTTGATGTTGGCCGACTTGAAGGTGTAGACGGACCCGGTGGTGCGGTCGGGGGCGTCGGTGGCGTCGATCTGGACCTCGTAGCCGTTGTCCACCGCGGACCACGGGTCGTCCGACTCCGGGAAGCCGACGAAGACGCCGGAGTTGTCATCGCCCGCCAGCTTCCAGTCGAGCTTCAGCGAGTACGACTTCAGCTCCTTGGCCTGGTAGGTGAGCAGGCCCATGCCGCCTTCGGAGCGCAGCTCGCCGTCGACGACGTTGAACTTGCCGGGGCCCGCCTGCTTCCAGCCTTCGAGCGTGCTGCCGTTGAAGATCGAGCGGTAGCCGGTGTCGGGCTTGCAGTCGGCCTTCACCTGGCCGGCCGCGTAGCGCAGCCCGCCGGAGAGGACCTTGCGGAAGTCCGGGTCCGCGTACGACTCCTTGGTGTGGCCGAGGCCGGTGTAGAAGGAGCGGCCGCCCTGGTAGCTCTGGCACCAGGTGATCGGGTGGTCGCCCTTCATGTTGCCGCCGGTGTAGGTCGTCTCGTCGAGGGTGGCGAGGACCTTGACCTTGCCGCGCGGGTTGGTGCGGTAGTTGTACAGCTCGTCGGTGCGCTCCCAGGTGTCGCCCAGGTGTGCGGTCGCCGGGTTCTTGTGGTCCTCGACCCGGACGGTGACGGGCTGGATGGCGGGGTGGCTGTCGAAGTACGCGCCGACGAGTCCGCCGTAGAACGGCCACTCGTACTCGGTGTCGGCTGCGGCGTGCACGCCGACGTAACCGCCGCCGGTGGTCACGAAGTTCTCGAACGCCTTCTGCTGGTCGGCGTTGAGGACGTCACCCGTGGTCGACATGAAGACCACGGCGTCGTAGCGGGCCAGGTTGGAGGTGGTGAACTGGCCGGCCTCCTCCGTCGCGTCGACCGTGATGTTGCTGTCCTTGCCGAGCTCCTTCAGTGCGGCGATGCCCTCGGGGATCGCGTCGTGGCGGAAGCCGGCGGTCTTGGAGAAGACCAGGACGCGCTTGGCGGTCTTGTCGGGCGGGGTGTTGGAGAGCTCGAAGTCGTCGAGGTCGTAGAGCGCGCCGTCGCCTCCCTTGAAGACCAGGAAGAGTTCGGTCGACTTCTTCGGGACGCCGCGCAGGGGGACGTCGATGTCCTGGAAGACCTCCCAGCCACCGGTGACCGGTACGGGTGCGGAGCCGAGGATCTTCCCGTCGGCCGAGCCGGTGCGGACTTCGAGGAAGCCGCCCGCTCCGCCGGAGGCGATCCGGGCGGTGAGCTTGGTGGAGTCACCGAGCAGGTACGGCTTGAAGGAGATCCAGTCGCCGTTCTCGATGTCGCCGACGGTCTTGCCGCCCTCGGCGTTCGCCTTGTCGTAGGTCTTGATGCCCGACGAGTCGCTGAAGTGCTCGGCCTGGCGGTGGCGCGGCTGCAGCTCGGACTGGTCGTGACCGGACAGGGCCGCCTGGCCGCCGCCTCCGCCGTCCGTGTACGAGGCGTCGATGACTCCGAAGATGTTGGCGTTCGGGTCGTGCCCGCCGTCCATCTCGGTCTTGATGGTGCCCTCGCAGCCGTGCGCGGAGGTGATCGGGTGGCCGTGGGCGTCGTGGCCGAGGATGAAGCGGACCTCGATCTTGGAGCAGTCGATCGTGCCGTCCTCGGGATCGGTGACGGTCACCTTGAAGGGGATCTCGTCGCCGAAGGAGAACAGCTGCCCGTCACCGGGCAGTTCCAGCTTCACGAGCGGAGCGGTGTTGCCGACCGTCACATGGACGTTGGCCGATCCGGTGCGCCCGGTGGGGTCCGTGGCGGTGACGGTCGCGGTGTAGGTGCCGTTCTTCTTGTACGTGTACGTGGGGTTGGCCGCGGTCGATGTGCCGCCGTCACCGAAGTCCCAGCTGTAGGTCAGCGCGTCCCCGTCACCGTCGGTGGTGCCGGCGGAGGAGAAGGCGACCTTGAGCGGTGCGGTGCCGGAGGTCTTGTTCGCGGTCGCCTCGGCGATCGGTGAGCGTCCGTCGGTGGCGTTCTCGATGCGGTAGAGAGCGGAGTTCTCGTCGCCGCCGAAGTAGCCGGTGCCGTAGTCCAGGACGTACAGCGCGCCGTCGGGCCCGAAGGCCATGTCCATGATCTGGGTGCCGGACCACGGCACGTCGTTGATGGACTCCACCTTGCCGTCGGCGTCCTGCTCGATGCGCTTGATCCACTTCCGGCCGAACTCGCCGGCGAAGAAGTCGCCGTCGTACTCCTCGGGGAACTTCACGGGCGAGTCGAGGTCGGCGTCGTAGTGGTAGACGGGACCGCCCATCGGGGACTCCGAGCCGGTGCCGAACTCGGGCACGGATCCGTTGTCGTACGGGATCCAGGCGGGCTGGGCCGGAGGCAGGTCCACCAGACCGGTGTTGTACCGGGAGGTGTTCTTGGGGGCGGCGCAGTCGAACGCCTCACCGGAGGTCTTCGTCGCGAAGTCGTAGTCGATGAACGGGTCGTTGTCGCCCGTGCAGTACGGCCATCCGAAGTTGCCGGGCTTGGTGACGCGGGCGAACTCAACCTGTCCGGCGGGTCCGCGCTTCGGGTCGGCCGCACCGGCGTCGGGACCGTAGTCGCCGACGTACAGGATGCCGGTGGTCTTGTCGACGGTGAAGCGGAAGGGGTTGCGGAAGCCCATCGCGTAGATCTCGGGGCGGGTCTTGTCCGTGCCCGGCGCGAAAAGGTTCCCGTCGGGGACGGTGTACGTGCCGTCCTCCGCGACCTTGATGCGGATGATCTTGCCGCGCAGGTCGTTGGTGTTCCCGGCGGAGCGGCGGGCGTCGAACGCGGGGTTGCGGTCCGGCCGCTCGTCGATCGGGGCGTAGCCGTCGGAGGCGAACGGGTTGGAGTCGTCGCCGGTCGACATGTACAGGTTGCCCTGCGCGTCGAAGTCGATGTCGCCGCCGACGTGGCAGCACATGCCGCGCGAGGTCGGGATGTCGAGGACCTTCTTCTCGCTGGCCATGTCCAGCGTGCCGTCCTCCTTGAGGACGAAGCGCGAGAGCCGGTTGACTCCGTCGAACTTGGCGAACTCGGCGGCGGTGCCGTTCTCGGGGGCGTCACCGGCCGGGGTGTCCAGCGGGGGCGCGTAGTAGAGGTAGATCGCCCGGTTCTTACTGAAGTCCGGGTCGACCCCGACGCCTTGGAGGCCTTCCTCGTCGTGCGAGTAGACGGGGATGGTGCCGGCGAGCGTGGTGTCGCCGCCGTTGTCGGTGAGCCACAGTTCGCCGCCGCGAGCGGTGTGCAGGACGCTGCGGTCCGGGAGCACCGCCAGCGTCATGGGCTCGCCGGTCTCGGCGACCCCCTTGGCGAGGGTGACCTGCTGGAAGTCCTCTGCGGCCGGGGCCGGAGCGGGCTCCTCGTGGGCGACAGCCGTGCCGGCGCCCAGGCTGAGAGTGGCGGCGGCGAGCAGGGCGCCGGTGAAGAGGGCGAGGGATTTACGGACGCGGAGCCTGGACCTGGTCCGGCTTCGGGTTCTGTGCACGAGTGTCCTCCGGAGAGTGCCGGTTGTACGGGCGGGTGCGGGTGCTGCCGTGCCGTTCCGCGCGGGGACTGCCGCGCAGGTCAGTCGGGGCCTGTGCGGCTCCGGTGACGAGAGTCATGTCGTGTACACGTTCTGGACGGTAGACCTGTTCGTCCGGGACGGAAAGCCCTTGTGCAGCGGTCTTGTTGAACTTTTTCCTTGGTCAGGACAAAGGGGGTTCTGGGCAGGGCTCGCCCGCCCGGCGGCGCATGTGGTCTGCCACCGGGCTGGGGGCGTTGCTTTCCCCTACCCGCCCCTTCCCGAACCTGGGGCTCCGCCCCAGACCCCGCGCCTCAAACGCCGGCGAGGCTGAGCATTAAGCCCCTCCGGCGATTGAGGAGCGGGGGTCCGGGGGCGGAGCCCCCGTTCGGACGGTCAGTCGTTGCCGCCGAACGCCGCGTCGAACGACGTGCTCGGCGGGTCGAAGTCGAACCGCTTGAGCGATGCAAGCGCTTCCGGGGCGCCCGTCAGTCGGTCCATGCCCGCGTCCTCCCACTCCACGGAGACCGGTCCGTCGTACTCGATGGACCGCAGCATCCGGAACACGTCCTCCCACGGCACGTCGCCGTGCCCCGCCGAGACGAAGTCCCAGCCGCGCCGCGGGTCGCCCCACGGCAGATGGGAGCCGAGCCGGCCGTTGCGGCCGTCCAGCCGCTTGCGCGCCTCCTTGCAGTCCACGTGGTAGATCCGGTCCCGGAAGTCGTACAGGAAGCCGACCGGGTCCAGGTCCTGCCAGACGAAGTGGCTGGGGTCGAAGTTCAGCCCGAAGGCCGGCCGGTGGCCGACGGCCTCCAGCGCGCGGTGCGTCGTCCAGTAGTCGTACGCGATCTCGCTCGGATGCACCTCGTGGGCGAACCGCACCCCCTCCGCGTCGAACACGTCGAGGATCGGGTTCCAGCGCTCGGCGAAGTCCTCGTAACCGCGCTCGATCATGTGCGGCGGGACCGGAGGGAACATCGCCACCAGGTGCCAGATCGACGAACCGGTGAACCCGATGACCGTGTCCACCCCGAAGGCGGCGGCCGCCCGCGCGGTGTTCTTGATCTCCTCTGCGGCCCGGCGGCGCACCCCTTCGGGCTCCCCGTCGCCCCAGATCCGGGCGGGCAGGATGCCCTGGTGGCGCTCGTCGATCGGGTTGTCGCAGACGGCCTGGCCCACCAGGTGGTTGGAGACCGCCCAGCACTTCAGCCCGTACTTGTCGAGCAGCTGGTGGCGCCCGTCCAGGTACCCCGGATCAGCGAGGGCCTTGTCGACCTCGAAGTGGTCTCCCCAGCAGGCGAGTTCGAGACCGTCGTAGCCGAAGTCGCGGGCGTACCGGCAGACGTCCTCCAGTGGCAGATCGGCCCACTGACCGGTGAAGAGGGTGAAGGGACGGGGCATGCGCAGGACCTCCTAGAGCTGTGCGGTCGAATGGACGGGGGTGTGCACGGAGTTCTTCGCGGCGCTCTCCTCCACCGCCGCCAGCACCCGCTGCACCTGGAGTCCGTCCGCGAACGACGGGGTGGGCGCGGTCTTGTCCGCGATCGTCCGCACCACGTCACGGGCCTGGTGGATGAACGTGTGCTCGTACCCGAGGGCGTGCCCCGGCGGCCACCAGGCCTCCAGGTAGGGATGCTCGGGCTCGGTGACCAGGATCCGCCGGAAGCCGGCCGTGGTGGCGGGCTCCGTGTGGTCGTGGAAGGACAGCTCGTTGAGCCGCTCCAGGTCGAAGGCGAGCGAGCCCAGCTCCCCGTTGATCTCCAGCCGGAGCGCGTTCTTGCGGCCGGCCGCCATCCTGGTCGCCTCGAAGGAGGCGACCGCGCCGGAGGCGAGCCGGCCGGTGAAGAGCGCCGCGTCGTCCACCGTGACCGCTCCCCGCGCCCCGCTGTCCGCCACCCCGGCCAGGCCGTTCGACGAGCCGGATTGCAGGGGCCGTTCGCGTACGAAGGTCTCGGTGACCGCTGACACCCCGACCAGCAGCTCCCCCGCCAGGAACTGGGCGAGGTCCACGATGTGCGCCCCGAGGTCACCGAGCGCGCCGGAGCCCGCGTGTTCCCGTTCCAGCCGCCAGGTGAGCGGGGATCCGGGGTCGACCAGCCAGTCCTGGAGGTAGGTGGCGCGCACGTGCCGAAGGGGGCCGAGCCGCCCCTGCTCGATCAGCTTCCGGGCGTAGGTGATGGCGGGCACCTTGCGGTAGTTGAAGCCGACCACCGCCACCTGGCCCCGGGCGGCGGCGCGTGCCGCCGCCTCGGTCATGGCCTCCGCCTCCGCGACCGTGTTGGCGAGCGGCTTCTCGCACAGCACGTGCTTGCCCGCCTCCAGTGCCGCGATGGCGATCTCCGCATGGCTGTCGCCCGGGGTGCAGATGTCGACGAGCTGCACGTCGTCCCGGGCGATCAGGGCCCGCCAGTCGGTCTCCGCCGCCGCCCAGCCGTGCCGGTCGGCGGCGGCCTCGACCGCCCTGCGGTCGCGTCCGCAGATCGCGGCGAGAGCCGGCCGCATCGGCAGCTCGAAGACATGGCCGGCGGTGCGCCATCCCTGCGAGTGGGCGGCGCCCATGAACGCGTATCCGACCATGCCGACCCCGAGCGTGGGTGCGCTCGCCATCGGCCGGTACGTCGGCGGCGCCGCCGCCTCCTGCTCCGTCTCTTCCCTACGGGCCATCCGGGCTTCCTCCTCATCGGTGGTTCGGTGGGTGCGGCGGGAGGGTCAGCACCCTCCCGCGGGGCCTCTCAGTTGAAGCCCGTCGGCAGGTACTGATCGACGTTCTCCTTGGTGACCACCGCGGAGAAGAGCGTGAGGTTGGTCGGGATCTCCACCTCGGAGAGGCCGGCGAGTCCCTTGCTCTGGCCGAGGGCGCGGGCCAGGTCGACGGCCGACGCCGCCATGCTCGGCGGGTAGAGGACGGTGGCCTTGAGCACGCTGTTGTCGGCCTTGATGGCGTCCATCGCGGACTTGGCCCCGGCCCCGCCGACCATCAGGAACTCGTCCCGGCCTGCCTGCTGGATGGCGCGCAGCGCGCCCACGCCCTGGTCGTCGTCGTGGTTCCACAGCGCGTCGATCTTCTTCTGCGCCTGGAGGAGCTGGGACATCTTCGCCTGGCCGGACTCGACGGTGAAGTCGGCTGCCTGACGGGCCACCAGCTTGATGTTGGAGTAGTTCTTCAGCGCGTCGGCGAAGCCCTGGCTGCGCTGCTTGGTGAGCTCCAGACCGTCGATGCCGGCCAGCTCGACGACCTTGGCGTTCGGCTTGTCCTTGAGCTGTTCGCCGATGTACGTACCGGCGTTGAGGCCCATGCCGTAGCTGTCTCCGCCGACGTAGCAGCGGTACGCCTGCGGGGAGGCGAAGACGCGGTCCAGGTTGATCACGGGGATGCCCGCCCGCATGGCCTCCAGGCCGACCTGGGTGAGCGCCTTGCCGTCGGCCGGGAGGATGATGAGGACGTCGACCTTCTTGTTGATGAGGGTCTTGACCTGGCCGATCTGGGCGGCGGTGTCGTTGGAGCCCTCGGTGGTCTCCAGGGTCACCTCCGAGTACTTCTCCGCCCGCGACTTGGCGTTCTCGTTGATGGCGTTGAGCCAGCCGTGGTCGGCCTGCGGACCCGCGAAGCCGATGGTGAGGGCCTTACCCGGCTTGTCGTCCGCGGCGGGAGCGTTGCTCTGCGCCGCGGTGTCCTTCTCCTTGGGGTCGTTGCTGGTGCAGGCGGTCAGGAAGGCGCCCGCGGAGACTGCTGCGGTACCGAAGAGCAGTCCTCTGCGGCTGGTTTCTGGCATGGCTGTCAAACCCTTCATCCGGTGCGTGGGCATGCGGAACAGGCGTAAGTGGTAAGGAAGGTGTTGGGTCGTCAGCTGTCGCGGTTGGCCGAGGTGCGGCCCTGGACCAGAACGGCGGCGACGATGATCGCGCCCTTGGCGATCTGCTGGACGTCGCTCTGCAGGTTGTTGAGCGCGAAGATGTTGGTGATCGTGGTGAAGACGAGGACGCCCAGCACGGAGCCGACGATGGTGCCCCGTCCGCCGGTGAGCAGGGTGCCGCCGATGATCGCGGCGGCGATGGCGTCGAGCTCGTACAGGTTGCCGTTGGTGTTCTGTCCCGAGCCGGACAGGATGATCAGCATGAAGGCGGCGATGCCGCAGCAGAGTCCGGACAGCAGGTAGAGGTAGAGGCGCTGGCGCCGTACGTCGATGCCCGCCAGCCGGGCCGCTTCCGCGTTGCCGCCGACGGCGACGGTGCGGCGGCCGAAGGTCGTGCGGTTCAGCAGCAGCCAGCCGATGACGGTGACCACCGCGAACATCATGACCAGCGGCGGGATGCCGAGGACGTAGGAGCCGGGCAGGCCCAGGTCCAGGACGGACTTGACCGTGACGATCTGGGTCTTGCCGTCGGTGATCAGGAGGGCCATGCCACGGGCGGAGGCGAGCATCGCCAGTGTCGCGATGAACGGCACCAGCCGGCCGTACGCGATGAGCACCCCGTTGACCAGTCCGGCGCCGAGGCCGACGAGCATCGCGGTGAACAGGATGCCGACGAAGCCGTACTCCTGGGTGGCGAGTGTGGTGGCCCAGACCGAGGCGAGGGCGACCATGGCGCCGACGGACAGATCGATGCCGCCGCTGGTGATGACGAAGGTCACCCCGACGGTGACGACGCCGATGACGGACGCCTGGGTCAGGATCAGCTGGAGGTTCCCGGTGTCCAGGAAGGCGTCGGGCTCCGT
Source organism: Streptomyces sp. NBC_00341 (assembly GCF_041435055.1). Taxonomy (NCBI): domain Bacteria; kingdom Bacillati; phylum Actinomycetota; class Actinomycetes; order Kitasatosporales; family Streptomycetaceae; genus Streptomyces; species Streptomyces sp. NBC_00341. Next base: position 7,631,867 of record NZ_CP108002.1, on the reverse strand, counting down.
GATGGCGCCGACCACCACCAGTGCGGCGAGGACGCCGAGCAGCGAGAGACTGCGCAGGTCCAGGCGGAGCCCGAGGGCTCGGGGGGACCTGTCCTTCTGCGGGGACGCGGGGACGGACGCGGGCGCGGAGCCCTTGTCCGGCCCGGTCTGCTGTGCCGAGGAGACGGGCTGCGTCATGACGTCGGGCTCCCTTCCATCACGAGGTCGAGTACGCGGTGCTCATCGAGCTCCGTGGCGTCCGCCGTATGCACGACATGACCCTCACGGAGCACCAGCACCCGGTCGGCGAGGCCCAGCACTTCGGGCACTTCGCTGGAGACGAGCAGTACGGCGAGGCCTTCGTCGGCCAGCCGGCGGATCACGGCGTAGAGCTCGGCGCGGGCGCCGACGTCCACTCCGCGGGTCGGTTCGTCCAGCAGCAGCACCCGGCAGCCGCGCAGCAGCCAGCGGGCCAGGACCGCCTTCTGCTGGTTGCCGCCGGAGAGCGTGCGGACGGGGGTGTCCGGGTTGTCGGGGCGCAGCGAGAGCTCGCGGGTGGCGGCGCGGGCCGCCTTGCGCTCGGCGCCCCGGTCGAGCCAACCGCCCCTGGAGAAACGGGACATGGTGGAGACCGAGACATTGCGGGTGACGGATTCGAGCATCAGCAGTGCCTGTGCCTTGCGCTCCTCCGGGGCGAGGCCGATGCCCGCCGCGACGGCCGCGCGGACGCTGCCGGTCCGCAGCGGCTTTCCGGCGACGGTGACCTGCCCGGCGGTGGCGCGGCGGGCCCCGTAGATGGTCTCCAGGATCTCGGAGCGCCCGGAGCCCACGAGTCCGGCCAGGCCGACGATCTCGCCGGGCCTGAGTTCCAGGTCGACCGGGGCGAACTCGCCCTTCCTGGTGAGGCCTTCGACCCTGAGCACCGGCTCCACGCCGGTGCTCGCGGGGACCTCTTCGGGCCTCGGCGGAAAGACGTACTCGACATTGCGGCCGGTCATCATGGCAACGATGTCGCGCGTGGGGGTGGACTCGGCGGGGAGGCCGACGGCGACGGTCCGGCCGTCCTTGATCACGGTCACCCGGTCACCGATCCGGCGGATCTCCTCCAGCCGGTGGGAGATGTAGACGACGGCGACCCCGTCGGCGGTCAGGGAGGCGACGATGCGGAAGAGGTTGGCGACCTCGTCCGGGTCGAGGGCCGCGGACGGTTCGTCCATCACGATGAGCCGTACGTCGTGGGAGAGCGCACGGGCCATCGAGACGATCTGCTGCTGGGCCGCGGAGAGTTCACCGACCGGGCGGGCCGGGTCGATCTCCGGGTGGCCGAGGCGTTTCAGCAGTGCGCCGGCCGCGGTGCGGCCGTCACGGGTGCGGACGACGAAGCCCGCGGTGGTCGGTTCATGGCCGAGGAACACGTTCTCGGCGACCGACAGGCCCTCCACCAGGTCGAGTTCCTGGTAGATGGTCGCGATCCCGAGGCGCATCGCGGCGATGGGCGTCTTGAGCACGGCCGGTGAGCCGCGCCAGGTGATCTCGCCGTCGTCGGGCTGGTGGGCCCCGGCGAGCACCTTGATGAGGGTGGATTTGCCCGCCCCGTTCTGGCCGAGCAGACAGTGGACCTCGCCGGCCTGGACCTCCAGGTCGACGCCGTCCAGGGCGCGCACGCCGGGGAAGGTCTTGGTGATGCCGGACATGGTGAGCAGGGGTGGTTCTGGAGCCATGACAAATCCCCTCGGCGGGTGCCGGTGAGCGGGCAGGGCGAAGTACGGTCCCGGGGTTGACCCGGACCCCGGCCGCTGGCGCGGGGGCGGTGCCGTTGTTGCCGGCCGGCCGAGGATCGGTCCGGCGGGAAGCGGATCGGACGGGAGAGCGATCGGGCGGGAGAGCGATCGGGCGGGTGGTGCGCGGCTCTTGCACGTGCTGCGGCCCGGTGGACGGGCCGGTGGTGCGGAGGCCGGCCGAGGCCGGGGCCTGGCCGGTGGTGCTGGGTCAGGCCGGTGGTGCTGGACGGTCCGGTGGTGCTGGGTCAGGCCGGTGAGAAGAGGTGGTCGCTGATGAGCCTGGCCGCGCCGATCACTCCGGCGGCGGGTCCCAGCTCGCCCAGCACGATGGGAAGGTTGCCGGTGGCCAGCGGCAGTGACTGCCGGTAGACCTGGGTCCGGACGCTGGCCAGCAGCGTGTGGCCCAGTCCGGTCACCCCGCCGCCGATCACCACCAGACCGGGGTTGAAGAAGCTGACGAGTCCCGCGATGACCTGCCCGACCCGGTTTCCGCCTTCACGGATCAGGTCGAGCGAGGTGGCGTCGCCGGCGGCCGCGGCGGCGGCAACGTCGACGGCGGTGAGTTTCCCGGACGCCGACAGCCGGGCCGCGAGCTCCGCGGACTGCCCGGCACGGGCGGCGTCCTCGGCGTCGCGGGCCAGTGCGGCGCCGCTGAAGTGTGCTTCCAGGCAGCCCCGGTTGCCACAGGCGCAGGGACGCCCGTCCGGTTCGACCTGGATGTGGCCGATGTCGCCCGCACTGCCCGTCGTACCGCGGTGGACCTCTCCGCCGACGACGATGCCGCAGCCGATACCGGTACCGATCTTGACGCAGAGGAAGTCGCCCACGGAGCGCGCGACGCCCGCGTGCTGCTCCCCCATCGCCATCAGGTTCACATCGTTGTCGACCATCACGGGGCAGCCCAGCTCCTGGCTGAGCGCCTCGCGGACCGGGAAGCCGTCCCAGCCGGGCATGATCGGCGGTGCGACCGGAATCCCCTCGGGGAAGCGGACCGGTCCCGGTACGCCGATGCCCGCGCCGTCGAACCCCTCGGCGAGCCCGGAGGCCCGGAGCTTGGCCGCCATGGACAGCACCTGCTCGAAGATGGCGACGGGGCCTTCGCGTACGTCCATGGGGTGGTTGAGGTGGCCCAGGACCTCCAGCTCCGCGTTGGTGACCGCCACATCGACCGAGGTGGCGCCGATGTCGACGCCGAGGAAGCGCAGCGCCGGGGCGAGCCGGATGTTGTGCGAGCGACGCCCGCCGCGGGATGCGGCGAGTCCGTCGGCCACCACAAGGCCGGTCTCCAGCAGTCTGTCCACCTCGACGGCGAGCTTGGAGCGGGAGAGATCGACCTGATCCCCCAGCTGTGCCCGTGAGTTGGGCCCGCCGTCGCGCAACAGCCGAAGCAGTCGCGCCTGATGCGCATTCGCGGGTCGTGCCGTCATACGTCTCACGCGCCCCTCCCCGCCACATCGGCCTGTCCGTCGGGCTTTGGAGGGGAACGTAGCAGCGCTTGCCCGGAGTGGGAAGAAGTTGCGCAGGAATCGACCGCAACTTTCTCCACCCTGAGGACAAAGAGGTGGGAGCACCGGCCCCGGTCACCGGATCGGCCGACTGCTCAGCCGGCGTGCGAGGGCAACGAGAACGCGGAGGTCAGCCCTCTTCGCGCTGGTGGCGGCCGCGTTCCGTACGGGACCGCATGATCGCCGCGGCCCGCTGCTCGTCGCGCGAGGAGATCGCGGCGGTCAGGGCGCGGTGCTCGGCCCAGGACCCGGCGCCCCGCTCCCGGGCGGCGGGGGTGCGGTACCAGTGGGCCCTGCGGTCCACCTGTCCGGCCAGCCCGGCCAGTACGGCGTTGCCCGCCAGCTCCATGACCTTGGCGTGGAAGGCCGCGTCGGTCGCGGCCGCCAGGTCCGCGTCGTCGTCGGCGGCGGCCCGCTCACCGGTGTCGCACAGCTCCTCCAGCGCGGCGATGCCCGCGGTACCGGCGTGGGCGGCGGCGAGCCGGGCGGCCTCGGCCGCCAGGAGCGTCCGGACCGACAGCAGCTGGTCCGCCTCCTCCTCCGTGGGTTCATGGACGAACGCGCCCTGGGCGGGCCGCAGATCGACCCAGCCCTCGGTGCTGAGCCGCTGCAGGGCCTCGCGCACCGGCTGCCGGGATACCCCGAGGCGGCCGGCCAGTTCGCTCTCGACCAGGTGCCGGCCGGGGCGGAGCGCACGGGTGGCGATGAGTTCGAGCAGTGTCCCGTACACCTGCTCACGCAGCGGACCGGGTCGTTCCAGCTTCGGCACGGTCCCTGGCGGCAGTCCTGCGGACGACACTGCGGTCCCCTCCGAGCAACGAGCAACGAGCGATTGCCTGCCGTCTACAGCCTACCGAGCACCATTGCCCCCTCAGGGACAGCGGATCACCTGACCCGCGTAACTGAGGTTCCCGCCGAAGCCGAAGAGCAGCGCCGGAGCCCCGGCCGCCACCTCGCCCCGTTCCACCAGCTTGGACAGGGCCATCGGGATGGAGGCGGCGGACGTGTTGCCGGAATCCACCACGTCCCTGGCGATGACCGCGTTGACCGCGCCGATCTTCCTGGCGACCGGTTCGATGATCCGCAGGTTGGCCTGGTGCAGCACCACCGCGGCGAGGTCCTCCGGGGTGAGTCCGGCCTTCTCGCACACCTTGCGCGCGATGGGCGGCAGCTGGGTGGTCGCCCAGCGGTAGACCGACTGGCCCTCCTGGGCGAAGCGCGGCGGCGTCCCCTCGATCCGTACCGCGTCCCCCATACCGGGCACGGAGCCCCACAGCACCGGCCCGATCCCCGGCCGGGCGGCCGAGCCGGAGTCCGCGACCACCACTGCGGCCCCGGCGCCGTCCCCCATCAGCACGCAGCTGGAGCGGTCGGTCCAGTCGACGATGTCGCCCATCTTGTCGGCGCCGATCACCAGCGCGCGGGTGGCCGCCCCCGCGCGTACGGCGTGGTCGGCGGTGGCGAGGGCGTGGGTGAAACCGGAACAGACCACGTTGATGTCCATCACCGCGGGCGACGTCATGCCGAGGCGGGCGGCGACCCTGGCCGACATGCTCGGTGACCGGTCGATCGCGGTGGAGGTGGCGACCAGAACCAGATCGATGGCCGAGGGCTGGAGCCCGGCAGCGGCGAGCGCCTTGGCCGCCGCGTGCGCGGCCAGCTCGTCCACCGGCTCTTCGGGGCCGCCGAGGTGACGGGTCTTGATGCCGACGCGGCTGGTGATCCACTCGTCACTGGTGTCGACCATGGCCGCGAGGTCATGGTTGGTGAGCACCTTGGCGGGCTGATAGTGGCCGAGCGCCACGACACGTGAGCCGGTCATATTCAGGTTCCCCTCGCTACATATGGCAGGAACCATCCAGTCTTGGTCGCTACTGACCGGTACAGAGGCACGTGATCCCACAGGATTACCGCTCAACGATTGGAGGCTTGACAACAGCCTCTGCGCGGCGGACCGCATACTGTAGACAATATTTCTGTCTCCCGGCGCGCACTCCGGGACCATCATCGGTGTCACCCCGCACGTGCAGCAGAATGAGACCGTGGGGGTCACCTCGACGCAGCCGGTGCCCGACGGGCAACCTCCGCACCAAGGGCCGCTTCGGCTTCCACCACGTACAGAAATCGGGTCTGGCTGTCATGGGACGGGTCACCGAGCGCCGCCGCACCATCCGTATCCGGGACGGGGCCGTGTCCACCCGCCCCGACACGCTCGTCGCGGAGGAACCGCTGGAGATCCGGCTGAACGGCAAGCCGCTCGCCATCACGATGCGCACCCCGGGCGACGACTTCGCGCTGGCGGCGGGCTTCCTGGTGAGCGAGGGCGTGATCGGTGAGGGCCACGAGGTGCAGTCGATCGTGTACTGCGCCGGGGCGACGGCCGACGGGGTCAACACGTACAACGTGGTGGACGTGCGGCTCGCGCCCGGTGTCGTGGTCCCGGACATCACGCTGGAGCGCAACGTCTACACGACGTCGTCCTGCGGGCTGTGCGGGAAGGCCAGTCTGGACGCGGTCCGCACCACGACCCGGCACCCCGTCGCCGACACTCCCCCGCTCCGGGTGGAGCCCGCGCTGCTGTCCGCCCTCCCCGACCTGCTGCGCGCCTCGCAGCAGGTGTTCGACCGGACCGGGGGCCTGCACGCGGCGGCGCTGTTCTCCGAGACGGGCGAGCTGATGGACATACGGGAGGACGTGGGGCGGCACAACGCGGTCGACAAGCTGGTCGGGCGAGCCCTCACCGACCACCGGCTGCCGCTGTCCCGGTCGATCCTGCTGGTCTCCGGCCGGGCCTCGTTCGAGCTGGCGCAGAAGGCGGTGATGGCCGGCATCCCGATGCTGGCGGCCGTCTCCGCGCCGTCCTCCCTCGCCGTCGACCTGGCGGCGGAGACCGGTCTGACCCTGGTCGGCTTCCTGCGGGGGCCTTCCATGAACGTGTACGCGGGTGAGCACCGCATCGCCCTGGAGGCGGATACCGAGGCCGGCCGGGGCTGAGGCGCCTCCGCCGCCCGGCCGCGAGGCGCCCTCGCGGCCGTCAGGTCACGGTGACGGGCGCCGCCGTCAGCGCCTCGCCGTCCGTGGCCGTCTCCCGCAGGTCACGGGCGCGCCGCTTCGCGAGCACCGCGCACACCATGAGCTGCGTCTGGTGGAAGAGCATCAGCGGCAGCACGGCCAGGCTCGCCTGCGCGCCGAACAGGACGCTGGCCATGGGCAGGCCGGAGGCCAGGCTCTTCTTCGAGCCGGCGAACTGGATGGCGATGCGGTCCTCCCGGCCGAAGCCGAGCCGCTTGGCCCCGTACCAGCTCAGCGTGAGCATCAGTGCGAGCAGCACCGCCTCGGCGCCGAGCAGCGCCCCGAGCCGGGCCGGGGTGACCTGGTGCCAGATGCCCGCGACCATGCCCTCGCTGAACGCGGTGTAGACGACGAGCAGGATCGAGCCCCGGTCGACCAGGCCGAGGATCTTCTTGTGCCGGGCGATGAAGCCGCCGATCCAGCGGCGCAGCAGCTGTCCCGCGACGAACGGCAGCAGCAGCTGGACGCCGATCTTCAGCAGCGCGTCCCCGGAGAATCCGCCCCCGCTGTTGCCGAGCAGCGCCGCCGCGAGCAGCGGGGTGACGAAGATTCCGGCGATCGAGGAGAAGGAGCCCGCGCAGATCGCTGCGGGCACGTTGCCCCGGGCGATCGAGGTGAAGGCGATCGACGACTGGATGGTCGAGGGGACCAGGCAGAGGAAGAGGAAGCCGCTCTGGAGCTGGGGCGTCAGTACATACGGGACCAGCCCCTCGCTCGCCAGCCCCAGCAGCGGGAACGCGACGAACGTGCAGGCCAGGACGGTGAGGTGGAGCCGCCAGTGCCGGACGCCGTCGAGCGCCTGGGCGGTGGAGAGCCGTGCGCCGTAGAGGAAGAAGAGGAAGGCGACCGCGCCGGTGGAGGCCCCGCCCGCGACCTCGGCGGCCGCGCCGGAGGCCGGCAGCAGCGCCGCGAGGACGACGGTGCCGATCAGCGCCAGGATGTACGGGTCGAGCGGCAGCCAGGACGGCAGCTTCGGCTTGCGGCGGCTCATGTGCTCCACGTGTTCTCTCGTTCAGGGGCCTTGCCCCAGGGGCTGTCCCGTAGCCATCGTGCCCCTGCCCGCCGACATCGGGAATCCCGTATACCGCTCTGACTGTGATCGTGTCTCGCGATAACGTGGCGGGCATGTACGAACCCGCGCAGTTGCGTACGTTTCTCGCGGTCGCCCAGACGCTGAGCTTCACCCGGGCCGCCCGCCGGCTCGGGGTGCGGCAGTCCACGGTGAGCCAGCACGTGCGGCGGCTGGAGGAGGCGACCGGACGGCAGCTGTTCACCCGTGACACGCACCGGGTCGACCTCACCGTGGACGGTGAGGCGATGCTGGGTTTCGCCCGGACGATCCTGGAGGCCCACGAGCGGGCGTCGGCGTTCTTCACCGGCACCCGGCTGCGCGGCCGACTGCGGTTCGGGGCCTCGGAGGACTTCGTGCTGACGCGGCTGCCGGAGATCCTCCAGGCGTTCCGCCACGACCATCCCGAGGTCGAGCTGGAGCTCACCGTGGAGCTGTCGGGGACACTGCACCAGCAGCTGGCGGCCGGCCGGCTCGATCTGGTGCTGGCCAAGCGGCGCACCGGTGACACGCACGGGGAGCTGGTCTGGCAGGACGCGCTGACCTGGATCGGTGCGCCGACGCTGCGGATCGACCCGGACCGGCCGGTGCCGCTCGTCCTCTTCCCGCCGCCGGCCATCACCCGGGCCCGCGCCCTCGAGGTGCTGGAGGGCGCGGGCCGTTCCTGGCGGGTGGCGTGCACCAGCGGCAGCCTCAGCGGGCTGACCGCCGCCGCCCACGCGGGGCTCGGCGTGATGGCGCACAGCCGGGGTCTGGTCCCGCCCGGCCTGGTCCCGCTGCCGGCCAGAGCGGGACTGCCGGATCTGGGCGAGGTGGACTTCGTCCTGCTGCACGGCCGCCGCCGGGACGGTGCGCAGAAGGCGGCGGACGCGCTCGCGGCGGCGATCCTGGCGGGCGGCGAGCGGCTGATCCGTCCGCCGGGGGTTGCGGGGCGGCCTTGAGGGGGACAATCAACGGGACGCCGCGGTCCGGGCCGGGGCGGCCCAACCCGGTCAGGCCCGGCAGCTGCGGACCAAACCCCCGTATCCGCACGGAACGGCAGTGATCGCGGCGTACAGATTCGGTGGAGATTCCCGCGCGAGCCACTTACTCCTTGGTCGGAAGCGCGCCCGAGCCTTGCCCATCTGGCCGGATTTCAGCCCCTGACCAGTGCAGACGCCATGTTTCACCGGTTGTTGCGGGCTCTCCCGCGGCAGCGTCCGGTGGGGTAGCGTCACGGCGCTGTGCGGAGCGCCACAAGGAGCAGGTCATTGCGCGAGTTCACTGTCCCACCCATGGCGGCCGCGCCCCACGTGGGCGGGCTCGCTGATGTGGTTTTCGACTACGCCGAGGAGGATCCGCACCGGATCGCCCTCGGCCGCAAGGACGCGTCCGGGAAGTGGCTCGATGTCACCTCCGGCACGTTCCGCGACGAGGTGCTCGCACTGGCCAAGGGACTGATCGCGCACGGCGTGCGGTTCGGGGACCGGGTCGCCCTGATGTCGCGCACGCGCTACGAGTGGACGCTCTTCGACTTCGCACTGTGGGCGGTCGGCGCGCAGTCCGTTCCGGTCTATCCGACGTCCTCGGCCGAGCAGGTCCTGTGGATGCTCCACGACGCCGAGGTCTCTGCGGTGATGGTCGAGCACGAGGACCACGCGATGACGGTCGCCTCGGTCATCGACCAGCTGCCCCAGTTGAAGCGGCTGTGGCAGCTGGACACCGACGCGGTGTCCGAGCTGGTCGCCGCGGGCGCCCATGTCGAGGACGAGGTGGTGCACCGGCACCGGCGTGCCGTGACGCCCGACTCGGTCGCGACCGTCATCTACACGTCGGGCACGACGGGGCGGCCCAAGGGCTGTGTGATCACGCACGCCAACTTCATGTTCGAGACGGAGACGATGGCATCGCGGTGGGAGTCGGTCTTCCACTCCCGGCCGGGCGACGAGGCCTCGACCCTGCTCTTCCTGCCGCTGGCGCACGTCTTCGGGCGGATGGTGGAGGTCACGGCGATCCGGGGCCGGGTGAAGCTGGGCCACCAGCCGGAGCTGTCGGCGAAGGCGCTGATGCCGGACCTGGTGACGTTCCGCCCCACGTTCATCCTGGCGGTGCCGTACATCTTCGAGAAGGTCTTCAACGGGGCCCGCCGCAAGGCCGAGACGGAGGGCAGGCTGGGCCCTTTCGACAAGGCCGTGGACATCGCGGTGAAGTACGCGGAGGCGATGGAGGCGCGAGCGTTCGGGACCGGTCCCGGCCCGTCCGCCGGGCTGCGGATGCAGCACCAGTTCTTCGACAAGGTCGTGTACAAGAAGGTGCGCGAGGCGATGGGCGGCCGGATCCGGCACGCCATGTCCGGCGGCTCGGGGATGGAGCGGCAGCTCGGGCTGTTCTTCGCGGGGGCCGGTGTCACGGTGTACGAGGGGTACGGGCTGACCGAGACGACCGCGGCGGCCACCGCCAATCCGCCGGAGCGCACCCGGTACGGCACGGTCGGGCAGCCGATCCCCGGCACCACGGTGCACATCGCGGCCGACGGCGAGATCTGGGTGTACGGCCGCAATGTGTTCTCCGGGTACCTGGGCGACCCGAAGTCCACCGACGCGGTGCTGAACGACGGCTGGCTGGCCACCGGGGACCTGGGCGCGCTGGACGAGGACGGCTATCTGACGATCACCGGGCGCAAGAAGGAGATCCTGGTGACGTCCGGCGGCAAGAGCGTCTCGCCGGCCGGTCTGGAGGAGCGGGTGCGGGCGCATCCGCTGGTGGCGCAGTGCATCGTGGTCGGCAACGACCGGCCGTACATCGCGGCCCTGGTCACCGTGGACCAGGAGTCGGTGGAGCACTGGCTCGCCATGCAGGGCCGGCAGCGGCTGTCACCGGGCGAACTGGTGCGGGACCCGGATCTGGAGATGGAGGTCCGGCGGGCGGTGGTGGCCGCGAACACGGCGGTCTCACAGGCCGAGTCGATCCGGACGTTCCGGATTCTGGCCCACCAGTTCACCGAGGAGCACGGGCTGCTGACCCCGTCGCTGAAGCTGAAGCGCAAGGCGATCGAGACGGCGTACGCGGCCGAGGTGGACGCGCTGTACCGCTGAGCGCGGGGAGAAGCCGTACTGCTGAGCCGGGAAGAGGCCGTACCGCTGAGCCGGGCACTGGCCGTACCGCTGAGCCGGGAAGAATGCGTCCGCGGACGGGAATGTGCGGGCCGTCTTGATCGTTGAAGCTTCGAGTCCCACCCCCCAACGTAAGGATCGACCGCTCGTGAGCCAGGTCCCCTCCCTCACCCTCAACAACGGCGTCGAGATGCCCCAGCTCGGTTTCGGAGTCTGGCAGGTGCCGGACGACGAGGCCGCGAAGGCGGTCGCCACAGCCATCGAGTCCGGGTACCGCAGCATCGACACCGCCGCGATCTACCGGAACGAGGGGGGCACCGGCAAGGCCATCGCCGCCTCCGGTATCGCCCGCGACGAGCTCTTCGTGACCACCAAGCTGTGGAACAGCGAGCAGGGCTACGACTCGACGCTGCGCGCGTTCGACGCCTCGCTGGACAAGCTCGGTCTCGACTACGTCGACCTGTACCTGATCCACTGGCCGGTTCCCGCCAAGGACGCGTACGTGGACACCTACCGGGCGTTCGAGAAGATCTACGCGGACGGCCGCGCGAAGGCCATCGGCGTGTCGAACTTCCTCCCCGAGCACCTGGAGCGGCTGCTCGGCGAGACCTCGGTCGTACCCGCGCTCAACCAGATCGAGCTGCACCCGCAGCTCCAGCAGGCCGAGTCCCGCGCGCTGCACGCCAAGCACGGCATCCTGACCGAGGCCTGGTCGCCGCTGGGCTCGGGCAAGGGCCTCCTGGAGGTCCCGACGGTGGTCGCGGTCGCGCGGAAGCACGGCCGCACGCCCGCTCAGGCGGTGCTCCGCTGGCACCTCCAGACCGGCCATGTGGTGATCCCGAAGTCCGTGACCCCGTCGCGGATCGCGGAGAACATCGATGTGTTCGGCTTCGAGCTGGACGAGGACGACCTGGCCGCGTTCGCGGCACTGGACGAGGGCAAGCGGCTCGGCTCGCACCCGGGTGAGTTCAACCTCGGCGCCTGAGCCGGAAGGCCAGCGGTGACGTCCCGCCACTGACGTCACAGAAAGGGAGTCCGCCGGTCCGGCGGACTCCCTTCGTCGTGCTCAGGCCCTGCGGCCGAGCCTTGTCGCGCTCAGGCCTTGCGGCCGAGGTGGAACGTCCGGGCCAGCAGCAGGAAGGTGTCGGTGCGCCGGTGCAGTCCGGCCGGGTCCTCGGGGTCGGTCAGCCGGTCGAGCAGCGCGTTGTCCTCGGCGTCCAGCCGCTCGCCCAGGGTCTCGCGGCGGCGGGTGAAGTTGTCGATGACGTGATTCCGTGCCACGTCGGTGAGGGGCGCGGGCAGGTCGAGCAGGAAGCTCCGGGTGCCGTGCGGGTCGAGGCCCACCGCGGTGAAGAGGGCGGCCCAGTTCTCGGTCTCCCGCTTGGTGCCGGGCAGGTCCGCCCGCATCTGCTCGAAGGTCTCGGCCTGGATCACGTCGAGCCGCTCCTCCAGACCGGGCCGGCCGAAGCCGATGTCGCGCGGGAGATGGCGGGGTTGCAGCCCGCCCTCGACGAGTGCGACGGTGCCGCCGGGACGCAACAGCCCGGCGAATCCGGCCAGTGCGGCGCGCTGGTCGCCCATGTGGTGCAGCGCGTTGCCCGCCCAGATGAGGTCCGCCTCCCCGGCGCGGTCCAGTTCGGCGGGCAGGTCCGCGTGCAGGGTGGTGACGCGGTCACCGAGCCCGAGCCGCTTCGCGCGGTCGCGGGTGCGCTCCAGCAGGGCCGGGGTGCCGTCCACGGCGACGACCTCGGCCTGCGGGAACACCTCGGCGAGCAGGCAGGCGACGACGCCCGGTCCGCTGCCGATGTCCAGGACCCGGCGGACCTCGTGGGCGCCGGGCAGACCGGCGATCCAGCGGGCGGCCTCCGTGTACTGGCCGGTGCTGAGTTCGGCGTCCTTCTCCAGCAGCGGGCCGATGGCGTCCCAGTCGAGATCGGTGCCGTGATGGTGGGCATGGCCGCTCTCGTGCCGGTGCCCGTGGCTGCTGTCGTGGTGGTGACCGTGACCGGTGTCGTTGCTCATGGGGACAGCCTCACCACACATCAGGTCACGGGCAAACTTTGTTGCCGGTCCGGCAAGTCCCGGCCGTTCCGGTAGTCCTGCGGGCCGACCCCGCGCACCCGCTTGAAAGCGGTGCTGAAGGCGAACGCCTGGCTGTAGCCGACCTTCCGGGCAACGGCCTCGACCGTCGCGTCCGTCTCCCGCAGCAGATCCGCCGCGACGGCGAGGCGCCAGCCCGTCAGGTACGCCATCGGGGGCTCCCCCACCAGTTCGGTGAAGCGGCGGGCGAGCCCGGCCCGGGAGACTCCGGTCCGGTCGGCCAGCGCGGCGACCGTCCAGGGGTGGGCCGGCTCGTTCTGGAGCAGCCGCAGCGCCTGTCCGACGACGGGGTCGCCCATGGCTCTGTACCAGGCGGGGGCCTCGGCCCCTGGCCGGGAGAACCAGGTGCGCAGGGCGTCGATCAGCAGCAGGTCGAGCAGCCTGTCCAGCACCACGCTCTGCCCCGGCTCGTCCCTGGCGATCTCGCGGTCGAGCAGGGTCAGCAGCGGGTTGCCGCGGCCGTCGCCCACGCCCACGCCGTCACCGTCACCGTCACCGTCACCGTCACCGTCACCGTCACCGGGGAGGAGGATCAGGGCGGGCAGGGCGTCCAGGAGGCGCCTGCTGATCTCACCGTCGAGCAGGTAGGTGCCGACGAGCATGGACGCCTCGCCGTCCGGGGCGTTGCCCCAGGTCCGTACGCCCAAGTGCATGGACTGGGCGAGCGGTTCGCCGCGCAGGGTGGTGCAGACGCCGCCCGGACCGATCCGGGTCCGCGGCCGGGTGCCGGGCCGGTCCGCGACGGTGTACGGTTCCGGGCCGCGCGCGATGGCCAGGTCGCCGGGGCGCAGCAGTACGGGTTCGGCGTCGTCGGCGGGCACGATCCAGGCCTCGCCCTCGGTCATCGACATCAGGCAGAGCGGGGCCCGGTCCTCGATCCGTACGGACCACGGCGGTTCCATCACCATCCGCAGCAGGAAGGCCCCTCTGGCCCGCGGCCCGTCCAGAAGTCCGGCAAGTGCGTCCATGGGCAGCAGCGTAGACGTTCACGAAGGGAGCTGAGCGGCTGAGGGATGGAGGGGGCGGGGCTGCGCGGCGAGCCTTGGGTCATGACAAACGACAGGGCGAAGCAGCAGCAGCAATCGCGTACGGCCGGCCCGGTGCTGGTGACGAGTGGGACGGGCAAGACGGGCCGCCGGGTGGTGGAGCGGCTCGCGGCGCGCGGGGTGCCGGTGCGGGCCGGATCGCGCGGGGGCGAGGTGGTGTTCGACTGGGCGGACGAGTCGGGCTGGGAGGCGGCGCTGCGGGGTGCGGAGGCGGCGTACATCGCGTACTACCCCGATCTGGCGGCGCCCGGCGCACCGGAGGCGATGGCGGCCTTCGGGCGGATCGCGCGGGGCTGCGGGGTGCGGCGGCTCGTGCTGCTGTCGGGGCGGGGCGAACCGCAGGCGGTGGTCGCGGAGGAGGCGCTGCGGTCGGCGGCCGGGGATGCCGAACTCACCGTGGTGCGCTCGGCGTTCTTCGCGCAGAACTTCAGCGAGGGCGCGCTGCTCGATGGGGTGCTGGGCGGCGAGCTGGTGTTCCCGGCCGGCTCCACCGCCGAGCCGTTCGTGGACGCCGGGGACCTCGCCGACGTGGTGGTCGCGGCGCTGTGCGGGGACGGCGGTGCGGGGCAGGTGCACGAACTGACCGGCCCCCGGCTGCTGACCTTCGCTGAGGCGGCCGCGGAGATCACCCGGGCGAGCGGCCGCGAGGTACGCTACCTCGCCGTGACGGCCCCTCAGTACGCGGCGATGCTGGCCGAGTTCGGCGTGCCGGAGGCCGAAGCGGGCTTCCTGGCGGAGCTGTTCGCGATGCTGCTGGACGGGCACAACGCCACGGTCACGGAGGGCGTCAAGCACGCCCTGGAGCGTGACGCGACGTCGTTCACCGCCTTCGCCGCAGAGGCCGCGCGGAGCGGTGCCTGGGACGCGTAGGGGGCGTCGGACACTGTCCGGCCGGGGCCCGCGTCACCCCCGGGCCGGCCCCGGTCCCGGCCCACGACGGAACGCCAGCAGCCGGTACTCCGGTTCCGCGCGGCACCGGTCCTGGCCGGGCAGCGCGGCCAGGGCCTCGATGAGCCGGTCGGCCGCCGCCCCGGGCAGTTCCAGGCGCGAGGCGTAGTACCCGCGGCGTACTCCGCGTGCCGCGCTCATCGGCGTCCGGCCCTGCCCGTGCCCCCGGAAGACCGCGCTCCCCACCACGTCGAGGCCGCACTCGGCCCCGTACCCGATGACCCGGTCCGTGGCGTCGGACGGGGAGGGCGCCAGGTACGGGGCGAACGCCGCGTCGATGTCGCCGGCCACGTCGTGCGAGGCGTCCTTGTCGACCGTGGCGACGAACACGCCGCCGGGCCGCAGCACCCGCGCCGCCTGCGCCACCACGGCCCGGACATCGCCGTCGCCGCGCAGCAGGTGCAGCAGCCAGACCGCCGTCACCGCGTCGACGGCCCCGTCCCGCAGCGGCAGTCGGCGTGCGTCGGCGAGCGCCACACCGCCGACGCGCTGCTTCGCGACCCGGGCCATGCCGAACGCGGCGTCGGTGCCGGACACCCGCAGACCTGGCCGTCCCGCGGCGATCCGTTCGGTGACCAGCCCGGTCCCGCAGCCGATGTCGAGCAGCGAGCGGGCACCGGGCGGGATCAGACCGAGCACCGCGGCGGCGGCGGCCTCGGCCCGCGGCACGCCGCCGCGCGTGGCGTCGTAGACGGCCGCCTCGTCGTCGTAGTCCAGCATGCGAACGACTCTAGGGCGTGTCCGCAACATCGCGTCGTCCGCCCGGAGGGCGGGCTCCAGATGGGCGGCGACCGTGCCGCGAGGCCGCTGCCGCCTGGCGACTTGCCGAAGAAGCCCATGGTCGCCCTCTGGGCCGTAAGCCGATTCCCGTACCGGCCCGGGAGCGTCCTCTTGCGTGTGCGGGCGGGCCGCCCTACCATCCTGAACATGTTCACTGAACGCGTTCAGTCGCGCGCGGCGAAGCGGGAGGCGACCCGGCTCAGGGTGCTGTCATCGGCCGAACGGCTCTTCCGCGAGCAGGGGTTCGGCTCCAGCACGATCCGCCAGATCGCCACAGACGCCGAGGTGAGCACCGGGACCGTCATGTCGGTCGGTGACAAGGACGCGCTGCTCGTCGCCATCTTCGACACCTGGATCGCCGCCGTGCACCACGGCCGGGAGGCCGAACACGGGCGGGGCGGGGCGACACCGCTGCCGCCCGCCGCGGCGGCCCGGGAGGTCCTGGATCTCGTCGAACCCTTCATCAGCTACTTCGCACTCGACCTCGAACTGTCCCGGGAGTACGCCGCGGTCATCGTCCGGGGCACCCACGAGTCCGAGGTCTTCCAGGCCCTCGCCCGGGCCCTGCTCACCGAACTCGAATCCCTGCTGGCCCGCACGCCGCTCACCGCCACCGGCGCGGGCGCCGGTGCGCGCACCCTCTACTTCGCCTACCTGGGCATCCTCATGACCGTCGGCAACGGCGCTCTCGACCAGCGGGGCGCGATCTCCCAGTTCCAGGAAGTCATCCATTTCGTCGTCGACCGTGAAGGAACCCAACGATGATCAGCACTCCCGATCCGTGGTGGCCGACCGCACTGCTCGCCCTGGTGCTCTTCTGCGACGCGGTCATGTCCGTGCGCCCCCCGATGTTCGTCCAGCAATGCCTGGAGGGAGTGCGTTTCCCCCGCGACTGGTGGTGGGTGCTGGTGGTCGTCAAGTTCCTGGCGGCGGCCGGACTTGCCGCCGGACTCCGGTACGAGGGTGTCGCCGTGACGACCAACGCCGCGGTGATCGTGTACTTCCTGTGCGCCTCCTACGCCCACTACCGGGCCCGGTTCCTCAAGCAGGAGTTCTGGCTGAACTGCCTGGGAATGCTGGCGCTGTCGACAGCGGTCCTGTTCCTGTCCCACCTGTCCACGCTCTGACCGGCCCCGGCCCGCCGCCCGGTTTCAGCGCGCTGAAACCATCGTGAAACCACGCTGAACGCGTCATGCCGCAACCTGCGCGGCATGACCACAACAACCACTCGCCCTCTCGCCATCGCGGCCAGGGGGCTGCGCAAGACCTACGGTGACAAGACCGTACTGAACGGCATCGATCTGGCGGTGCCGGCCGGCACGGTCTTCGCCCTGCTCGGCCCGAACGGCGCCGGGAAGACCACCGCCGTCAAGATCCTCTCCACCCTCGTCTCCGCGGACGCCGGCTCCGGTGACATCCGGGTCGCCGGCCACGACCTGGCCGCCTCCCCGCAGGCCGTGCGGGCGGCGATCGGCGTCACCGGGCAGTTCTCCGCCGTCGACGGCCTGATCACCGGCGAGGAGAACATGCTCCTCATGGCCGACCTGCACCACCTCTCCCGCCGCGACGGCCGCGCCGCCACCGCCGAACTGCTGGAGCGCTTCGACCTGACGGACGCGGCGAAGAGGCCCGCCGCCACCTACTCCGGCGGCATGAAGCGGCGCCTCGACATCGCCATGACCCTGGTCGGCGGCCCGCGGATCATCTTCCTCGACGAGCCGACCACCGGTCTCGACCCGCGCAGCCGTCACAACATGTGGGGCGTCATCCGCCGACTGGTCTCCGGTGGCGTCACCGTCTTCCTCACCACGCAGTACCTGGACGAAGCCGACGAACTCGCGGACCGCATCGCGGTACTGAGCGACGGAACGGTCGCCGCCGAGGGCAGCGCCGACGAGCTGAAGCGGCTCGTCCCCGGCGGGCACGTGCGGCTCAGGTTCACCGACCCGTCCGCGTACCGGACCGCCGCCGTCGCGCTGCCCGAGGGCGCCCGGGACGACGAGGCGCTCTCGCTGCGGATGCCCAGCGACGGCAGCCAGCGCGAACTGCGCTCCGTCCTGGACCGGCTGGACGCGACCGGCACCGAAGCCGACGAGCTGACCGTGCACACCCCCGACCTCGACGACGTGTTCTTCGCCCTCACCAGCGGCACCGACGCGCCCCCCACAACCAAGGAAGCCGTCCGATGAGCACCTTCTCCCTCGCCGCACGCGACTCGGGCACCATGCTGCGCCGCAATCTGCTGCACGCCCGGCGCTACCCGTCCCTCACCCTGAACCTGCTGCTCATGCCGATCGTCCTGCTGCTGCTCTTCGTCTACGTCTTCGGTGACGTGATGAGCGCGGGCATCGGCGGCGGCGCCGACCGCTCCGCCTACATCGCCTATCTCGTGCCGGGCATCCTGCTGATGACCATCGGCTCCACCCCGGCGGGAACCGCGGTGTCCGTCTCGATGGACATGACCGAGGGGATCATCGCCCGCTTCCGCACGATGGCGATCCACCGGGGGGCGGTGCTCATCGGGCATGTCGTAGGCAGTGTGCTGCAGTCGGTCCTCAGCGTGGTCCTCGTCGGCGCAGTCGCCGTGGCCATCGGCTTCCGGTCCACCGACGCCACGCCCGTCGAGTGGCTGGCGGCGTTCGGGCTGCTCGTACTCGTCGCCACCGCGTTCACCTGGATCGCGGTCGGAATGGGCATGGCCTCCCCGAACCCCGAGGCGGCGAGCAACAACGCGCTGCCGATGGTCGTCCTCCCGCTCATTTCGAGCGCCTTCGTCCCCGTCGACGCGATGCCGGGCTGGTTCCGCCCCTTCGCCGAGTACCAGCCGTTCACCCCGGCCATCGAGACCCTTCGCGGGCTGCTGCTCGGCAGCGGGATCGGCGACAACGGGTGGCTCGCGGTCCTGTGGTGCGTGGCCCTGGCCGTGCTCGGCTACTGGTGGTCGACGTCGCTGTTCGGCCGCGACCCGAAGTAGCCGCCCCGGCCGTGCTCGTCGGCGGCGCCGGAGCCGGTGGCGGATGCGGCCGTGCACGCCCGGACCGCCTCCTGGAGCCCGTCCCGCCCCAGGGCGGCGTACTGGGACACCGCGTGGCGGTACGCCGCCGCGTCGGCGCACTCGGCCGCCTGCCGGGCGCGGGCCTGCGACATCGTCGGCTGGAACTCCCGCAGCACCCCCAGCCGTTCGGCCAGCGCGATCATCCGGACGGCTGAGACGTCGCCGGACGCGAGCCCCGCCGAACCGAGCGCGTGCAGCACCGTCCCGGCGACGGGGAGTTCCACCGGCGTGCCGGCCGGGCCGGAGACCAGCGCTCCCAGGAGCCGCCGCAGCCGTTCCACCGGCTCCGCGACGAGCCGGAGGCGGCCGGCGTGTGCGTGAGCCGTCACCGCGACCGATTGGATCTGCAGCGCCCACGGGTCCGCCCATGGATCGCCGCCGTACATCGAACCGGCCCCGGGCAGCCGGTCCACCGCGCCGCGCCACAGGGCGAGCCCGGCCTCCGTCAGCCCGCGGGCGAGCGCGATCTCGGCCCGCACACCGAGGTCGGGGCTGTAGAACACGTCCTGCTGCCACGTGCCGTCGCCCTCCGCCTGCCGGAGCCAGTACTCGGCCTCGTCGGGGTCCCCCCGTTGCAGGCAGGCGAGGGCCAGGCCGCTGCGGATGCCGATGTAGTCGTGCTCGTCACCGAGCCGCGGCAGGACCTCCAGGGCGGTCCTCAGATATCCGTACGCGGCCTCGCCCCGCCCGGTCTTCAGGCACAGCTCGCTCGCCCGGGAAAGGCCCATGACCTGCATGGCCGGGTTGTCGACCGGCTCCAGGGCGGCGATCATCCGGCGGGCCGAGGCGAGCGCCCGGTCGGTCTCGTGCCCGTACTCCCAGACGTAGGTGGCGATGCACTCCGCCACGCCGGCCACCAGCGGCTGCCCGCTGCCGCAGAGCTCACCCAGCACGCCGTAGTCGGGCGGCAGCATCTCGGGGACCGCGCTCAGCACGGTCGAGGTCGCGCGCAGCAGCGTGTCCGGCGGGGCCGGGGGCAGCCGCCGGAGGGTGACGAGCTGGCGTACGGCCCGCAGTCCGTGGCCCATCAGCAGGGCCGCCGCGCACAACACCGCCGCCGCGCGGGCGACTTCGACGTACTCGGGCCCGGGCCTGAAGTGCGAGAGCGGTGGGCCGGTGTCCGCCGCGAGGGCGGTGAGCCGGGGAAGGTTGGAGTCGGTGAGCCACAGGGCGGCCAGGACGGCGGTGACCGCGGCCGTGGCCGGGCCGTCGGCACGGGCCAGGGCCTCCCGCAGGGCCGCCACCAGGTTGTCCTGCTCGGCCTTGGTCCGCTCCCAGGCCGCCGACCGGTCCGGGCCGAAGAGCACCTCGTGGTGCGCGACCCCGAAGTCCCGCGCCCAGCAGAGGAACCGGCCCACGGCCTCCCCGTCCCCGCCCCTCTCCGTACGCCGGGCCGCACTGAACTCCCGTACCGTCTCCAGCATCCGGAACCGCACCCCGGCCGGGGTGTCCGTGACGGTGACCAGCGACTGGCCCGCCAGCTGTTCGAGGAGGAGCAGCGCGTCCTCGCCTATGACGTGCTCCGCCGCATCGCCCGAGAAGCCGCCGGGGAAGACGGACAGCGTGCGCAGCGCGGCCCGGGCGTCCCGCGTGAGCAGGTTCCAGCTCCACTCCACGACCGCGTGCAGCGTGCGGTGGCGCTCCGGCACACCCCGCACCCCGCCGCGCAGCAGCGCGAACCGGTCACCGAGGCGGCGGGCGATCTCCGGCACCGAGAGCACCCGCACCCGGGCCGCCGCCAGTTCGACGGCGAGCGGCAGTCCGTCGAGCTGTCGGCACAGTCCGGCCACCGCGTCCGAGGGCAGCAGCACGCCCGGCCGGGTGGCCCGGGCCCGCTGGGTGAACAGCTCGACGGAGGTGTCGAGCCCGAGCTCCGACAGCGCGTACACCGCCTCCGACGTCAGGCCCAGGGGCGCGCGGCCGGTCGCGAGTACCCGCAGGTCCTGCGAGGACGCGACCAGGGCCTGTACGAGTCCGGCGACGCCCCGGACGACCTGCTCGCAGTTGTCCAGGACGAGCAGCGCGGGCCCCGGGCCTAGCGCGCCGAGGATGCCGGCCACCGGGTCGGCCGGGACATGGCCGCCCAGGGCGCCGGGCCGGCCCTCGCCCGCACCGAGCGCGGAGGCCACCTCCGCGGCCACGTCCCCGTCCGCGGTGACACCGGCCAGCGCTACGAAGTGGACGACGCGCTGCCCGGCCCGGCGGCTGACGGCGTGCGCGAGCCGGGTCTTGCCGAGGCCGCCGGGACCGACGACGGTGACGGCGCGGGAGGCGAGCAGCAGCCGCTCCACCGCCGCGATGTCCTCGTCCCGGCCGAGGAGCGGGTTCGGCTCGTGCGGCACGCCGTGCCTGACGACGGGCGGCTCCCCGCGCAGCAGCTCCCGCTGGAGCGCCCGGAGCCCGGCGCCCGGCTCCGTGCCGAGCCCGTCGCGCAGCTCGCGGCGGTACGCCTCGTACCGGGTCAGCGCGGCGGACGGGCCTGCCGTCGCCGCCTCGGCGCGCAGCAGTTCGGCCAGCACCTCCTCGTCACGCGGATGGCCGGACGCGGACCCGGCCAGCGGCCCGGCCGCCTCCGCGTGCCGTCCGAGCCGGGCGAGCGCGAGCGCCCGCGCGCGAACCAGGGCGGCGTGGGCGGGGGCCCGATCGGCGCGCAGCACGGCCACCGGGTCTGCGGTGCCGGCCGCGCCGTCACCAGTGCCCTCCCACAGGGTGAGCCCGGCCTCGGCCTCGGCCAGTGATCCCGCGTGGTCGCCGGCCCTGGCCCGGTCCGCGCTCGCGGCGGCGTGCAGCAGCAGCGCGGAACTGTCGACCCGGTCCTCGTCCAGCGCGAGGCGGTATCCGGTCGGCGTACTGACGAGGACACCGGCGCCCAGCTGCGCCCGCGCCCTGGACACCAGGACCTGAACCGCCTTTCCCGGCCGCTGCGGCAGCTCGTCCGGCCACAGCCCCGCCACCAGCCGCTCGGTGCTGCAACCCGTGCGCAGGTCGCCCGCGAGCAGCGCGAGGAGACCGCGCAGCCGGGGCGCGGTGATCTCCTGCCCGCGATAGGCGACACGCGGCAGCAGGATCAGATCGGTGGTCACCCTCGCAGCGTAGCCAGCGCCGTCGGCCGGAACTCCCTCCGCCGCTCCGGTCACGATTGCCAGCAGCCGCAATGGGCCATAACTTGCGCTTATGGAGCTGGAGTTGCGCCATCTGCGTACCGTACGTGCCATCGCCGACACCGGAAGTCTCACCAAGGCCGCCGCCGCGCTCGGCCTCGCGCAGCCGGCGCTGAGCGCACAGCTGCGGAGGATCGAGAAGGCGCTCGGGGGCCCGCTGTTCGACCGGGACCACACGGGTGCGCGGCCGACACCGCTGGGTGAGCTGGTGCTCGAACGGGCCCGGGTGGTGCTGCCCGCCGTCAGTGAACTCCAGGCGGAGGCGGTGCGGTTCGCCAACGCGCGAGGGGTCATGGAGCGCTTCCGGCTGGGCGGCACGCACGGTCCGCTGCTCGGCGGGCTCGTGGACCGGCTGGCGACGGCGCACCCGGCCGCGCAGGTGTCCACGTACACCAGCTGGTCGGTGGCCGAGATCGCCGCCCAACTGGTCGACGGACGGCTCGACTTCGCCCTCATCGGTACCTGCGGTGAGAGTCCGCCGCCGGTCGCGGACCGGCTGACGTGGCAGGTCGTCGGGGTCGATCCGGTCTTCGTGATGCTGCCGGAGGGCCATCCGCTGGCCGGGGCGCCCGAGCTGGAGCTCGCCGCGCTGGCGAACGAGTGCTGGGCCGATGTGCCGGGTGAGGGGTGCTTCGCGGACTGCTTCGTGGCAGCCTGCGCGCGGGCGGGTTTCAGCCCGGTGTCGGTGTACGAGACGGACACCGCGTCCGTCGTCCATCTGGTGCAGGTGGGGCGGGCCGTCGGGCTGTGCCGGGCGACCTTCCCGCCGACGCCCGGCGTGGTGACCCGTCCGATCACCGGTTCACCGCTGAGCTGGCGCCATCTGCTGGGCTGGCATCCGCGCTCGGCGGCGGCTTCCGCGGCGGCCGCCGCGGTGAGCGGCCACACCCGGGCCGCGTACGCGGAGGCGGTGGAGCGCAGCGAGAGCTGCGCGCGCTGGCTGGCCGCGCATCCCCGGTTCGGCCCGGTGACCTGACGGGCCGCCGGCCCCGGCTACCGTGCGCCGTGGCCCGGAGCTACGGCCGCCACCCTGGCGGCGAGGGACAGGTCCTTCTCGGTGACCTTCCCGCCCGCGTCGTGGGAGTTCACCGAGAGCGCGACGGTGTCGTACCCGAGCGTCAGATCGGAGTGGTGGTTCAGCTCGTCCTGGATCTGGGCGACATGGACGGTGAGCCCGGCGGCGGCGAAATGCGACGGGAGCCGGTAGGTGCGGGTGATCCGGTCCCCCTCCAGCGTCCAGCCGGGCAGTTCGCGCAGCCGGTTCTCGATCTCGTTCCGCGGCAGCGGTTCGGCGGGCATACGGGGGCTCCCTCGCTCGTGGTCGGTGCCGGTGACGTTACGGTCTCGGCATGACAACTGTCGCGCTTGACACGGGGGTAGGGCCGCTGCTGCGCAGCTGGCGGGAGCGGAGCCGGATCAGCCAGCTGGAGCTCGCGCTGCGGGCCGACTCCTCCGCCCGGCACATCTCCTTCATCGAGACGGGCCGCGCCCGCCCGAGCGAGGAGATGGTCCTGCGGCTGGCGGAGCACCTGGACGTGCCCGTGCGGGAACGCAACGCCCTGCTGGTGGTCGCCGGTTACGCCCCTCGCTACACGGAGACCGCGCTGGACGACCCGGCGATGGGCGCGCTGCGCGAGGGGATGGACCGGCTGCTCCAGGGGTACGACCCGTATCCGGCGCTCGTCGTGGACGGCATGTACAACGTGGTGGCGGCCAATGAGGGGATCGCCCGGATGACGGCCGGGGTCGCGGAGCACCTGCTCGCCGCGCCGCTGAACGCGATGCGGCTCACCCTGCACCCGGAGGGCCTGGCCCCCCGGATCCGCAATCTGCGCGAGTGGCGGGCCGATCTGCTGGCGCAGATGGAGCGTCAGATCGCCCTGGTCCGTTCGGCGGAGCTGCGTGAGCTGTACGAGGAGGTCGCGGGCTATCCGGTGGAGCCGGCGCCGGGTGGTCGGGGGTGGGACGGGCCCTCGTCGTCGGTGCCGTTCGCGCTGCCGCTGCTGATCGAGCAGGACGGCCGGCTGCTCTCGTTCGTCGCGTCCATCGCCACGTTCAACACGCCGATGGACGTGACGGTCGCGGAGCTGGCCATCGAGACGTTCCTGCCCGCCGACCCCGGCACCGCGGCGTATCTGCGGTCACTCGCGTCCTGACGGTCACTTCTTGACGACGGGCCGGGTCCACGGTCCGTCGTCCCGTGCCAGGACCCGCGCGGCCAGGCACACCACCGCGAGGATCGCCACGGCCAGGACCAGCGGCAGCACCGGATGCCCGTGCAGCACGGCCACGGCTCCGACCAGGGCGCCGGCCAGCATGGCGGCGGCCGAGAGGATGCGGCGGCCGGCCCTGCTGCCGCCGCCCCCGGCGAGCCTCCCGTCGGAGGCGATGCCGGTGATGGTCAGCGTCAGGACGGTGGTGGTGAGGTCGGGTACGGCGAGCGCCCGCGAGACGGCGTTCTGCACACCGAGTCCGAGTGCGAGCAGCACGATGAGGGCGAACCGCACGCCGCCGTCGTACGGGCTGCCGGAGATCAGCGTGACGACCAGGGCGGCCAGTACGCACACGGTCTCGACGCACAGCGCGTGCAGCAGCATGCGGCCGCGGTGGGCGTGGGAGTGGTGGACGAGCAGGCCGCCGGTCAGCGCCCCGGCCGCGAAGGCGGCGAGCGCGACGAGCGAGGCGGCCAGCGAGAAGCCGGGGGCGCCGGCGAACGCGAAGCCGGAGAAGACCACGTTGCCGGTCATGTTCGCGACGAAGACCCGGCCCAGTTGCAGGTAGCTGACGGCGTCGACCAGTCCGGTGACGACGGTCAGGGCGAGCATCAGCGGCGGCAGCGGCCCGTGCCGGTCGTTCATGTCCGGTACGAGGGTGGTCCATGCCTCACGCAGCACGACGGGCACGGGCACGCTCCGATCACGACGAGCACGGGTTGGTTGACCAGGATTGTGCCGTTGTGCCCGGTACGAATGCCACGACCGACGCGCCTCGCCACCGCGCCGGTCCGGCGGCACGGTGGCAAGGCGGGGCAGTGGCGGGGCTACACGCGCGCCCCGTTGTCGAGCGGCGCCCGGCGCCCGGCGCCGGGCCGGCCGCGCGGGACGCCCTTCCGGACGGGCGGCGGCGTCTTGCTGCCGCGTTCCAGGAGCAGCGCGGCCGGTACCGCGGTCATGACGGAGGAGTACGTGCCGACGACGATGCCGATCAGCAGGGCGAGGGCGAAGTCCGCGAGCGAGTCACCGCCCAGGACGGCCAGCGCGACGAGGATGAACAGGGCGCCCATCCCGGTGTTGACGGTTCTGGGGACCGTCTGCAGAACGGCCCGGTTCGCCACGGTCCCGAGCGGCTCCCGGCGGGCCTTGGCCCACAGCTCCCGCACCCGGTCGAAGACCACCACAGAGTCGTTGACGGAGTAGCCGATGACGGTGAGGAGCGCCGCCAGGAAGATGCCGTCCACGGTGCGTCCCAGCCAGGCGAAGGCGCCGACCAGAACGATCACGTCGTGGACCAGCGCCCCGACCGAGGCCACCGCGAACGTCCAGCGGAACCGGACGGCCAGATAGACGAGCTGGACGAGTACGGCGATGGCCAGTGCGATCAGCGCGTTGCGCCGCAGCTCGTCGCCCAGGCTGGGGCCGATGAGTTCGTCCCGGACCTTGGTGGTCGCGCCGCCCTCCTCTGCGAGCGCGGCGCGCAGCGCGTGTTCGCCCGCGTTGTCCAGTTCCCCGGTCCGCACCGAGATGTCGCCCGCGCCCGCCGTGGTGACCTCCGCGTCGGCGAAGCCCGCGCCGGCCAGCGCGGAACGGGCGCTCTCGACGTCGACCGGACGGCTGGTCGCGTACTCGACGAGGCGGCCCCCGGTGAATTCGACGCCGAGGTTGACCCCGCGCACCAGGATGCCGGTGACCGCCACGGCGACCAGCACCGCGGAGACGAGCAGCCAGCGGCGCGGGGACCGCATCAGCTGGGGATCGCGGCGGTTGAGCCAGGTCCGGACCCGGCCGGGGCTCGCGATGCCGTTGACGCCCCGGTAGGTACCGACGAACGTGGAGCCCGCGGCGATCTCGGTGAGGGCGCGGGCGATGACCAGTGCGGAGAACATCGACGCGAGGACGCCGATGCCGAGCGTGACGCCGAAGCCCTTGACCGGTCCTGAACCGAGGAAGAAGAGCAGGCCCGCCGCGATCAGTGTCGTCACGTTGGAGTCCGCGACGGCGCTCCAGGCGTGCCGGAATCCGGCGGTCAGCGAGGTGCGCAGGGAGCGGCCCGGATGCTGGGCGTGTTCCTCCCTGGCCCGTTCGAAGACCAGCACGTTGGCGTCGACCGCCATGCCGATGGCGAGCACGAATCCGGCGAGTCCGGGCAGAGTGAGGGTGACGCCGAGTGCGACGAGCGCCGCGTACGAGATCACTCCATAGGCGCCGAGCGCGACGGCGGCGAGCGCGCCGAAGAGCCGGTAGACGACGGTGATGAACAGGGCCGTGGCCGCGGCGCCGATGAGGGCGGCGCGGGCGCTGGCGTCGATGGCGGCGGCGCCGAGCGTCGGACCGACGGTCCGCTGCTCGACGATCTCGACGGGCACCGGCAGGGCGCCGCCCTGGATCAGCAGGGCGAGTTCGCGGGCCTCGTCGGCGCTGAAGGAGCCGGTGATCTGGGTGGAGCCGGACGGCAGGCCCGTACCGCAGCCGACGGTCGGGGAGACCTGCGGCGAGGAGATGACCTGCTTGTCCAGGACGATGGCGACCCGGCGCCGCTCGTCCTGGACCGGGTGGCAGGCGGCCTCCCCCGTGAGCCGGGTCCAGTCCCGGCCGGCGTCCTTGTGGAAGTCCAGCGAGACGGACCAGCCGGCGCCCTGCTGGGCGTCGAAGGAGGCGGAGGCGTCCTTGACGCCCGCGCCGGACAGCGCGGCGGGCCCCAGGGCGAGGCGGCGGCCCTGCTCGTCGGGGAGCGTCGTCCCGTCCTTGGCACCGGAGCCGTCGGGTGTGCCGGGTCCCTGGACGGCGTGGAAGGTCAGCTGGGCGGTTCTGCCGATGACCTCGGCGGCCTTGCGGGGGTCCTGGACGTCCGGGAGTTCGACGATGATCCGGTCCTCGCCGGAGCGGGTCAGGGTCGGTTCCGCGACGCCGAGTGAGTCGATGCGCTTGCGCAGTACCTCCAGGGTGCGGTCCGTGCTCTCCCGGTCCGCCTTCGCGGTGGTGGAGTCCTTGGCCTGGAGCACCATTCTGGTGCCGCCCTGGAGGTCGAGGCCGAGTCTGGGGGACATGGTCAGCGTGATGAACACGGCGACGAGCAGAACGGCAGCAGCCAGAACCGCCCGCACCGTGGTGGCGCGAGTCATGGGTTTCCTCCGAGGGTCGCCGGGGCCCTCGGGCTCTCGCCTTGGATCAGGGCGCCGCGGCAGGGGTGCGGGACGGGACCGGTGACGGGTCCCACGGCAGGTGAACGGCCGTGCCCGGAGGCCCGCGCACACCGGGGAGCGCGGCGCGGAAGCGGTCGGCGGCGGCCGGGGGCGCGGCCGGGGCGGATACGGGGACGGGGAGCGGCGGCAGCAGGCCGGGCGGGCGCGGGAGCGGGGCACCGGGCCCTGGCGGTGGGAGGTGCTGAGGGGTACGGGGGTGTTCGGCGGCGGCCCAGGGCTGGGGCGCGGTCACCGGTACCGGCCGGAGCCCCTCGACGGCGGTGCGCGTACGGGGGCCGGGACCGGGGCCGGGGACGGCACGGGTGGGGGCAGTGGCACGGGTGGTGGCAGTGGCACTGGACCTGAGGAGGTCCCGGTCGGCCTGCCGGGTTCCGGCGGTGTGGCCGGCGGGGAACACCGGCCCGGCCATGGTCCGGGCGGGCAGCCCGGCTCCGGCGGCGGACGCACCGCCCCCGACGGTGGCCCTGGCGGTGGCTGTGGCTGTGGCTGTTGCTGTTGCTGTTGCTGTTGCTGTTGCTGTGACAGTGACAGTGACAGTGAGGACGGCGAGGAGCAGCGCGGCAAGGTACTGCCGCAGCGGAGCCGCGCGCCGGAGGTGCGCCGGGGTGTCCCGCCAGTCACGCCGGAGGTACGCCGGGGTGTCCCGCCGGTCCCGTGGCCGCGCGCCGCGCCGGGACGCCCCCGGGAGGTGGGTCACCCGGCTCGGCCGGGCAGGGCCGGTGCGACGGTGGCGTGGCGGAGCACGGAGCTGAGGACCAGCCCGGCCCCGCGCACGACGGTGGTCGCCGGATCGTCGGGGAGCCGGACCGGGACGCCGAGGCGGACCGCGATCCGGTTGGTGACGTCCGGCCGCAGCGCACCGCCTCCGGCGAGCAGCGGGCCCCTGCGCAGGGCGCCGAGCACCGCGCCGTGACGGTCCTGCTGCCACATCGCCATGATCATGTCCAGGACGGCCCGGACGACGGCGGTGGGCGGTTCGCCCGGGTCCAGATCGCTGAGCCCGGTCTCGGCCAGCCGCGCGTCGCGGACCCGCCCGTCCACCAGGAGCGTTGCCTCGGTCAGTTCGGCACCGATGTCGACGACGAGCAGCGGGCCGCCGTCCTGCGGCCCCGCGCACGCGGCGGCGGCCCTGGCGCTGTCCAGGACGATGACGCTCGACGGACCGAGCGCGCCAAGGATCTGCCGCGCGGCGGCGCGGTGTTCGGGGCCCGCGAGGACGGGGTGGCTGAGGACGATCACGGTGTCGCTGCGGTCGGCACCCAGCGCCGTGTCCGCGATCCGGCCGAGCATCCGCCCGCAGGACTCGGCGTCGACGATGCGTCCGCGCCGGACCGGGCCGCCGCGGCCGTACTCACCGCCGGGGCCGTTTCCGGTGTCGGACACGACACCCTGCCCGGGAAGCCAGGCACGGGTCCGGGAGCTGCCGAGGTCGAGCGCGAGCCCCCGGGTCGCTCCCCGGTGCTGCCGGTGAACGGAGCGAACGTGCCGCTGTCCGTCGCGCAAAGAACGCATCGCCCCTCACCCCCGGCCTGCTCTCGCAGCCGTTCACACACCCATTGACCCGCTGATAGCGAGGCATGACCGAGCCCTCACTATGCAATAGGCAGGCAAAGAAAGCCACTCCCGCGCAACATCCAAGGACTGATCCCCTGATCCCCTGATCGCCCCCATCCTCCTCACACCTGGGACGGCAGGAACGCACCGACCAGCTCGGCGAACTCCTCGGGCGCGGCGATCCGGATACCCAGATCCTCCGCCTTGGTGCGCTTGGACCCGGCCTTCTCGCCGGCCACCAGCAGCGTGGTGCGCTTGGAGACGCTGGAGGAGGCCTTCCCGCCCGCCCGCTCGATCAGCTCGTTCATCTCGTTGCGCGAGAGCTTCTCCAGGGCGCCCGTCATGGACCCGGTGACCACGACGGTCATCCCGCCGAGCGGCCGCCCGTCCGCATCGTCGCCCTCCGCGCCCTTGCCATCCGTGCCCTCGCCATTCGCGTCGGTTTCCTGGCCCGGCTCCGGGGGCGGGGTCGCGCCCGGCTCCGTCATGTTGACCCCGGCGGCGACGAGCTTCTCGATCAGCGGTGCCAGCTCCACCAGCTCCGCGACGACTCCCCCGGCCTTCTCCTTGCCGATGCCGTCGACGAGCTGGAGCGTCTCGGCGTCGGCGGATCTGATGCGGTCCATGTCCGCGAAGTACCGGGCGATCCGGCGCGACATGGAGCGGCCGGTGCCACGTACTCCCAGGGCGCAGAACACCCGCGAGAGCGGCTGGGTGCGCGCCGTGTCGATCGCGGCCAGCAGATTGTCCGTACTGGTGTCCCCCATCCGCTCCAGACCGAGCAGTTGCTCACGCTCCAGTGCGAACAGATCCGCGAAGTCCGCGACCAGTCCGGCATCGACCAGCTGGACGACCCGAGTCGCACCGAGCCCCTCGATATCGAGCTGGTCGCGCCCTGCCGCGTACGAGATGGAGGCGACGAGGCGGCAGTTCCGGCCGCGGACGCAGCGCCAGCGCTGCTCGCTCGTATCGATCTCGGAGCCGCACTGCGGGCAGGCCTCGGGGAACTCGATCGACTGCTCCTCGCCGGTCCGCAGATGGGCGACGGGGGCCTCGATCCGGGGAATGATGTCGCCCGCCTTGTAGACCATCACATGGTCGCCCAGGCGCAGATCGCGGCGGGTGATGTCGGCCGGGTTGTGCAGCGTGGCGTAGCTGACGGTCGATCCGTCGATCTCGACCGGCTCCAGCACCGCACGCGGCGCGATAATGCCGGTCCGGCCCACGTTCCACTCGACGGCGAGGAGCCGGGTGACCTTCTCGACGGCCGGCAGTTTGTACGCGATCGCCCAGCGCGGTGCGCGGGTGCCGGAGCCGGCCTCACGCTGGTCCGCCGCGAGGTCGGCCTTGATCACGATGCCGTCGATCCCGAAGGGCAACGAGGCGCGCAGCGCGGCGATTTCCTCGACCCGCAGCTGGACGTCCTCGACGGTGGTGACGGTGCGCGGCGCCACGTCGGTGTCCGCCGCGGTGTGCACGCCGAGCCGCGCGGCGTATCCCAGGACCTCGCTGTGGGGCAGCTCGGCCAGGGTGCCGGTCAGCTCGCCGGATTCGGGCAGCGGCAGGGCGCCGTACGCGAAGAACGTCATCTCCACGGTGTAGGGGCGGTCCTTGGCGCGCAGGGTGCCCGCCGCGCCGTTGCGCGCGTTGGCGAAGGGGGCGCCGCCGTGTTCGGTACGGATCGCGTTGGCCTGTTCGAACTGCTCGGCCGTCATCAGGATCTCGCCGCGCATCTCGATCGTGACCGACTCACCGAGCTGCTCGGGAAGACCGGCGACGGTACCGATCGCATGCGAGACGTCCTCACCGGCCGTGCCGTCGCCACGGGTGACCAGCTGCTCCAGCCGGCCCTCGCGGTAACGCGCGGCGACCGCCAGCCCGTCGAGCTTCGGCTCGACGCTCCAGGCGGTGACCGGCCTGCCTATCCGGCGCTCCAGCGACGCGGTCCAGGTGACGAACTGCTCGGCCGAGAAGACGTTGTCCAGTGAGAGCATCGGGACGGTGTGCGGCACATCCCCGACGGCCGCGCCGCCCGCCACCTTGCCGGTGGGCGAGTCGGCCAGCACTTCCTGCGGATGGGCCTGCTCATAGGCGGCGATCCCGCGCGCCAGCCGGTCGTACGCATCGTCGTCGAGCGTGCTCTCGCCCGTGGCGTAGTACGCGGCGGCGGCCTGCGACGCCTCTTCGACCGCGACGGCGTATGCGGCGGTATCGGCGAGCACAACAGCTGAGTTCGTCATGCCCTCCATACTGCCGCCCACCACTGACATTGATGCTGGTACTCAGGTCCCGGTGGTCGTGGCTCTACCACTGACTGACGCCCTGCTGGGCTGTCTTCCCGTTGGTCTGTCCGGCTGCCGGGACCTGTTCTGATGGCTCCGGCCGGGCGGAACATGACCTGATAGGAGCTTGGTCAGAAGCCCCTTCAATGTCCTGTCTGCGCCACCCGGCCGGCGCCCACCTTCGGCTGGGAAGGCAGTATCAGCATGACAGCAGCAGTCGCGTCGGACACCGTGGACGGAAACGTCTTCGGCGGGGTCGACTCCCACGCCGACACCATCCACGTCGCGGTGATCAGCGACAACGGCGGCCACCTCGCGGACGCCGAGTTCGCCACCACCGCCCCCGGATACGCCGCGGCCCCGGCCTTCCTGGCCGCACACGGGCAGGTGGTCGCGATCGGGGTGGAAGGCACCGCCTCCTACGGGGCCGGCTTCACCCGGGCGGCACGCGCCCATGGCTTCCGGGTCGTCGAGGTCAACCGGCCCGACCGGGCCGAACGCCGCCGCACCGGCAAGTCCGACCCGATCGACGCCTACGCCGCCGCCCGCGCCGCCCTGTCCGGACGCGCCTCCAGCGCCCCCAAGGACGACACCGTCGCCGGAATACGCGCCCTGCACAACGCCGCCCGCTCCGCGGTCAAGGCCCGCACCGGCGTCCTGACCGCGCTGAAAAGCCTCGCCCGCCGGGTCATGGACCTCACCGCCGAGCACGACGCGCTTACGCGGGCGCTGAACACCGAGGTCACCACAGCCAACCCGGGCCTACGGGCCGCCTACGGCGTCGGCCCCGACACCGCCGCTCAACTGCTGATCACCGCAGGCGACAACCCCGAACGGATGCGGACCGAGGCATCCTTCGCGGCCCTCTGCGGAGCCGCCCCGGTCCCCGCCTCCAGCGGCAGAACCAACCGCCACCGTCTCTCTCGCGGCGGCGACCGGGCCGCCAACGCAGCCCTCTACCGCATCGCCCCAACCCGCATGGCAGGCGATCCCCGAACCCGCGAACACGTCTCCCGACACACCACTGCCGGCCGGACGAAGAAAGAGATCATCCGCCTGCTGAAACGGGCCATCACCCGAGAGATCTTCCGATGCCTGTCCACCACGGTCACCACTCCCGGCATCGCTGATCTCCTCCCCCTGCGACGGGCCAAGAACATCACACTCACCGCCGCCGCCCAGCACTTCGGCACCTGGCCGACCACCATCTCCCGGCTCGAGAAGGGCACCAGCCGCAACGACGACCTCATCCACGCCTACCGCCAATGGCTCCAAGCCGCTTGACAGCCATAGGAGCATCAACGCCCCGGCGGCGGAGTCCCGCCGGGGCCTCCGCGATCCCCTCGGCCCGCCGCCCGCCCCGGCGCGTGCCGACTTCCGTCGAAGCCGAATCGGGGATGATATTGAGAGAGCGCTCTCCCAACGAACGGCCCCTCAACAAGCTGCAAACAGCAGCCAGTTGCGGCGCCGTTCACTCTATTGACATGTCCAGGGCATCATTTTACGTTCCTTTGAGAGAGCGCTCTCTCGCACAAGGAACCCCCACTTCCTCCGAACAGGAGTGCCGTGCTCTTCTTCCGTCAGAGATTCGCCCGTCCTCGTCCCACCGGCGAACACAGTCACCGCGCGGTGCCACCGCGCCGGCGGTACCGCGTCGCGGGACTCGTCGCCGCGGCGCTCGCCGTCTCCTTCCTCCAGTCCGCCACCGGCAACGCGTCCGCCGGTCCGGACTCGGGCACGAACGCCGTTCCGGCCGCCAAGGCCGCGGACGTCGTCCGGGTGGCCGAGTTCCTCGCCGAATGCCCCTACACCCACCGGGCGCCCGACGACCCGATCGTCTTCCCGGGCCTGCCCGGCGCCTCGCACATGCACAGCTTCTTCGGCAACGACTCGACGAACGGCAACTCCGACCTCGCCTCGCTGGAGAAGGCCAGGAGCAGTTGCTCACCCGACACGGACCTGTCGTCGTACTGGGTGCCGACCCTGTACGACGGCGACAAGGAGGTCGAACCCACCGGCACCACGTTCTACTACCTGGGCGAAGGCGTCCGCGACGATGTCATCCAGCGGATCCAGCCCTTCCCGCGCGGACTGCGCATCGTCGCGGGGAACGCGAAGGCGACCGGTCCCGACGACAACACGATCTCGCGCTGGTCGTGCCTCCACCACGGGGAGGTCAACCCGTCGCACGACTTCGTGAACTGCCCGGCGGACGGGATGCTGGAGTCGTACCTGGACTTCCCGCAGTGCTGGAACGGCACGGACCTCGACTCCGCCGACCACAAGAGCCACATGGCGTATCCGGTCAACGGCGAATGCCCCTCGACCCACCCCGTTCCGGTTCCCAAGCTGCGCCAGGTGCTCCGCTACCCGGTCAACGGCGACCCGGCCCGGTTCCGGCTGGCGTCCGGCCCCGGCTACACGATGCACGGTGACTTCTTCAACGTGTGGCCCGAGGCCGAGATGGCCCAGCGCGTCCGGGACTGCATCAACGCCATCGTGAAGTGCGGCGCCGACGGCACCCCCTGATCAACCGTCACTCCACCGCCCGCCGGCCACCGGCTGAACCGCCGCCGTCCGTCCGATGCCTGCCCGGGGCCCCGTGCCCCGGGCGGGCCCTTCCCCCGAGGACCTCGCCATGAAGGCGGCCCGCAGCACCGCAGCGCTGTCGCTGCTCCTGTTCCTCCTCCTGGCCGGATGCGATGCCCCGGCCGACGCGAAGCACCCGGCCCCGCCCGCCCCCTCGGTCGCCGCCGCAGCATCCGCCGCCACCGGGGGCGGGACTCCGGCCGATCCGACGGACGCCGCCTGGGCGCAGCTGATGACCCCGATGAACGAGCAGGCCGTGGCCCTGCTCTCACTCGCCGGGCAGCGCGCCGCCGATCCTCGCATACGGGGCTGGGCGGTCAGGCTCCGTACCGCGCAGAACGGCGAACTCGCGCGGCTGCGCCCGCTGCTGGCCCGGATGGGACTGCCCGACACCAATGTGCACGAGGGGCACGACATGCCGGGGATGGTGACGGAGCACGATCTCGAACAGGCCCGCGCCGTCGAGGGCCGGGCGTTCGACCGCCTCTTCACGGCCCTGATCCGCGACCATCTGCGCCAGTCCGCCCAGGTGTCGCGCTCCGAGACGGAGTCCGGGACCAGGCCCGATGCCAAGCGGCTGGCCACTGCCCTGGTGTCCGCGCGCAAGGCGGAACTCACCGAACTCGATCGGCTTCCGGGCCCCTCCGGGGTCGCCGGCTGACGCCCCGCTGCGTGCCGCCGCAAGGCTCCGTACCCGTTTCCGGACCGCCCGTACCGCCCGGTATAAAGAACTGCATGACTGCCGACTCACCGCTGCCCGCGCGCCCCGCCACTCTGGAGGACGTGGCCGCCGTGGCGGGGGTGTCACGGGCCACCGTCTCCCGGGTGATCAACGGCGCGACGACCGTGGACCCGGCGCTGCGCCGGATGGTCGAAGAGGCCGTGGACGCCACCGGATACGTGCCCAACCGCGCCGCCCGCTCGCTGGTCACCCGGCGCACCGACTCGGTCGCGCTCGTCGTCTCGGAACGCGAACGGCGCCCGGTCTCCGAGCCCTTCATAGGCCGGATGTTCTCCGACCCGTACTTCGGGCGGGTGGTCAGCGGGCTGCTCGAAGTCCTGCGCCCGGCCGGTATCCAGTTGGTGCTGATGCTGGCCGACGACCAGTCCTCCCGCGACCAGTTGCTGTCCTACCTGCGCCACGGGCACGTCGACGGGGTGGTTCTCATCTCCTCGCACGCGGACGACCCGCTGCCGGGGCTGCTGCACGACACCCGGCTGCCCGCCGTGCTCGCGGGTGAGCCCCGCCGGCCGACCCCGCTCACCTATGTCGAGGCCGACCAGCGGGCGGGGGCGCAGCTGGCCGCCGAACACCTGGTCTCGCTGGGCCGCCGCCGGATCGGCACGGTGTCGGGCCCGCAGGACATGCCGGCCGGTCAGGCGCGGCTGACGGGTTTCCTGGACGCGCTCTCGGCGCACGGCATCCGGGACGTGACGGCCGTGGAGGGCGACTTCACGCATACGGGCGGCGCCGCCGCGATGAAGCGGCTCCTCGACGACCGTGCGGACCTGGACGCGGTGTTCATCGCGTCCGACCTGATGGCGCTGGGCGCGCTCCCGGTGCTGCTGCGGGCGGGCAAGGAGATCCCCGATGACATCGCCCTGGTCGGGTTCGACGACAGCAGTGCGGCCACGGCCTGCGATCCGCCGCTGACGACGGTCCGGCAGCCGGTGGAGGAGATGTCCGCCGAGATGGCCCGGCTGCTGCTGAAGCAGATCGGCAGCCCCGGTGAGCCGGTGCCGTCGGCGATCTTCCATCCGACCCTGGTGAGGCGCCGCTCCGCCTGACGCCGCCGGCGGTCAGCCGCGCGCGCCGGTGCCCGCGTCGGCGTCACCGGCCCGGTCCGGCTGTCCCACGGGCACCTGCGGCCCCGAGACCTCGTCGAGCCAGCGCCGCAGGACCCGGTGGACGGTCTCCGCGCCGACCAGCTCGGCCGGCCGCTCCTCGCCCTCCGCGGCCGCCGCGTCGAGCGGGTCCGTCATCCCGCGCGGCCAGAGCAGGAAGGGCCGGGACTGTTCGCCGCCCAGGCCCCCGTGCGAGCCGATCTGCTCCTCGAAGGCGTGCACGGTGCCCGTTTCCGGGTCGTACATCGAGTTGACCATCACGTCCGCGACGTGCGGGAAGGTGTCGGTGCGCCGGATCGCGGCCGCCGCTCCCGGGCCGAAGGGGGCCAGCGGCCCGTCCCCGTCCCGCAGCTCCGCCACCGGGATCCGGGTGCCGCCGCGCGCCAGCACCACGGAGCCGTGGGCCTCGCTGCGCACCAGCAGGAAGCCGATGCCGGGGTGGTTGGCGAGCGTGCTGAGCAGCGCGGGGTGGCGGCGGTCGAGCTGCTCCAGGGAGGCGCGGCCGGCGAGGTCGGGGAAGGAGATCAGGCCGAGGTTGCCGGAGGCGAGGACGACCGGCTCCGAGGGGTGGGCCTGGTTCTCCTGCCGGTCCCCGTCGACCGGCCGGTGCAGC
Source organism: Streptomyces sp. NBC_00341 (assembly GCF_041435055.1). Lineage (NCBI taxonomy): Bacteria > Bacillati > Actinomycetota > Actinomycetes > Kitasatosporales > Streptomycetaceae > Streptomyces > Streptomyces sp. NBC_00341. The sequence continues at coordinate 7,595,977 of NZ_CP108002.1, read as the reverse complement.
GCGATCCGTACCGCGTCACGGGCTTCGGAACCGCTCCGGGTGCGCTGCGCCCGGCGGGGCACCGGCAGTCCGCTGCCCGCCCGCACCAGGTCCTTCAGCGTCAGCCCGTACACCCCCGCGAAGGTCTCCCCGGGGCTCTGGCCGTGGTCGGACAGGAGCACGATCCGGTACGTGCGCGGGGTGTGTTCCGCGACCTTGACGATCAGCGCGAGCGAGCGGTCCAGCCGGGCGAGGACCTTCTCCGCGTCCCGGCTGCGCGGCCCGGAGTGGTGGGCGACCTCGTCGTAGGCGACCAGGTCGGCGTAGACCGCGGTCCGTCCGGCGAACATGTCGCCCATGACGGCGGCGACCACCACATCGCGTTCGACGACGGTCGCGAAGGCCCGGATGAAGGGGTAGAGCCCGCCGCGCTTGATCCGGGGCGTCTCCTTGCGGAGGCGGGCCCGGGTGGACTGGCCTATCTCCCTGCCGACCTCGGCGACGAACGAGAGCGCGGTACGGACGGCGTTGGCCGGGTCCGCGAAGTAGGCGAAGTACCCGGCCCGTGAGCGGCGGCCCTTGCCGCGTCTGGCGGCCATCGACAGGACGAGCGCGAGCTGGTCGGCGCCGCCGCTGAAGAGGTTGCCCCGGCCGGCCCCGTCGAGGGTGAGCAGTCCGCCGTCACGGGTGCGGAGGACGGCTCTGCGCTGCATTTCGAGGGCGCTCGCCGGTCTGCTGGAGACCATGACGTCGCCGGTCTCCTTCTCGTACCAGCGGAAGGCCGGGACGTCGAAGTTGGTGCCGTGCAGGATGCCGAGCTGGCTGGCGCCGGTCTGGCTGGACCAGTCGGTGCGCCACGGGGTGAGCCGGTGGCCCGTCCCGTCGGCCAGCCAGTGGGCGACGGTCGGCATCAGGCCGTCGGCGGCGGCCTGCGCGAGGACGTCGTGGCCGACTCCGTCGAGCTGGATGAAGACCGTGCCGGGCGGCCCCCCGTCCGCGCCGTCACCGCTGCCGCTGCGGCGGCGCCGCCGGTCCGCGAGGCGCGACAGACGGCGGCGGTAGGCGTTGTCGTCACGGACGGCGAGGGCGGTGGACGTCGCCGAGGCGACCGCGGACATCACGGCCGCGACGACGACCGCCATCTGCGGGTCGGCCGCGCCGCGCCCGTCCGGGATGAGCCGCAGCGCTATCAGCAGCAGCGAGCCGTTGAGGAAGAACACCAGCGCGCCCAGGACCAGGGCCGGCACGATGAGCAGGGCCCGTACCAGCACCGGCCAGACCAGTGCGGAGAGCAGTCCGAACGCGCCCGCGCCCCAGGCCGCGGTGAACGCGGTCTTGGTGATGCTGTCGCCGTCGTCCGACTGGAGCTGGAAGTCCGGCAGAATCCCCGCGAGCACAAGCATCGTGAGCGTCGAGACGCCCCACACCACAATCACCCGCATCAGGGCGCTTCCGGCTCTTCGCCATCGCCCGTCACCCACGCCGCTGCCACCTCACGTCCGGGCCCCGCTCTTCCGGGCCCCGGTCCAGCTTTTCACAGCGGGACGGCCCACTGGACCGGCGATCTCCGGCCGGGCGGTTCAGGAGCCGTCGTATCCGGCGGTCGGCATCGAGAGCCTGCGGTGCACACCGGCTTTGGTCCGGGAGCTGTAGAGCGGCTCGTCCAGACCGGCGATCTCCAGGCGGACGCCGCGCCGCTCGCACTCCTCGGTGAACCGCGGGACCGAGGCGACGGCCCGCGCGAGCACCCGGTCGTTGGGGGCGACGAAGAGTTCGACCTCGCCGTCCTCGACATCGGCCCAGAGTGCCTGGTGGTCGGGGCGCAGTCCGTACAGGCGCAGCTGCCGGGTGACGACGTAGCCCTTGTCGGCCGCCCAGCGGGCGCACATCTCGTGCTGGCTGCGGGTGTCCACGAGGAACGGATCGCTGTCGAGCTCCTCCAGCGGCGTGAGACTGGCGATGGCCGCCACCCGTACGTCCCCCATGGCCGTTCTCCCCGAGCTAGGCGTCCTGCGACCCTACGCCCCGGGTCCCCGTACAAAAAGGCGCGTGGCGGGACGCGCGGGGGGCGCACGGGAGCGGGAGCACCGGGGCTCACGGACCGGGCGCGGCTGTTACCCGTAGGCTCGACGGCAGGTCCGGGGAACAGGAGGCGGCGCGTGCCGGTGGAAGTCACCTGGTGGGGTCATGCCACCTGCACGATCGAGGACTCCGGGGTCCGGGTGCTGACCGACCCCCTCTTCGTACGGCGCATCGCGCATCTGCGCCGCCGTCGTGGAGAGCTGCCCGGCCCGGCGGCGGCCGTCGCCGATGTCGTCCTCATCTCGCATCTGCACTCCGACCATCTGCATCTGCCGTCGCTGGCCCGCATCGCCCCGGGCGGCCGGCTGATCGTGCCGCTGGGTGCGGTCCGGGCGGTTCCGGGGCTGCGGCTGCTGCGCAGGATGCGCGGGCTGCGGATCACCGAGGTCGTGCCCGGCGACGAGGTGCGGGTCGGTGCGGTGCTGATCCGTGCGGTCCCGGCCCTGCACGACGGGCGGCGGCTGCCGGTGGGCCCGCACCGCTCCCCAGCCCTTGGTTACGTCGTCCAGGGCTCGGCGCGCACCTACTTCGCCGGGGACACCGGACTGTTCGACGACATGGCAGAGGAGGTCGGGCCGGTGGACGTGGCGCTGCTGCCGGTCGGCGGCTGGGGGCCCTACCTGGGCCACAGCCACCTCGACGCGGGGCGGGCCGCCCAGGCGCTGGCCCGGCTGTCGCCGCGCTCGGCGGTGCCGGTGCACTACGGCACGTACTGGCCGATCGGGATGGACGGAATCCGGCCGCACGAGTTCCATTCGCCGGGTGACGAGTTCGTCCGGCAGGCGGCGCTGCTGGCGCCGGGGGTGGCGGTGCACCGGCTGGAGCACGGCGAACATGTCCGGCCGGAGGCCGACGGGTGATCCACGAGGTCGTGAGCCGGCTCCCTACGGAGTCGACGCAGCAGGCGGTCGGCTATCCGTCGCTGTTCCTGCTGGTGGCGCTGGGCGCGCTGGTGCCGGTGGTGCCGACGGGTGCGCTGGTGAGCTCGGCGGCGGTGGTGGCGTTCCACCAGTCGTCGCCGTTCGCGCTGCTGTACGTCTTCGCGGTGGCGTCCGGCGCCGCGTTCCTCGGAGACGTCTGCCTGTACTGGCTGGGTCAGCGCGGGGTGCGCTCGAAGAACGGTTCCAAGTGGCTGCGGGTGATCAGCGAACGGGCCGCTCCGGAGCGGCTCGCGCAGGCGCAGCAGAAGCTCGACGAGCACGGCGCGATGGTGCTGGTGCTGTCCCGGCTGGTACCGGCCGGGCGGATTCCGGTGATGCTGGCCTGCCTGCTGGGCCGGATGCCGATGCGGCGGTTCGCCCGCGGGGATGTGCCGGCCTGTCTGGCCTGGGCCGCCACGTACCAGCTGATCGGCGTTCTGGGCGGCTCGCTGTTCCCCGAGCCGTGGCAGGGGGTGGTGGCCGCGGTGGGTCTGACGCTGCTGATCAGCGGGGCGCCCGCGCTGTGGCGCCGGCTGCGGGTGCGCTTCGGCCGCTGACGGCCGGGGTGCTCCGGCGGAGCGGCCCGGGGGTCCGTCAGCGGAGTTCGTCGAGGGCGGAGCGGAAGACGCCGAGGGCTGCCTCGACGTGCGGCAGTTCCAGGGGCCGCGCCGCGGCCAGTGACTCCAGCTGCTGCTCCGGGGTCGACCCGAGCAGCGTCCCGGTGCCCAGCCGCACCCGCAGGGCCCCCAGCTCGTCGCCGAACCGGTGGCCGCCGGGGGCCGGTGCGCCGAGCCGCTCCGTCAGGTACTCCTCCAGCTCCAGCGAGTCCGTGACACCCCGGGCGGCGAGCCGGGACCTGAGCGGGCCGAGGTCCGCGTAGAGGTGGCGGCCGGCCTGCGGGGGCCGGGCCAGCGCGCCGGAGGCGAGGACCGCCCGGTGGGCGGCGGCGGCGACCTGTGCCTGCATGGCCGCCGCCCGGCGGACCCGCTCCGTGACGGCGTCCGGTTCGCGCAGCGCGTGCGCCGCGGCCGCCGCGACCGGACCGGCGACGAAGGCGCCGAGCGCGGTGAGGATGTCGAGCGTACGGGCGTGGCGGACCGCCGCCCGGCCGGTGTCCGGGAACCGGGCGACCGCGACCGGCCAGGCGGACGGGGTCAGCGCACCGGTCAGGTCGGAGATCACCGTCACGTCGTCGGGGCACATCTCGGCCGGGCTCAGCAGCACCGTGTCGCGCGGCCGGTGCAGGGTGTCGCGCCAGGTCTCGTCGCTGACGATGTGCAGCCCCTCCGCGACGGCGGCCTCGCAGGCCTCGCGCACGAGTTCCGGCGGCGCGACGGTGGCGGTGGGGTCGTCGACGACGGAGATCAGCAGCAGCCGGGGCCTGCCGCCCTCGGCCCGCACCCTGCGGACGGTCTCCAGCAGCGCGTACGGGTCGGGCACGCCGCCGCACTCGGCGGGGGTCGGCACGTGGTAGGCGGGCCGGCCCAGCAGCCGGGCCTGCGGGATCCAGGCAGCGGGGCAGGGGCGCGGCATCAGCACGTCGCCGCCGTGCGCGGCGATCAGGGCCAGCAGCAGCGCGGAGGTGCCCGGCGCGGCCGCGACGCGCTCGGGGCCGCCGCGCAGTCCGCGCCGCTCCCAGTAGGCGCAGGCCGCCTCGCGCAGCGCCGCCGAGCCCCCGGCCGGCTCCGGCACGCCGCGGCCGGCCGCCGCCGCCAGTACCTCGGCCAGTTCGGGCAGGACCGGCAGTCCGGGGCCGGGCGCGGGCGGTCCGTACCGCACCGGGCCCCGGTCCTCCCGGACTCCCGGTGCGCCGCGCCCGGTCCGCCCGCGTCCCTGACGCCCGGTCCGTTCCCGGCCCATCCGGGCCTCCTCCGCCGCCGCTCGGTCAGCCGCCCGTCGAGCGGGCCGTGTGAGCCCCTTTATACGAGGGAATGGCGCGGGCCGCCCGGTGGGCCGGGAAGCGTAACCGCCGTGACGTCCTGGGCACGGCCCCCGTGCGGGTCCCGCTCGGCCTGGCCCGTCAGCCCGCGAAGGGGGTGGCGGGCATGCCCCGGCCGGCGTCCGGCAGGACCAGCAGCGAACCGTCGAGCGGGTGCGGGGCGTCGAGGCCGCCGCGGGCCGTGGAGATGTACAGGTCGCGCAGGTCCGGGCCGCCGAAGGCGCAGGACGTCGGCCGTCGCACCGGCAGTTCGACGATGTGCTCCAGCACACCGTCCGCCGTGTAGCGGCGCAGCGCGGCCCCGTCCCACAGGGCGACCCAGACGGCTCCCAGCGCGTCCACCGTCAGCCCGTCGGGGAAGCCGGCCCCCTCCTCCACGGTGGCGAACGGGCGGCGGTCGAGGACCTGTTCACCGTCCACGTCGAAGACATCGATCCGGCGGGTCGCTGTGTCGATGTAGTACATCAGCCGCCCGTCGGGGCTCCATCCGGTGCCGTTGCTGCAGGCCACCAGGGGCAGCACCCGGGTGGCCGTGCCGTCGGGTGCGACGCGGGTGAGGCTCCCGCCCGCCTCCGTGTCGTCGTAGCGCATGGTGCCCGCCCACAGCGCCCCGTCGGGGGCCACCGCCGCGTCGTTGCCGCGCCGTCCCGGTTCGGCGTCGTGGACGAGCCAGCGGAAGGCGCCGTCGGCGTCGTAGAGACCGATGCCGTCGCGCAGGTTGACGACCAGGCCGCCGCCCGCGCGTGGTTTGGCCGCTCCGACGTGCTGTTCGGTGGCCATGACCGTACGGCGGCCGGTGGCCGGTTCGTAGGTGTGGATCCGGGCGGCGAGGATGTCGACCCAGATCAGCCGTCCGGTGGCCGGGTCCCAGGTCGGGCCCTCACCGAGGGCGGCGTGCGCGCGGACGGCGACTTCGGGGCGCGGGCGGTTCATCCCCGCCCCCCGTGGTGTCCGAGCCGGCCGGAGAGCGCCTCGGCCCCCTCGGCGGCGAGGGAGGCCAGCTCCTGCTCGCGCCCGTCGCTCCAGCGGATCATCGGGACGGAGATGGAGAGCGCGGCGACGACCCGGCCGGTCCGGTCCCGTACGGGCGCGGCCACACAGCTCACATCGCGGTTGGACTCGCGGTGCTCCACCGCGATGCCCCGCTCCCGGACGGCGTCGAGCGCGGTGCGCAGCTCCGCCTCCTCGGTGATGCTGTCCGGGGTCATGCCGGTGAGTTCGAGGCCGTCGAGGCGGGCGTCGAGCTCCGGGCCGGGCAGGGCAGCGAGGAGCATCTTGCCGACGGACGTGCAGTGGGCGGGCAGCCTGCGGCCGGCAGCCGAGACCATCCGGACCGCGTGGGTGGAGTCCACCTTGGCGATGAAGATGACGTCGGTCTCCTCCAGGATCGCCACGTGAACGGTCTCCCCGCACGTCTCGGCCACCTGCTGGGCCACCTGCCGGCCCTCGGCGGCGAGGTCGAGCTGCTCGGCGTAGCGGCTGCCGAGCTGGTAGGTGCGGACGCCGAGGCGGTACCGGCCGGGCTGGTCCGGGGTCGTGACCAGGTAGGAGCGGGCGGCCAGCGTGGTCAGCAGCTCATGGACGGTGGTGCGGGGCAGCTGGAGCCTGCGGGTGACCTCGGGCGCCGAGAGCGTCCCGTCGCCGTCGAGGAACAGTTCGAGCACGTCCAGCGCCCTGGTCACCGCCGGTACAAGTCGCCCCATGGTCGCGCACCACCCTCTCGCGTTCGGCATTCCGGTCAGTGACCGGCATCACGAACGCAGGCTACGGGTGGCGCACTTGTCCGGGCAATGACGCAGTGACGTCCGACACCGGACCATGCGCGCTTTCGCGGCAATTCTCCGCTTGTGTCATCGAATGGGGGGCGGCCGGAGCCGTCCGGCGGGCGGGCCGGACCGCGCCGTCCGGTCGCGCCTCTTGATTCGGAGCGGTCCGGCAGGGTATTCGCTGTCCCATGTCGTCACCGAGCAACCCTTCACATCCGCCGAGCCCCGCCGGGCTGCGGAACCTGCTGCACCGATGCGATCTCGCCGTCTTCCAGGGCCTGGCCCGACGGGACTGGCCGGCCGCCGCACCCGTGCTGCCGCGGCTCAGCCGCAGCGCCAATCACGGGCTGCTGTGGGCCGGTGCCGCGGCGGGCATGGCCGCGTTCGGCGGCAGCGCCCGTGCCCGGCGGGCCGCGTTCCGCGGGATCGCCTCACTGGCCGTGGCCTCGGCCGCGATCAACACGGTCGGCAAGGGGGCGGTCCGCAGGGAGCGGCCGATACTGGACGCCGTTCCGGTGATTCGACAGCTCAAGCGCCAGCCGGTCACCACGTCGTTCCCCTCCGGGCACGCCGCGTCCGCCGCCGCCTTCGCCACCGGGGTGGCCCTGGAGTCGAAGGGCTGGGGAGCGGTCATCGCGCCGGTCGCGCTGTCCGTGGCGGCCTCCCGCGTCTACACCGGCGTCCACTATCCGAGCGATGTGCTGGCCGGTGCGGCGCTCGGCATAGGAGCGGCGTTCGCCCTGCGCGGTGTCGTACCGACCCGGGGGCAGCTGCCCGCACCGGGCAGGCCGCCCGCCCACGCGCCCGCGCTGCCCGACGGCCAGAACCTGGTCGTCGTGGTGAACGAGGCGTCGGGGACGGCCACGGCCACGGCCGCGCTGGTCCGGGACGCGCTGCCGAACGCCGAGGTGGTCGAGTGTCCCCCCGAGGAGGTCTCCGCCGAGCTGGAGAAGGCGGCGGACCGGGGCCTGGCGCTGGGCGTCTGCGGCGGCGACGGCACGGTCAACCGGGCGGCGGCGGTGGCCTCCGTGCACGGTCTGCCGCTCGCGGTGTTCCCCGGCGGGACGCTGAACCACTTCGCGTACGACCTGGGCATCGAGACCGTGGCCGACGCCTGCGCCGCGATCGCCGCGGGCGACGCGGTCCGGGTGGACCTGGGCCGCTTCCGGCCGGGCCCCGACGGACCCGGCGGCGCCCACGGCTACTTCCTCAACGCGTTCAGCATGGGTGTCTATCCCGAGCTGGTGCGGACCCGCGAGCACTGGTCCCCCCGGATCGGCGGCTGGCCGGCCGGCGTGCTCGCCGCGTTGCAGGTGCTGCGCGGCCGGCGCCCGCTGGAGGCCGAACTCCAGGGGCGGCGGCGCCCGTTGTGGCTGCTGTTCGTCGGCAACGGGCTGTTCCAGCGGGTGGGCCCGGCACCCGGCCGACGGCACAACCTCGCGGACGGACTGCTGGACGTACGGGTGGTGCACGGCGGACGGACCCCGGGGCTCCGGCTGCTCGCGGCGGCCGTCGCGGGTCCGCTGACCCGCTCCCCCATGCATGCCGCCGTCCGGCGTCACCGGGTCCGGATCGCCGGGCTGCGGCCGGGCACACCGTACGCGTACGACGGCGAAGTGGCGCACAGCGGACGCGAGCTGATGATCGACAAGCTGCCGGAGGCGCTGACGGTGTACTGCCCGATGCAGCTCTGACCCGTCTACGGATGTGAGACCGGCCCGGGGACGGGCGAACGAGGGGCGGCCGACGCCGAGTCGGCCGCCCCTTCGCGTGTTCCGACCCCGGGCCGAATTGTCTCACATCGCAAGATAGCCATCTCATTATTCGGCGTCCGGGCGTACCGTAGCCGTACCGATCAGCACTTCGCGGCTCGCGTTTCGCGCGGTTCACGTCCCACGCCCCGCATGTCGCACTTCGAGAAAGGACGCACGGCCATGTCGAAGGAGACCGCCGTCTACACCCACGGCCACCACGAGTCGGTGCTGCGCTCGCACCGCTGGCGCACCGCCGCCAATTCCGCGGGATATCTCCTCGGCGAACTGCGCCCCGGCATGGCCGTGCTGGACGTGGGCTGCGGTCCCGGCACCATCACCGCGGACATCGCCGCGCTCGTCGCACCCGGCCGGGTGACCGCCGTCGACACCACCCGCGAGATCCTGGACCAGGCGGCCGAGGTCGCGGCCGAACGCGTTCTGGAAAACCTGGAGTTCACCACCGCCGACGTGCACGCCCTGGACTTCCCCGACGACACCTTCGACGTGGTCCACGCCCACCAGGTGCTCCAGCATGTCGGGGACCCGGTGCAGGCGCTGCGCGAGATGCGCCGGGTCTGCCGCCCCGGTGGCGTGGTCGCGGCCCGTGACAGCGACTACGCGGCGATGACCTGGTTCCCCGAGGTGCCCGTCATGGACGCCTGGCTGGACCTGTACGGCCGGGTGGCCCGCACGAACGGCGGTGAGCCGGACGCGGGGCGTCGGCTGCTCTCCTGGGCCCGGCAGGCCGGCTTCACCGACATCATCCCGACGGCCGCCGCCTGGTGTTTCGCCACCCCGGAGAGCCGGGACTGGTGGAGCGGGCTGTGGGCGGACCGTACCGTCGGCTCGGTCTACGCGAAACTGGCGGTCGAGGGCGGGCACGCGACGCCGGAACAGCTGACCGCGATCGCCGAGGCGTGGCGCACCTGGGGCGAGCAGAGCGACGGCTGGTTCATGGTCCCGCACGGCGAGGTGCTCTGCCGCGCATGAGCGCCACCGAACCGATCACACCCCGCTGACCGGCCAACTACCCTGTTCCGCATGGAAATCCTGGGAACCACGCTGCGGATCTGCGTCGACGACCTGGAGGCCGCGGTGGCCTTCTACGAGAACCTCACGGGCAGCTCGGCGCTGCGCTTCGAGCGCGGCGGGGTCTCGGTGGCCGCCATCAGCTGCTTCCTGCTGATGAGCGGCCCCGAGTCCGAGCTGGAGATCCTGCGCAAGGTGACGGCGACGATCGCGGTCAAGGACGTGGACGAGGCCAACGCCTCGCTGACCCGGGTGGGCGCCCGCGTCATCGCGGGCCCGGTCCACACGCCCGTCGGCCGCAACCTGATCGCCGTACACCCGGACGGTTCGGTCTTCGAGTACGTCGACCGAAACCCGTCCGCCGGTACCCCCTGAATCGCCTGTATGGACGTCAGGAGCGCGGGCGCATCCGGTAGTTGTACCGGTCCGGCAGCGGTTCGTCCGTCAGCTCGGCCCACACCTCGTCCAGGACCTCCGCGCCCTCTCGCAGATCGGCGACCTCGAAGCCCTCGTCGAACAGCGCGCGGGCGGCGGCGCGTTCGCCCTCCGCGATCAGCAGCCGCGCCTCCAGCAGACGGAAGCGGCCACGGCTGCGGATCGCCGGGAGCAGCCCGTCCCAGACGGTGCGGGCCTGCCCCGGCAGGCCCGCCGTCAGCAGTGCCTCGATCGCCTCCCGGCCAAGGGCGGCGGTGGCGGCCGCCCAGGTGTCGCCGTCGTCGCCGCGCCGGGCGCACAGGTCGTCGAACGCCTCCGTGTAGTGGTCGGCCGCCCGCTCCCACTGACGGCTCTCCTGGGCGGCGACCGCGAGGCAGCGCAGCAGCGGCCAGCGGGACGGGGCCAGTGCCAGTCCGCGTTCCCAGCTGCGGACCGCCTGGGCACGGTCGCCGGCGTGCCACTGGGCGACGCCCAGGTGGTATTCGGTGAGCGGCTCCGCGGCGGCCGTCTCCAGCATGTCGCGCCAGTGCGGGGAGACCAGCGAGGGGCCGGGCGGCGTCGCCCCGGGCGGTTCGGGGAAGGTCCCCTGTTCCAGCAACTCCAGCCAGGGCGACTGTTGTTCACCCAGCGTGGACTCGGCGAAGGGGGTGCCCGGCAGCTTGTACCCCGCGCGCCGGACTTCGAGCGCGCCCCAGCCGGAACCGGTGGCGAGGACCTCGCCGGGTTCGGTGTCGGCACAGCGGCGCCAGGCCTCGTACGCGGCGTCCACATCGGCACGCGGCAGGGCGGCGGCGAGCCGCTGCTCGGTCTCCGCGCGGGCGGCCGGCCAGTCGTCGCCGTGCACGGCGGCGGGGTCCGCCGACAGGGGCCCGTACGACTCCAGCCAGCTGAACTCGGCGCCGGGCTCCAGCGGCACGTGCTCCAGCTGGGTGCGGGCCAGTCCCGCCTGGATCTCCGCGTAGCCGACGGTGCCGGGTTCGGTGAGCCACTCCTGCCAGCGGCGGCCGCCGGCCCCGCTGCCCCAGAGGAACAGCTTGCGGCCCTTCAGCAGGTCGGTGGAGGTCTGGACGAGGCCGTGGCCGTTCTCGTCGAGGGAGGCGATCCAGCGGCGGGCGTCGTCGGGCACCTCGTAGAAGTAGTCGGCGGGGAAGTCGCTGCGCAGCGGGTACGTCCGGTCGACCGAGCCGCTCTCGGGGACCGGGACCAGGTTCAGGGTGCGTTCGTAGCCGAAGTGCCAGGCCCGGTCGGCCGGGGCCACCACCCGGGTGCGCTCGCCCTCCGGTACCGCGATGTTGGACCACCAGTAGACCGGTGCGGGGCGCTCGTGCGGATTGCGTATCCGTACGCCGACGTGCAGGAAGTCGGAGCCGTCGGGCAGCCACAGGTCCACCTGGAACGGCAGGTCGCGCAGCCTCTCCCACTCCCAGAGCCGGACCATCTCGCCGCCGTCGGGTGCGGTGACCCGGGCGGCGTGCACGGGGGCGCAGGACAGGGTGGTGTGGCCGGTCGCGCCGATGTTCCACTCGATGCCGCCGGAGAACCAGGCGCCGTTGAGCGCGAAGTCGGCGGGCTGGAGGACGGGGTTGGTGTAGACGAGGTCCCGGCCGGTGGGCTTGTGGAAGAGGGAGTGGATACGGCCGCCGAACCCGGGCAGCACGGTGGCCCGGAGCCGGTCGTTCTCGATCACGATCACATCGAGGTCCGTGGCGGTGCGCTCGCGCCCGTACCCGTCGAGGACGGCCACGGGCAGGACGGTGGCCAGCGGCTCGTGGCCGATCTGCCGGGCCATGTCACGGGGCAGACCGGCCCGGTCGCGGTCGTCGACGACATGCATCTCGTCGAGGGGCCGCAACGCGGGCAGCGGATTCTCCGCTCCCACCGCCGCAGCGGGCAGGGTCAGTACGTCACGTCGTACGGTGGTGGCCAAGGCAACCTCGCTCCCTCGCGCGGGCCGCCGCAGGTCCGGGCGCCCCCCGATGACCATGGAACACGCTGGAGGCCGCCCGGACCAGGGGATCGGCCGTCACTCTTCGGCAAAAGCCGCGACCACCAGGTCGGTGAGCAGGGCGCCGGCGGTTCCGTCCGGGTCCGGATCGGGATCGTAGACGGTGATGTTGAGCCCCACACAGCGAGGTGAGCGGACCAGTGCACGCAGCAGCGGGCCCAGCTCACCGGGGAGCGGTCCGCCGTCGTCGGGGCTGTCCACCGGGGGCGCGTCGCGCACGACAATATTCCGCGTGGCCGCCATCCTCCTGGCCGTAGGCTTGCCGCTCAAGCGGTTGCGGGACGTTATGGAGACGGTGGATCACGATGAGCACGCAGCACACCTACCGAGTGATCGTGCGCGGCACCTGGGACGGGCTGACGGACGCGGCGCGGGAGCGGATGCTGGCCGAGGTGGAGCAGCACGGCCTGGCGTCCATGGCGTTCAGCGAAACGGGTTCGCTCACCTACGACCGCGTCCTCAAGCACTTCAGCTTCCGCTACGTGGTGGTGTCGGAAGCCGAGGACGGTGCGGAGATGGCGTGCGCGATCGCCGAGGACCGCGCGGAGACGGAGCTGCGCAAGCGCGGGTACGGGCATGGCGAACTGCGATCCACGGCGACGGACATGGACACCATGAAGATCAACTACAAGGGGCGCAGGCCTGTGTGAGCCCGCCGTGGGGCGATCCGACCGCGCCGCACCCGCCAGGAAGCGCAGCCGGACAACTACCGCCCAGCGGTCTCTCGCAGTGGGACCGGCACCGGTAGTTCCTCAATCGGCTTGCGGCACACCCAGCTCAGCAGCGGCCCCGTCATCGCCGTGGTGACCAACGCCATGACGACCATGAGCGAGTACAGCGATGATCGCCGCGAGTTGGCCGAGTCGGCCCGGCGTGAGGTGGCCGAGGTCGACGTTGATCGGCTACTCCTGACGGCCTCCCCTCTCGGAGCCGCCGTCCTCCCGCTGATGTGGACGCGAAGTCCGACGTCAGCCGGTGAAACGGTCGGGGTCGGGCCCCGTCCGCTCGTTACGGTTCAGCGCGGAGATCTCGCCCATGTCGCCCTCGCTGAGGTCGAAGTCGAAGAGGGCGAAGTTCTCCTCGACGCGCTTCCGCGTCACCGACTTGGGGAAGACGATGTCCCCGCGTTGGATGTGCCAGCGCAGGGTCACCTGGGCAGGCGTCCTGCCCACCCGGTCCGCGATGCGGTTGATGGCCGGGTCGTCCAGCACCTTGCCCTGCGCGATGGGCGACCAGGCCTCCGTGACGATCTCGTGCTCCGCGCCGAACGCCCTGACATCGTCCTGCGTGAGGTAGGGGTGCGCCTCGATCTGGTTGACCACGGGCACCACCTCGCTGCTTTCCAGCAGTCGGCGCAGGTGGTGGGGCTGGAAGTTGGAGACCCCGATGGCCTTGGTCCGGCCGGATCGGTAGATCTCCTCCAGCGCCTTCCAGGTCTCCACGAAGTCGCCCCTTCCGGGCAGCGGCCAGTGGATGAGAAAGAGGTCCAGGTAGTCGAGAGCGAGCTCATCCATGGTGCGGTCGAACGCCAGGAGAGCCTCGTCGTGGCCATGGGCGCCGTTGTTGAGCTTGCTGGTCACGAAGACGTCGGCGCGGTCCAGGCCGGACTCCAGGACCGCCTGGCCGACCTCCTTCTCGTTGCCGTACATCTCCGCGGTGTCGATGTGCCGGTAGCCGGTCTCCAGCGCGGCCAGCGTCGCCTCCCGGGTCGCGTCGGGCGGGATCTGGAAGGTGCCGAAACCCAGTTGGGGGATCCGCACCGCGTTGTTGAGGGTGATGGTAGGTACTGAGGTCATAGCCACTCCTCGCTCCTCGCTGACAAGGCTCTCCGCGTGGTGCCCCGGGCTTCCCGGGGCCCTCGGGCCGGAGATGTCTCAGCCGCCGCCGGACTGCAGGTCGGGGGCGTCCGGATGGGAGGACTTGCGGGGCTTGACGGAGGTGTCGGCCTTCTCGTCCGCCTTACCGGCGGGCCTGTCGACCGGCCCGCCGGAGGGCTTGTCCGAGCCCGTGTCGCGGGACCCCATCGCCCCGCGCTCCTCCTGCGGCTCTTCCTGGACCTTTGCTGCACCTGTTCTGTCCGACATCGGAACCCACTTCCCTGCTCGCATCGCACATCCGCGCATATCCGTGGACATCTGCGGATATCCGCGGGTGATGTGCCCCCCTGTCGGCCGGAGCGTCACCCCGAGCCGAGAACGCGGCACAGGGGAACCCCGTCAGTCCATCCTTCACCCTTTTGCACCCGCCTCGCATCCGGAGCACGGACTCCGGGCGCGGGGGCAGTCCGGACCGCCGCTCCCACGGAACGCCGTACCGGCACAGGGCGCCTTCGCGCAGGTGCCGGCACCTGATCGCCGAAGAGCGCGGTCTGTCAATGTTTGGCACCATCCAGACAGGGCTAGGCGCGTAGTCGCGAGACGCCCACCGCATGCGTGATCCCGACCTACATCGCGCACCTGACAACGCAGCAGGAGGACAGCCCGATGACCGACACCTCACGCGAGGCGACCACCACGGATTCCGGCGCTCCGGTGGAGAGTGACGAACACTCGCTCACCGTCGGCCCCGGCGGACCGGTCCTGTTGCAGGACGCCTACCTGATCGAGCAGATGGCGCAGTTCAACCGGGAGCGGATTCCCGAGCGTCAGCCCCATGCCAAGGGGAGCGGTGCCTTCGGGCATTTCGAGGTGACCAACGACATCAGCGCCTACACCAAGGCCGCGGTCTTCCAGCCCGGCACCAGGACCGATCTCGTGGCCCGGTTCTCGACCGTCGCCGGCGAGCGCGGCAGCCCGGACACCTGGCGGGACCCGCGCGGCTTCGCGGTGAAGTTCTACACCAGCGAGGGCAACTACGACATGGTGGGGAACGACACCCCCGTGTTCTTCATCAAGGATCCGATGAAGTTCCAGCACTTCATCCGGTCCCAGAAGCGCCGCGCGGACAACAACCTGCGCGACCATGACATGCAGTGGGACTTCTGGACCCTCTCGCCCGAGTCGGCCCACCAGGTCGCATGGCTGATGGGCGACCGGGGCATCCCGCGTAGCTGGCGGCACATGAACGGCTACACCTCGCACACCTACATGTGGATCAACGCGCAGGGCGAGCGCTTCTGGGTGAAGTACCACTTCAAGACCGACCAGGGCATCGAGTGCTTCACCCAGGACGAGGGCGACCAGATGGCCTCGGCCGACACCGATTACCACACGCGGGATCTCTTCGAACACATCCGTGACGGTGAGTACCCGAGCTGGACGCTGCACGTGCAGGTCATGCCGTACGAGGACGCCGCGGGGTACCGCTTCAACCCGTTCGACCTGACCAAGGTGTGGCCGCACAGCGACTACCCGCTGATCGAGGTCGGCCGGATGACGCTGGACCGCAACCCCACCGACAACCACGCCGAGATCGAGCAGGCGGCCTTCCAGCCGAACAACCTGGTCCCCGGCATCGGCCCGAGCCCCGACCGGATGCTGCTCGCGCGGCTGTTCTCGTACGCGGACGCGCACCGCTACCGCATCGGGGCCAACTACCAGCAGCTGCCCGTCAACGCGCCTGTCGTTCCGGTGAACACGTACTCGAAGGACGGGGCGATGGCGTACCGGAAGACCAGCGATCCCGTGTACGCCCCGAACTCCAAGGGCGGGCCCGCCGCCGACACCGCGCGGCACGGCTCCCCGCCGAGCTGGTACGCCGACGGTGAGATCACCCGGGCGGCCTATGTGGACCACGCAGAGGACGACGACTGGGGACAGCCCGGCACCCTGGTCCGTGAGGTCCTGGACGACGCGGCCCGCGAGCGGCTGGTGGACAACGTCGTCGGCCATCTGCTCAACGGGGTCACCGAGCCTGTTCTGCGACGGGCCTTCCAGTACTGGTCGAACATCGACAAGTCGATCGGTGAGCGCATCGAGCAGGGTGTGCGCGCCAAGGCCGACGAGAAGGACCCGAAGGCCGCGGAGCAGGGCAACCCCGCACGGCGGAACATGCAGGCGAAGGCCTGATCG
This sequence comes from Streptomyces sp. NBC_00341, assembly GCF_041435055.1. Lineage (NCBI taxonomy): Bacteria > Bacillati > Actinomycetota > Actinomycetes > Kitasatosporales > Streptomycetaceae > Streptomyces > Streptomyces sp. NBC_00341. Next base: position 7,580,058 of record NZ_CP108002.1, on the reverse strand, counting down.
CGGAGCTGTCGGGGTGCCGGGTCTGCTTGGGGGGCGGCCCGGCACCTCGGTAGCGGGGCCGCTCCGGCAGATTTGCGGCGTGCGCCCGTAGTGGCTTATGCGCGCGCCCGGAGGTCCGCGACGATGTCCTTGTCCAAGGCCGCGCGTACCAGCGCCGCCGCGAGGACCGCGGGCCCGTGGTGGCCGGAGGGGCGGGCCTGTTCCGCCAGTCCGGCCAGCTTCTCCGGTGAGGTCGGCAGCCCCAGCTTCTCCGCACCCTGGAGGGCCTTCTTGTCGAGGTACGGCGCTGTCTCGGGCCATACCGCCTGGGCCTCGCGCAGGAAGATGTCGGCGCCGGCCGGTCCGATGCCCGGCGTCCGGCGCAGCCCGCTCCGCAAGGCGTCGAGATCACCGTCGGCCGACCGGCGGAGACGCCGCAGGTCACCGCCGTACTCGTCGAGCAGCAGCTCGGCCCCGTCGGCGAGCTGGGTAGCGGTCTTCTCGTCGTAGCGGCGGTAGCCGCCCTCCCCGAGGGCGTCCACACGTTGCTGCCAGGTCGATTCGAGCATGCGGCGGGGCGATCGCATGTCATGCGCGAAGAGCGCCTGTGCGGCGGCCACCGCGACGGAGCCTCTGATCCTGGCACTCAGGAGGTGGCTGAGCACCAGCAGTTGGTACAGCGGCTGTGGAGTGTCACGCAGCCGGATGCCCGCCTCGTCGGCGAACGTCCGGCCGTGCTCGGTGAGCAGCGCCTCTATGGTCCTACGGTTGTTCACAACCGGTCATCTCCTCCGGGACGGTGGCCGGTCACCCGCGGGTCACCCGCGATGGCGCGTCCGGACCGGAAGCACGGGCCACGTGCAGAGGACGCATGAGGGACGGGGAACGGGTTCCCGCCCCTCTCAACCTAAGCCGCATTCACCGAGTGGACACCTCGGCTGGATGAGGGCTCAGCCGCCGTGGGCACCCCGAACAGTCACCCCTCGGGTGGTCGCGCTCACGTCGCGGAGAACACGTTTCGGAAGTGGACTGAGGGAAACCCGAGTCCGAGTCGGAAGAAGAGACTCGGAAGAAGAGACACAGAGAGACGAGGCGAGTCCCATGCCCGCTGGATCCAGCCCGAAGCGCGAGCGTCAGTACGAGCACGTGAAGGAGAGCGCGGAGAAGCGCGGTACCTCGGAGAAGCGGGCGAAGGAGATCGCGGCCCGGACCGTGAACAAGGAGCGCGCGCGCTCGGGCGAGGCGGAGACGGCGAGCAAGTCGTCGACGCGTGACCCGAAGTCCGCCTCCCAGCGTGGCGGGCAGCGCTCCCACAGCGGCGCCCAGGGACGCACCAGGGACCAGCTGTACGAGGACGCCAAGAGGAAGAACATCGAAGGCCGCTCGAAGATGAACAAGGAGCAGCTGCTCAAGGCCGTCGGCCGCTGAGCCGCTCCCCGGGAAAGAGGCAGAGATCATGACCGCGAATGACGGAAGCAAGCGCAAGGTACTGGCCGTCGTGACCAACTACGGCGTCGAGCAGGACGAACTCGTGGTGCCTGTCGAACATCTGCGCGGCTGGGGCGCCCACGTGGACATCGCGGCCCTGTCCACCGACGACATCCGGACGCTCGTCGGTGACAAGGACCCCGGTAAGACCGTGCGGCCCGATCTCACGCTGGACGCGGCCGACGCCGCCGCGTACGACCTGCTGCTCATTCCGGGCGGGACCCTGAACGCGGACAAGCTGCGCTGTCAGGGCCCGGCGGTGGAGCTCGTCCGCGCCTTCAAGGAGACGGGGCGCCCCATCGCGGCGATCTGCCACGGGCCGTGGGCCCTGGTCGAGGCGGATGTCGTCGCGGGCAAGCGGCTCACGTCGTACTCCTCGCTGGCCACGGACATCCGCAACGCGGGCGGCACCTGGGCCGACGAGCCGGTAGTCACCGATGACACGAACGGCTGGACGCTCATCACCTCCCGCAACCCCGGAGACCTGGACCCCTTCCTCCACGAGATCGATGCCGCCCTCGCTGTCGAATGAGCCGGCATGTGTGACACGACTCCCCCCGTGCCGGAGGCGGCCGACTTCCCGGCCGTCGCGGCTTCGGAGGCCCGTTCCCTGCCCGAGCTGGACGCGGCACTGGCCACGTGCCGCGCCTGCCCACGGCTGGTCGCCTGGCGGGAGGAGACCGCCCGGGTCAAGCGTCCGGCGTTCCAGGACTGGACGTACTGGGCACGACCGGTGCCCGGCTTCGGTCCCCCGGACGCCCCGCTGGCACTCGTCGGGCTGGCGCCCGCCGCACACGGCGGCAATCGCACGGGACGGATCTTCACCGGCGACGCCTCGGGGGACGCGCTGTTCGCCGCCCTGCACGACGTCGGGCTCGCCTCTCAGCCGACCTCCACGCACCGCGGGGACGGCCTGCGGCTGCACGGAGTACGCATCACGATGCCGGTGCACTGCGCACCGCCGGGCAACCGGCCGACCAGCGCCGAGCGCGACACCTGCCGCCCCTGGCTCGTCCGCGAACTGGCACTGCTGAGCCCGGCGCTGCGCGCCGTCGTGGTGCTCGGCGGCTTCGCCTGGCAGACACTGCTCCCGGTGCTGGCCGACGCCGGCTGGCAGCTGCCCCGCCCCCGTCCCGCCTTCGGGCACGGCGCTGAAGCAGCCCTCACCAGCCGCGACGGACAACGAACACTGCACCTGGTCGGCAGTTACCACCCCAGCCAACGCAACATGTCCACCCGCACGCTGACCCCCGTACAGCTGCGCGAGGTGCTGCTCCGGGGCGCCGTACTGGCCCGCCTGCCGGCCACCCGTCCACGGGAAACGCCTTAGGGCCCCGCGTTCACACCGCCAGGTGGTCCAGCACCGCGCGCATCCCGCGATGCACCGCGTCGCGCAACTCCGGGGTCAGGTCGATGGTCTCGAAGGCGTGGTGGGCGTTCGGTACGTCGATCACCTCCACCGCCGCCCCGCAGTCCCGGGACGCGGTGAGGAACTCCTCCACCGTGGCGGCGATCTCCGGCCTCTCGCGGCCGACGCGGGTGATCACGAGGGGCAGGGCGCCGGCCTTCGGCACCGCGTCCGCCGGCCGGAATCGGGCGTCGACCGGGCCCAGCACGGGCAGTGGCGCCAGCACCGGGTAGCTCGCCGCCAGGCAGCGCAGCCAGGACGGCGGCTGCCGCAGCCAGTCCGCCATGAGCAGACCGCCGCCCGAGAAGAACCACAGAGCGATCCGCTCCCCGTCCACCCGGGGATCGGCCCGGACCAGCTCAAGGGTGGCCCCGATGTCCTCGGCGGCGAGCGGGTAGTCGGCGACGTCGTGCAGTCGGTGATCGAGGGTCACGCCCACGACGCCCTGCCCGGCCGCGTAGCGGGCGTACCCGGTCAGGGCCGGCCAGTCCCTCGGGGTCGGCCTCGCCTCGGCGGGTACCGGTCCGCCGTGCACGAACACCACGGCCGGGCGCGGGCCCTCTGCGGCGGGCAGGTACAGGTCGGTGTGGCCGGTCCGCTCGCGCGGGATGTCCGGTACGTCGAGCAGGAACGGCCGCAGGTGTGCGGGCGGCTGCGCGGCGTCGGGGGCCACCAGCCGGTGTCCCCCGCCCTCGGCCGCCCGCCGCAGGACCTCCGCGAGCTCGGCCGGGAGGGACAGCATCGGCCAGTGGCCGGTGGGGAGTTCGAAGAACGTCACCTGTGGGCCGGTGAAGACCTGGAGGGTGGGTTCACCGAAGTCCACGCCCCGCTGGACCATCTCGATGCTGGAGCCGCCCGCGTTGCACAGCACCCCGGTGACGGGCAGCGAGGCCGCCGCGCCGGTCAGCCGCAGCGGCTGGAGCAGGGTGCGCAGCGGTTGCGGCGTGGCGGACGCGGTGAGCCGGTCCAGCGCCGCGTCGGGAACGCCCTCGGTGCTGCCCCAGCGCTGCCACCCGTCGCGGGCCGGGGCGGGCAGCTCCCCGTGGGCCCCGTCGGTACCGGCGCGCTCGGCCAGCTCCTCACGCAGGGCCGGGTCGGGTACCGCGGCCAGGGCGGGAACGCCGTCCTGCGGCAGCCCCGAGTCCAGGTACACGATCCGGCCGACGCTCTCGGCCCTGCGGTCGGCGGCGCCCAGCACCGGATGGATGCCGTAGTCGTGGCCGACCAGCACGATCGGCCGGCCGGGCGCGGCGCCGACCGAGTCGATCACCGCGAGCACGTCCGCGATGTGGGTCTCCAGATCGATGGTGTCCGCCGCGGCGGGGCGGGGGCCACCGGTTCCGGTGAGGGCCACCGCGTGCACCTCGTCGCCCTCCGCGGTCAGCCGCGCGGCGGTCTCCCGCCATACGTGTGTATCGGTGAACATGCCAGGTACCAGGATGAATGCGGTCATCGGTCTCTCCTCAGCGCTCCTCGCCCGCGACGCCGCCACGACTCTGCGGCAGCGCCCGCCGGTACGGTAGAAGCTCCCCCGGAGGGAGGTTCAAGTGTTCCCGTCCCACGACGGCCTGTACGGCATCGGTGAACTCGCCGAGCGTGCGGGTGTCACCGTCAAGACCGTCCGCTTCTACTCGGACAGCGGCCTGCTGCCGGAGGCCTGCCGCAGCGCCGGCGGGCATCGCCGGTACGGCCCGGAGGCGCTCGGCCGGCTGCGGCTGGTCCGCTCGCTGCGTGCGCTGGGCCTTCCGGTGCGTGAGGTGCACCGGGTCCTCGACGAGGAGGAGACCGGGGCGGGCAGCGTGCTGGAGGACGCCGTCGCGGGGCAGTTGCGCGAACTGGGCTCCCAGCTCCGGGCGCTGCGCTGGCGGGAGGCGGGGCTGCGGCTGGTGCAGGAGTGCCGGCCGGGTGAGCGTGCGGACCGGCTGCGCCTGATCGGCGCGGTGTCCGCGCCTCCGGACACCGCGCCGCTGGCCCGTTTCTGGCGGGGCTGGCTGCCGCCCCGGATGCCGGCCGGGGCGACCGCCGCGTTCCTGGAGGCTGTGGTGCCGCAGCCGCCCGAAGAGCCGGAGCCCGCCCAGGTTCTCGCCTTCGCCCGGCTGTACGCCTTCGTGACCCGTCCGTGCGCCGGCACCGAGCGACCTCAGCCGGCGGCGCACCGGAGCGAGGGGGCCGGCCGGCCGGCTGTGCTGTACGCCGGTCTGGCCGAGGCTTACGAGCTGGCGGGCGCCCGGATGCGCCGGGGACTGCGGCCGTCTCCGGGCCCGGAGCTGGACAGTTTCGTGGACGCGTACGCGAGCGCGTACGGCAGCCGGGACACCCTCGCCTTCCGCCGGGTGCTGGCCGGGCAGCTGGCGGCCGATCCCCGGATCGACCGCTACTGGGAGCTGGTGTCCGAGGTGGTCACCCCGCCGGGCGGAACACCGGAGCCGACCCCGGGGTCCGCGCACGACTGGCTGTTCGCGGCGCTGGACGCGCAACTGGTCGCCGGGACGGGCTGAGGCCACCGGGCCGGTGTGGTCAGCGCATCTCCGCGGTGATCGCCCAGCGCTCGTGATCGCGCCAGGCCCCGTCGATGAACAGGAAGTCCGGCGAGAAGCCCTCCAGCCGGAATCCGGCCCGGCGCACCAGCGCGATCGACGCCTCGTTGCCCGGCTGAACGTTGGCTTCGAGGCGGTGCAGGCCGAGGGGTCCGAAGGCGTACCGAAGCACCAGTCCGAGCCCCTCGGCCATCAGTCCGCGCCCGGCCGCGTGGGCGAAGGCGCCGTATCCGAGCGCTCCGCAGCGGAAGCCGCCGATGACGATGTTGTTGATGTTGATGAAGCCGGCGACGGCACCGTCACCACCGGCCCCGTGCCGCTCGCACACGAGGAAGCCCGCCTTCGACGGATCCTCGATGAGTACGGTCGCGTAGGCCGCGTACGTGTCCGGATCGGTAGGCGGGAAGAGCCACGGCCGGTGCAGTTCGCGGCTCTCCCGCGCACGTGCGGTGAACTCGTCCGCGTCCGCGGGGGTGAAGGGGCGGATCGCGGTGCGCGGTCCCTCGGCCAGGTAGGTGGTGTCGGACATCGGCCCAGCGTATGTGGCGTGCGGGGCCCCGGTGCTACTTGGGCCGCCTGCGGAAGAAGTAGGCGCCGCAGGCCATCCCGGCCACGAACATCACCACCAGCGCCACGTAGAGCGGCATCGTCACCAGCGGGATCAGCAGGCGGACCGTCACGTCGGTGGTGTTCTCGGCGATGAACACCACCGACAGGACCGCGATGACGAGGATCAGGATGCGGGCCGGGGTGAAGGGACCGGTGCTGCGCGTACCGCCGCTCGACACGTCTTTCGGGCTCATGAACGGCCCCTTCCCTGCTCCTGGTGCGGCCTCGGCCCCCGGGGCACCAGGATGACTCCGTCCGGGGGCCGGGGGCCGTTCTGTACGCCCATTCGGGTGACAGCGGCGCGGGCAGGCGTGCCGGTCCCTCCCGCTCAGAGCAGCGCCGCGACCTGGACCGTGAGGGTGGCCGGGCCGCCGTCCGCAGGCGCGTCGAGTACGGCCGGCGCCCCGAGCGGGATCGTCAGCCCGGTGGGGCCGTGCCCGAAACCCAGCTCCTCGACGACGGGGACACCGAGGCCGCCGAGCCGGTCGGCGAGCACCGCCCGCACCTTCTCGTACGGCCCGCAGCCCATCCAGGAGCCGCAGGCCACCCCGGCGACGCCGTCGAGCGCCCCGGCCCGCAGCAGCTGGGTGAGGATGCGGTCGATGGCATACGGGGACTCGCCGGTGTCCTCGATGACCAGCAGCCCGCCGCGGGCCGGTCGCCGGGCGTGCGGGGTGCCCAGTCCGGCGGCGAGCAGGCTCACGCAGCCGCCGTAGGTGATCCCCCCGGCCCGGCCGGGCGCCAGCACTCCCGCCCCGTCGAGACCCAGCGTCCGCACGGTCTCCGGCTCGAACAGGGTGGCCCGCAGCGACTCCTGGGTGCGCGGGTCCTTGAGGAAGGCCTCCGTGCCCACCATGGGGCCGTGCAGGGTGGCGAAGCCCGTCCGGATGGCGAACGCCTCGTGGAGGACGGTGATGTCGCTGTAGCCGACGAACGCCTTGGGTCCGGCGGCCCGGATCGCCGCCCAGTCGACCAGATCGACCATGCGGTGCGCCCCGTACCCGCCCCGTGCACAGATCACCGCGTCGACCGACGGATCGCACCAGGCCTCCTGGAGATCCCGGGCACGCGCCTCGTCCGCACCGGCCAGGTAGTCGAGGCCGGGGTGTACGTCCAGGACATGAGGCATCGTCACGGTTTCGAGGCCCCAGCCGCGCAGGATGTCCAGGCCGGGCTCCAGGCGGTCGACGGGTACGGGCCCGCTCGGGGAGACGACGGCGACCCTGGCGCCCGCGCGCAGCCGGGCGGGGCGGGTGAGCGGGGCTAGGGGCGCGGAAGGCGCGAGCGTCACTTCCGCAGCTCCAGCCTCGGCACGTCGGGCCTCTCGATGCCGAAGGTCTGGGCGTAGAGGGAGAGTTCGGCCTCCAGCGCGCTGATCATGGTGTCGGCGCGGCGGAAGCCGTGGCCCTCGCCCGGGTAGGTGAGGTAGGCGTGCGGGATGCCGCGCCCCTCCACGGCGGCCAGGAACCGCTCGCACTGTACGGGCGGGCAGATCGGGTCGTCCTCGCCCTGGAGCAGCAGGAACGGTGTGGTGAGCCGGTCGGTGCGGGTGCTCGGAGAGCGGTCGCGGTAGCGCTCGGGGACCTCGGCCAGCGGGCCCACCAGCGATTCCAGGTACTGCGACTCGAAGTCGTGGGTCTCGCCGCTGCCCCAGCCGGTCAGGTCGAGGATGGGGTAGATGATCGTGCCGCAGGCGTAGACGTCGGTGCCGGTCAGCGAGGCGGCCGTGGTCCAGCCGCCGGCGCTGCCGCCACGGACGGCGAGCCGGTCCGGGTCCGCGGTGCCCTCGGCGGCGAGCGCGCCGGCCACGGCCGCGCAGTCCTCCACGTCGACGACGCCCCACTGTTCGCGCAGGCGGTTGCGGTACTCCCGTCCGTAACCGGTCGAGCCGCCGTAGTTGACCTCGGCCACCCCGATGCCGCGCGAGGTGAAGTAGGCGATCTCCAGGTCGAGGACGAGGGCGGCGTGCCCGGTGGGGCCGCCGTGCGCCCATACGACGTAGGGCGGCAGTTCGCCGGCCGGTCCGGTCCGGTCGGGGCTGTGCGGCGGGTAGATGTGGGCGTGGATCTCCCGGCCGCCGGGACCGGCGAAGGTGCGCTCCGCGGGCTCGGGGTAGTACGCGGGGTCGACGGCGTCCTCGTGCTCCGCCGCGATGATCCGGGTGTGCCCGGTCGCTGTGTCCAGCTCCACGATCTCGTACGCGCTGTGCGGGCTCGCGGCGATGCCGATGACCCGGCTGCCCTGTACGGCGAGCGTCCCGGCCCATTCGGTCCAGGGCCCGGCGATGTCGACGAGCGTCCCGGTCTCCGGGTCGAGGACGGAGAGCGTGGTGGCGCCCGTGCCGTGCAGGGTGGCGATCAGCCCGTTCTCCAGCGGCCGGAACCAGCTGAGCCCGATCTTCCACAGCGGTCCGGCGAACTCCTCCTGCCTGGGGCAGAGTTCCACCGCGCTGCCGTCCGGTTCCGCGCGGTACAGGTTCCACCAGCCGCTGCGGTCACTGGCGAAGAGCAGCCGTCCGTCGTCGGCCCACTGGATCTGCGGTACGGATTCCTCCGGACCGCCCAGCAGGGTCCGGGGGGCGTGGAACGTTCCGTCGTCACCGATGTCCGCGACGATCACCTCGGTGCCGTCCCACGGCATCCGCGGGTGGTCCCAGGCGATCCAGGCCGCCCGCCGTCCGTCGGGCGAGAGCTCGGGTCCGGTGACGAACCGGTGCCGGTCGTCGGAGAGTTCGCGTACCGCGGAGCGGTCACCGGCCGCCGATCCGTCCAGCGGCACGGCGGCGATCAGCCTGCGCAGTTCGGCCGGCCCCTCGCCGGTGAACTCCTCCAGGACGCACCAGACCTCGCCGGAGGCGCCCCGGTCCGGACGCAGTCGCGGATCGGCCCAGCGCAGTCCGCCGCCGACCGCCGAGACGGGGGTGAGCGGCCACGGCTCGCCGGGCCCGTCCGGCTCGTAGGCGTACAGCCGTTGGTCGTCGAAGTGGACGAAGACGATCAGCGGGCCGGCCTCGGCGCGTTCCGTACCCGTCCAGGGCCGTCCGCCGTACTCGATGACCCGGCTGCGGACGTTCCAGGGGGCGGGCAGCTCCTCGGTGGTGCCGTCGGCCAGTCGTCGCACCAGGGCGCGCCGGCCGGACTCGGCCGGGCGGGGTTCCGTCCACCACAGTTCGTCGCCGACCGCTTCGACGTACTCGGGCCGGCCGTCCCGCGAGGCGGCCAGCGCGGCGTCGATCGGGGACGGCCAGCTTCCGTAGGCCTGCGTGGTTGCCATGTTCGAATTCCCCCGAGTGGTTCAGGCGGTGCGGAGATAGTGGTCCAGGACCCGGACGCCGAAGTGCAGCGCCTCGACGGGGACACGTTCGTCCACGCCGTGGAAGAGGGCCTGGTAGTCGAAGCCGACGGGCAGCTTCAGCGGGGAGAAGCCGTAGCCGGTGATGCCGAGCCGGGAGAACTGCTTGGCGTCGGTGCCGCCCGACATGGAGTACGGCACCACATGGCCGTCCGGGTCGAACCGCTCGACGGCGGACCGGAGTTTCGCGTACGTGGGCGAGTCGACCGGGGCCTGGAGGGCCACCTCGCGGTGGTGGAACTCCCAGTCGACAGAGGGTCCGGTCAGCCGGTCCATGGTGGCGTGGAACTCGTCCTCGCCGCCGGGCACCGTACGGCCGTCGATGAACGCGGTGGCGTGGCCCGGGATGACGTTGACCTTGTACCCGGCGTCCAGCATCGTCGGGTTGGCGCTGTTGCGGACGGTCGGCTCGATGAGGGCGGCGGCCGGTCCGATCTTGCCGAGAAGCTCGTCCACGTCGAAGCCGGGGGCGTCGAGGTCGGGGTGGATGCCGTGCAGTGCGGCGATCTCGGTGAGCGCGGCCCGGACCGTCGGGGTGAGGCGCACCGGCCACTCGTGGGCGCCGATCCGGGCGACGGCGGCGGCCAGCGTGCTGACCGCGTTGGCCTTGTTGACCTTGGAGCCGTGCCCCGCCTTGCCGTGGGCGGTCAGCTTGAGCCATCCGGTGCCGCGCTCGCCCGCCGCGATGGGGTAGAGCGGCATGTTCGGCCCCGCGTGGAAGGTGAAGGCACCGGATTCGCTGATGCCCTCCGTACAGCCTTCGAAGAGTCCGGGGTGCTGATCGGCGAGGAAGCCCGAGCCGTCGTCGGCGCTGGCCTCCTCGTCGGCGGTGTACGCGATCACGATGTCGCGGCGGGGCCGGACGCCCGCCCTGGCCCAGTACCGGACGACGGCGAGGACCATCGCGTCCATGTTCTTCATGTCGATGGCGCCCCGGCCCCAGACGACACCGTCGCGGACCTCACCGGAGAAGGGGTGCACGGACCAGTCGTCGGCCTCCGCGGGCACCACGTCCAGGTGTCCGTGGACCAGCAGCGCGTCGGCGGACGGGTCTGTGCCGGCGATCCTGGCGACCACGTTGGTGCGGCCGGGGGTGCGCTCCAGGAGCGTCGGTTCGAGTCCGGCGGCGGCCAGCCGCTCGGCCACGTACTCGGCCGCCGGGCGTTCGCGGCAGTCGCCGCCGCCCCGGTTGGTGGTGTCGATGCGGATCAGTTCGGAGGTGAACGTCACCGATTCGTCGAGCGCGAGTGCGTCGACGCCGCTCCTGGGGTTGGTCACCTCAGCCATACTGTTCCTCCACGGCGGACGACACGATGGTCGTCACCGCCTTGAACGTGCGGATACCTTCGTACATCGTCTCGCTCGTATAGACGACACGCCTCTCGCCGGAGACCGCGACGCCCGGTACGACGGTGGCCGCCGCTGCCAGGTGCTCGGCGTCGAACTCCAGCTCCACGGTGAACGGTCCGCCGTCGACGGGCGAGTACCGGCCCGCCAAAGCGACCGCCTCCTTGGCCGCCGCACGGATGTCGGCGGCGGTACGGGCGGGGGTGCGGCAGACCGCCGCGTAGCGCGAGACGTAGTCCTTGACCGCGACCGTGCGGGCGTCGGGCGCGTAGCCCGCCGCATCGACACAGGTCAGGTCGTCCCCGGTGACGAGCACGACGGGGACGCCGTACTCGGCCGCGACGTGCGCATTCAGCAGCCCCTCACTGGCCCTGATCCCGTTCAGCCAGACCCCGGTGATGGAGTTGGCCAGATAGGTGTGGGCCAGGACGCCTTCCGTACCGGCACCCGTGTGGTAGCCGATGAAGGCGACCGCGTCGACGTCCCCGTGCTGGATGCCCTCCACCATGCTGAGCGACTTGTGCTTGCCGGTGAGCATCTGGACCCGGTCGTCGAGCCGTTCCAGGAGCAGGTTGCGCATCGTCCAGTGGGCCTCGTTGACGAGCACCTCGTCGGCGCCCCCGTCGTAGAACCCGAGGGCCGCGGCGTTGACGTCGGAGGTGAACAGGGAACGGCAGCGCTCCCACTGCGGCGTGCCGGGCAGCACATCGGCCGGCCAGGTCACGCCGGTGGCGCCTTCCATGTCGGCACTCACGAGGATCTTCATGCGGCCACACGGTACGCGTCACAGAACGGGCAGGCCAGGGCTGTCGGGACCTCCATTGGTCCATTCCACTGAAGGGCGCCGTGCGGCTCAGCCCCGTGGATAGTCACCGGTCTCGCCGTCGGTCCGCTCGCGCAGCAGATCCGCGTGGCCGTTGTGCCGGGCATATTCCTGGATCATGGCCAGGTAGACCCAGCGCAGGCTGCAGGTCCTGCCGCCCTGCGCCGTCACGAAGGTCTCGTCGAGGTCCCGGCCCGCGACCGCCTCCCCGGCCGCCGCGACCTCGGCCAGGTAGGCCGCGTAGTCGTGCTCCGCGCGGGCCGGGTCCACACCCTGGAGACCTTCGTCACCGTCGTCCGGCCCGGTGAACACCTCACCGAGCGGCTGGCCGGCGAAGCTCCGCCGGAACCACCAGCGTTCGATCTCGGCCAGATGCCGCACCAGCCCGAGCAGGCTGAGCCCGGACGGTCCTGCGGTGGTGCGGGCCAGCTCCTGAGGGCCGAGTCCGGCGCATTTGACCAGGAGCGTCTCGCGGTGCCACTGGAGCCAGCCGGCCAGCATGGTCCGCTCGTCCGCGGTGCCGGGTGCGTTCAGCTGGAGGCCGTCGGGGGTCGTACGGGTGCGGTGGGGCGCCGTCCATGTCATGGCGGCCATCCTCACAGCCCGCTGCCGGACGGGGAGTGCGGGCTCCCCTGTTGCGGGGCGCCCGCACGCGCGGCTGTCTCAGCGGCGCTTCGCGCCCTTCAGCAGCTTCTCGATCCGCTTGAGCTCCTTGTCGCTGAACTCCAGGTTGCGGACCGCCTGGACGCTGTTCTCCAGCTGGGCGACGCTGCTCGCACCGACGACGGCGGAGGTGACCCGGCCGCCGCGCAGCACCCAGGCCAGCGCCAGCTGGGCCAGCGACTGGCCGCGCTCGGAGGCCAGTTCGTCGAGCTCGCGGAGGCGTCCAACCAGCTCAGGGGTGACGGAGTCGGCCGACAGGAACGGGCTGCTGCCCGCCGCCCGTGAGCCCTCCGGGATGCCGCGGAGGTAGCGGTCGGAGAGGATGCCCTGTTCCAGCGGCGAGTACGCGATGGAGCCGGCGCCCAGCTCGTCGAGGGCGGTGAGCAGGCCGTCCTCGGCCCAGCGGTCCAGCATCGAGTAGCGCGGCTGGTGGATGAGCAGCGGGGTGCCGAGGTCCTTCAGGATGCGCGCGGCCTCCCGGGTCTGCTCGGCGGAGTAGTTGGAGACGCCCACGTAGAGCGCCTTGCCCTGCTGGACCGCCGAGTGGAGGGCGCCCATCGTCTCTTCGAGCGGGGTCTCGGGGTCGGGGCGGTGGGAGTAGAAGATGTCGACGTAGTCGAGCCCGAGCCGGCCGAGGCTCTGGTCGAGCGAGGAGAGCAGGTTCTTGCGCGAGCCCCACTCCCCGTACGGGCCGTCCCACATCAGGTAGCCGGCCTTGGTGGAGACGATGATCTCGTCCCGGTGCCGGGCGAAGTCCGTGGCCAGCGCGCGGCCCATCGCGGTCTCGGCGGAGCCGGGCGGCGGTCCGTAGTTGTTCGCCAGGTCGAAGTGGGTGATGCCGAGGTCGAAGGCCCGGCGCAGGATCTGCCCCTGGGTCTCCGGAGTCCGGTCCCCGCCGAAGTTGTGCCACAGGCCGAGCGAGAGGGCCGGCAGCTTCAGACCGCTGCGCCCGGTGCGCCGGTAGGGCATGTCCTGGTAGCGGTCTGCGGACGGGATGTACATGCGGGGCTCCACGGGAGAGATCGTTCCGGTCCACGACGGGGTACGCCGTGCGGGCTCCAGGCTCGCGCAGAACGATCCAGCAGTCCAACAGGAGATTCCGCTTGGATTCAGCGCCTATATTTCTCAATCATGGAGTTGCGCCAGCTGGAACACTTCGTCGCGGTCGCCGAGGAACAGCACTTCACCCGGGCCGCCGAGCGCCTCGCCGTGTCGCAGTCCGGCCTCTCCGCCTCCGTCCGGGCGCTGGAGCAGGAGCTGCGGACCCCGCTGTTCAGCCGGACCACCCGCAGCGTCCGGCTGACCGAGGCGGGGCGCGCCCTGCTGGTGGAGGCCGAGCGCACGCTGGCGGGCGCGCGGGCGGCGAAGGACGCCGTCGACGCCGTACGGGGGCTGCTGCGCGGCACCCTGTCGGTGGGGGTCGAGCAGTGCGTGGCCGGGGTGAGTCTGCCCCGGCTGCTCGCCGCCTTCCACCGTGAGCATCCGCACATGGAGATCCGGCTCCGCCAGGAGGGGACGACGAGTCTGGTGGACGGGGTGGCCGGCGGGCGGCTCGACATCGCCTTCGCCGCCACGGTCAGCTCCGTGGAGTGGCGCGGCGAGCTGGTCCCGCTGGCCCGTGAGCCCATGGTCCTGCTGTGCGCCCCCGGCCACCGGCTGGCCGCGAGGGACCGGGCCGGGTGGGACGAGCTGCCGGGCGAGCCGTTCATCGACTTCCATCCGGACTGGGGTCCGCGCCGGGCGGCCGACGAGGCGTTCACGGCCGCGCTGGTCCGCCGCACGGTGGCACTTGAGGTGAACGATGTCCACAGCCTGCTCGAACTGGTGCAGGAAGGGCTCGGCATCGCGGTGGTGCCGCACCACTTCACCCGCAAGCCCGAGGCGCGGGGCCTGGCGACGGTACGGCTGGACGGGCCCGTCCAGCCGTACTACGAGAGCGTCGTGGTGCTTCCGGACGCGCGGGTCATGAGCCCCGGGGCGCGGGCGCTCATGACCCTGGTGCGGGGGCAGGACGCGCGCTGAGGTCTCTCCCGGCCCGGGACCCCGGCGCGCTCGCGGACCCCGTTCAGCCGACGGCCAGCACGAACCACCTGGCCGGCAGGTCGATCCGGGTCCCGTCGGGCAGCTGCTCGGTCTGCGGCAGGGCCGTGCGACCGCTGTCCAGCGTGGTCAGCCCAGCAGCGCTCAGGAGGCCGGGCACCTCCTCCTCGGCGGCATCCGCCGGTTTGAGCCCGTGGTCGTAGACCCGGCGCAGCTTCTTGGGCGGACCGTCCGGCCCCTGTGCCGCCAGCCGGAGTACGTCCTTGGAGGCCGGGGTCAGCTCCGCCACGAAGGCCCGGCCGCGCGCGCCTAGCAGCGTCGCCACTGCTGCGGCCACCGCGGGCCTGGACTCGGCCTCGCTCTGGTGGATCACCGCCCGCATATAGACGTTGGCGTCCCCTATCCGCTCGTGCAGGGCGCGGACCGCGTCGCCGTCGGTCAGGTCGAGCTGGGCGAACTCGGCGACGCCCTCGGTGTCCGCCCGGCGGGCATGGCCGATCGCGGCGTGCGAGAGGTCCACTCCGATGGCGTGGGCGAACCGGGTGGCGAGGTAGCGGGTCTGGGTGCCGTTGCCGCAGCCGAGGTCGACGACGGGCAGCGAGGCGTCGGCGTACGGCAGGAGCAGTTCGCTGTGCGGTACGGCGCTCAGTGAGGGATCGGAGTCCCAGATCGCCTCGCCCGGCGCGTCCGATGTCGCTTCCCAGAAGCCTTCCCACGCCTCGCGGTACCGCTGTGGATCGTTCATGCGCACTCCCAAGTCCGGTCACGAAGAGGCACCTTGTACGACAAGGGACTACCTTCCCCGGCGGGTCGGGGCAAGTGCGCGCACGTAATCGGCAGCCGGTGGCGGCCTCTCCCTTACCTGCGGTTACCGCCGTTCC